>JAQUNG010000007.1 GCA_028717725.1 bacterium | reverse complement strand
CACAGAATCCTGTCGGGTTTGCATAATTTTGCGCATTTATTCACCCACTTGAGAAGGGTTTTATTATTTGTCAGAGGTTTTGCCGGTGTCATAGTTAAAAGTCTTTTTATAAAGATATTTTTTTATTCATTTTCCGTGAAATGGTTGGAATGATTATAGGTTATTTTAGCCCTCAGTCAAGTAAAAGTTAAGGAATTGTCCTTGACATTTCGGCGGGAGCATTATATTTATAGTTGTTTAAGGCTTTGGAACAATTAAAGGGAGGAAATTATGGCTTATAAAATCAGCGATGCGTGTGTGGCTTGCGGTTCCTGCAAACCGGAATGCCCCGTGGATGCTATTTCCGAGGGTAATCCTTATACTATAGACCCCGCTAAGTGCGTTGACTGCGGTGCCTGCGCGGCAGTTTGTCCGGTTAATGCTATAAGTCAGGAATAAAAAGGTTGTATTGCTAAAAGGCTTCTTCCATGCGGGAAGAAGCCTTTTTTTGTGTATTTATTGTTTTATCATCTATAATATATTTAATAAAAGGAGAATTTTATGCGTGAGGAAATAAAAAAACTGATCGATAATGTCAACCATGTGATAAGAGGGAAGGAAGATAAAGTAAAACTTATTATTACCGCTCTCCTTGCGGGAGGCAACATTCTGATAGAAGACGTTCCGGGTGTCGGCAAAACCACGATGGCCAAAGCTCTCGCCATGTCTATAGGCGGGATTTTTTCGAGGATACAGTTTACTCCTGATCTTCTTCCCGCGGATATTCTCGGAGGATCTGTTTATAATCCGAAAGAAGGCAGTTTTGTGTTCAGAAAAGGCCCTATTTTTTCCAACATTATACTTGCCGATGAAATTAACCGCGCTTCCCCGAGGACTCAGTCAAGCCTGCTTGAAGCTATGAACGAAAAACAGGTTTCGCTTGACAGCAAAACTTATAAACTGGATCCTCCTTTTCTTGTTATCGCAACCCAAAACCCCGTGGAGTATCACGGCACGTATCCGCTCCCCGAAGCTCAGCTGGACAGATTTGCCGTGAGGATAGAAATGGGATATCCCGATGCACAATATGAAGCGGCGATAATACTGGAGAGAGAAAAGAAAGACCCGTTGCTGGACTTAAAACAGGTGATTTCCTGTCCTGACATCGTAAAAATCCAGGATGAAATAAAAAAAGTCAAGGTGGAAGAATCCATAGTCCAATACATAATAAAAATATCCGCGGCCACAAGGGCGGATTCTCGTGTAAAGCTGGGAGTGTCTACAAGAGGGGCTTTGATGTTGTTTATGTGTGCCCGCGCCAAAGCGTATATAGAAGGACGCGGTTATACGATACCTGAAGATGTCAAGGAAATGGCGATGCCGGTGCTTCCCCACAGGCTTGTGCTCAATACAAAAGCCCGGTACTCCGGTGTGAAAAAAGAAAATATTATCAGCGAAATACTTTCTAATACCGAGATCCCGGTGTAAAAACCATTAATTGCCGGTAAAAATGCGCTTCAAATACGAATCTATAACCTTGAAAATGACCCGCCGCTTAAAAAGAATATGGCAGGAGCGCCTTACTTCATTCGGGAAGATACTGTTCTTTTTCCTTATCATATCAGCGAGTTTCGGGAGTCTGAGCGTAAGTGTTCCTTTCTATTTTCTTGCGTGCGGCATTTTCGGTGTGTTTTTTATAACGGAAATATTTTCTGTTTTTATTCCGCTGAAAGTCAGGATTGAAGTTTCTTTTCCCGAGAGAGTTGTATGCGATTCCGAATTTGATGTCGAGATAACCGTTGTGAATGAAGGCAGGAACAACATTTTCGGTGTTTCCGCTTATCCGCTATTCTCCGACATTAAACTGGATATCATAGACAAACCGCAGCCGGTTTCGGTTCCGGCCGGGGGGAAAACATTTGTCATATGCAGGATGAAAGCTTCGAGAAGAGGAGTTTATGAGATTAAAGCCCACCGGGTCGAAACCGCTTTTCCTTTCGGGCTATGGAATAAAATCAGCGAATTGCCCGTCACTTTTTCAATTGTGGTTTACCCTCGTTTTTGGCCGTTATCGTCGGTGGATATTCCGGCCGGAAGAAGGTATCAGCCCGGCGGTTTTGTGATGTCGTCCAACATCGGAGATTCAATGGAATATATAGGCGACAGGGAGTATGTTGAGGGGGATTTAATCCGCAATATTCACTGGAACGCGTGGGCGCGACTCGGCAAACCGGTTGTCAAAGAGTTTATGGAAGAATATTTTTGCAGGATAGCGCTGGTTCTGGATACGTTTGTGGGTTCGGGCAAAAACAGCGGCGAGAAAAAAGAATGTTTTGAAGCGGCTGTTTCTGTCACGGCCTCGATAGCCGATGTTTTGGCGCGAAAAGAGTATATTGTCGATATTTTTGCCCATGGTTCGGAACTGTATTATTTGAGGGCCGGCAGGAGTTTCGCTTATTTCGAGAATATACTGGATCTGCTTTCCTGTGTTGATTGCAGTGCTGGAAACAACATAGCCAATCTCGCGGGTATGCTTGAAGACGATTTGCCCGCGATAACGACTTTTCTGATAGTGCTTCTCGGATGGGACAGGGAAAAAGAAAGGTTCTGCAGGCACATTATAGAGAGCGGCTGCGCGTTGAAAAGGGTTATAATAAGCGACGGAAACTGCGAATTTGACCCAAATACCTCTTCGGACGAGATGGGCGAAGCCATAATTCTCAAAAAAGACGATGTTAAGGGCCGTATTGATATGATTTAAGATCGGAAGCGGATATGGAACGCGGCAAAACGCATAATATTTTTTCTTATTTGATTGTTTTCTTGAGCGCCCTTTATCCGGCGCTTACCATGGGCTCTGCTGTCTTTCCCGTTGCTGTGTTTCTTGTGCTGGTTTTTGTTTCCAAAGCGAAAAAACCTCTCTTAAGAATTAACATCGGTTTCATGACTTATATGTACTTGTCCGTTCCTTTTGTGCTGCTACTCAGGTTTTATCCTTCGGATGTCGATAACGGTTTTATACTCGCGCGCCTCGCGTATATTTTGTCGCAGTATCTTGTTGCGGTTCAGGTGATGCATCTGATAAACCCCGGGAAAAACAGCAAAGAGATAATATTTTTTTCCGCGGTGCTGTGCATAGTCTGCGCGCAGGATGTGTATAATTCGAATATAATGCTGCATTCGCTGATGATGGCGGCTTTTTTTATTTCGTTTTTGTTTTTTATCAACGCAGACATAGCTCGCGGAACTGCAGGGAGTGCACGGGTAAAATATTATTTTATTATGGGACTGGCGGTCGTGTTTTCATGCATAACCGTATCTCTGGCGGTATTCTCTTACAGGACTTTTTACTGGCCGATTGAGAATTATATGATGCGATATCTGTGGCGCAGCGGCATTTCAAAGAACATCGAAAATGCTTTCACGGGGAACGCTATGATAGGTAGTCTGCCGGAATTTCTCTGGAAATTCAATCAGCGCAATGTGTGCCTGAGAATTTTTGCAGAGACTAATCCCGGGTATCTCAGAGGTAAATCGTATTTCTATTATTCGCGCGGGGTCTGGAGAAATCCCGAGGGCGGGGATATGTTTCTGCCTTTCGATAAAAAAGACAGACAGAACATCTTCACGGTTTCCGCGACCGGCGAAAAAGAACAGCTGCGGGAAATATCCGTATTTAAAGATTCGGGATTGAGTAGAACCGTTTTTTACGGCGAATACCCCGCTAAGGTTGTATCGAGCTCGGACAAAATTAAAATAGATGTTTTTGGGAATATTTACGATATGTCAGACAAGCCGGCTGTCTTGTATCGGCTTAAAGAGCCATTGCCCGGGGCCGGCATAGAAACCGGTTTAGAAATAAATCCTTCCCGGTGTGCCGAAGTGCCGGCTTATCTTAAGGGAAAAATTGGGGAAAAGGCGCTTGAGATTTCAAAAGGGGAGAAAGACAAAGCGAAAATAACCGGTCTGGTAACAAAATATTTTCATGATAATTACGACTATAAACTGGGAGTTCCCCTTTCAAGGGAAGTCGATCCTGTTGAAGAATTCCTTTTTAATATGAAGAAAGGTCATTGTGAGTATTTTGCCTCTTCCGCTGTCCTTCTGCTGAGGTCTATGGGAATTCCCGCGGTGTATGTCACTGGATTTCTTGTAACCGAAAAAAACGAAGCCGGCGGTTATTGGATTGCGAGAAACAAGGATGCCCACGCGTGGGCTGAGGCTTATTTTGAAGGCGAAGGCTGGCGGGTTGTGGAAGCAACTCCACCTTCCGCGCTGCCCGCTCCGGTAAAAGATAAAAATCCTTTCAGCGATTATTGTGATATCGCGGTTTTAAGATTCAGGCAGTTGGCGGATAAATTCATCCGGGAAGGTTTTTTCTGGTTTGTTAACACTCTTTTCTTTAAAATCCTGATAGGTGTTTTGTTTATTTGCTATTTCGGGAAAGTGATTTCAAAGAAAATTTTGTCCGGAAGCGGCAGATCGCCTGCTTCTTATAATATTCCGGGTGGCATCCGGGCTTTAAGGGCAAGATATCTTGCTATGGAAAGGGAATTAAAAAACAGAGGAATAACGCGGGATAAATGCCAGACTTTATCCGAATTTACGGATAAAATAGCGTGTTCCGACATTGAAGAGCGGGAAAAGACGGAATATATCGGTTTTATCAGGGAATATATAATCAGGCGGTATAACATTTGAAAAGGAATAGTCTCAATGCTTCTTGAACTGCATTGCCATACGGACAAGCATTCTGCGTGCAGCAAAATAAGCCCCGTGGAACTTGTTAAAAAAGTTTCCGCGAAACATCTGCAGGGCATGGTGATTACCGAACACCGGTATTTGTGGACAGACGAAGAAATAAGGGCTTTAAGGAAAGAAGCTTCGGCGGCGGATGATTTTCTCATATTGTCCGCGCAGGAAGTTGATACCGAAATAGGACATGTCCTTGTTTTTGGCGCCGGTGAAAGCGTAGAAGGAGAAACAACCCTTGAACGATTAAGAAAAAATTATCCCGGTGCAGCCCTTGTGTGGGCGCATCCTTTCAGGAATGGAAGAATACCCGACAAAAAATATTTTTTGAGCGGAGAGCTTGACGCGGTAGAGATATTTAGCGGAAATCACACGGCACGCGAAAATGTCCTCGGCCTGTCATTCTGGCATACGTATAAATTTACGGCGGTCGCCGGCAGCGACACTCATTCACCCGGGTTTTCGGCCATATTGCCGACCCAGTTTGACCACCCGATCCGCAATATAAAAGAATTGACTTCGGAAATCAGAGGCGGCCGGTGCAGGCCTTTTTTTAAGGAAATACCGAAGTCCGGCAGTAATATCACGGTTACCGAACTGACATTGGGGACAAAAGGGAACGATGAATTCAGGGACAGGATAATTCTAAAACAGGCATCCGGCCGCGATAAATGGAAAAAGCTCAGTGAATCCGCGGAGATAATGCAGGAAATTTACTCAAAAGGCTTTCGGGAAGGCCCTTTCAGGGTTCCGGCAGTAATAGATAAAGATGACGATAAAATGCTTGTAATGGAAGAAGGGCAGAGAGGGAAAAATCTTTTTGACCTCCTTGTGAATATAAATCCTGATATCGGCAGGGATTATTTTGAATTGGCGGCGAGATGGCTTTCACGCCTGCATTCCCTGAAGCTTGAAATCAGCGGCATCGGCGAAACCGCTAAAAAAGAACGCAAAAGGACTGAGTCATATTTGAAATCCTTTGTCGGCACAGGAAATCCTTATGCCCTTGAAGCCGAAAAATTAATAAGATTCGTGCAGGCCGGGGAAGAGGAATATTTTAAAAAAGATAAAAAGTCTTTTATCCAGAATCACGGTGATTATCATCCGAAAAATATAATAATAGGACGGGACTTAAGCCATGATATCAGCACTTTATTCATATCTGTGATCGATTTCGGAAATTCCGTCAGATTTTTGAGAGAGTATGACGTCGGGTATTTTCTTGCCCAATTTTCTTCGCAGTTGAGCGATTTCCCGAAAATAAAAGAGATATATACGGAAGAAAGATTTTTAAGATTGTATGCCGGCGAATCGAGCATAGAGGACAGGAAATCTTTTATGGAAAAAGTTAATTTTTTCAAGATAAGGGCTAATTTAAGCATAGCGGCGTATTTTATAAAGATGGGCAAAGGGGAAAGCGCCGGGATGGGAAGACTTATATCGGAATCTATGGATATTTTCGGGAGGATATCTCGATGAGGCCGGCGGATAAAAAGAATCGACGGCTTTATCTTGTGAGACACGGGGCGGCGGTTTCCGAGACGGAAAATCCCCTCAGGCCGTTATCGGAAAAGGGGAAATCCGACACTGTTAGAATCGCCGAACATCTTCGGGAGATTAATGTTTTACCCTCTGAAATCTGGCACAGCTCCAAACTGCGGGCTACACAGACAGCGGATATTCTGAAAGACGCGCTAAACGTCAAAAAATGTTTTGAGAAAAACGGGCTTTTGCCGAACGACGACCCGGTAAAACTCGCGGCTTTTTTAACAGATATGCCGAATAATATTATGATAGTAAGCCATATCCCCTTTGTGGAAAGATTTGCCTGTGTTTTATCGGGAAAGAATAAAAACTTAAAACCTGTTTCTTTTGACGTGTCTTCGGTTGCCTGTTTTGGAAGAGAGCGCAGAGACAGGTGGAAACTTGAGTGGCTTATCGCGCCCGCGATTATTTGATGTTGATTGATATGAGCAATATGTCATCCTGGAAATTGCCGCCGCTGAAGTCTTTTAGTTGGCTGATGAGTTTCTGGTTGAATAAAAGCGCCCCGGTCCGGTGATTGTCCCTGATGAAGCCTTCCAGCCGCGCGATACCGAATTCTTCCCTGCCTTTGTTCATCGTTTCATTCACGCCGTCCGTGAAAAGCAGGATTTTATCCTTTGGTTCGAAATTAACTTTTAATTCATGGATTTTATCTTTATCTTCTATCATTATGCCCATCAGGGTTGCCTGAGGTTCAAGCCTGGCTATATCGGAATCGGATATCCTGTATATATATTGCGGCGGGTGCCCGTAGTTTGAATAAGAAAGAGTCTTTTTCCCGAAATCGAGCAGACAGCAGAAAGCGCTTAAAAACATGTCCGTGCCTTCGAATGACTTGACGATAAAATCATTCATCTCCTTAAGGAGAACCCCGGGCTCCTTGTGTTCCTGCGCGAGGCGTTCGAATTCCGTGTGGAGCCTGTTTACAAGCAGGGCGGCCGATACTCCGTGTCCGGTCACATCGCATATGATAAAGACAAGTTTATCATTATCGATTAAATGGAATTTGGCGTAGTCCCCTCCGATATAATTCATAGGGATATATGTTACGGCTATATCTGCCTTGTCCATACTGATGGATTTCGGTATGAGGGTGTTGTGGACCCTGTTCGCGAGCTGAAGTTCTTTCTGCATCTGGATATTCTTCATCTCATTTTCCTTCAGAAGTACATAGTTCTGGATTTCTCTCGTAAGATCTTTTTTCCTTATTACCGCGCACAGGATAAATCCGAGAAGAAGAAAAATTATGCCGTCGAAAAGCATCTGAGGGCTTTTGACCGCGCCCATTATTTCGGGCATATATTTTTCCATGTGAAAAAGAAGAATTGAATATGCCGCCATATGGATGAAGGTTATCGGAACAAGGTCAAGCGGAGTCCAGGGGATTGTGAATGAAACAAAAAACAGCATAAACAGGTAAAGAGCAGGCCCTATTTCTATGTAGTTGGAATAAATTATATGGAGTTTTGTTATATTGATGAGCAGGAAAACGGTGAAAAGCATGGCTATTAATTTTGCGGCGCGCATAGTTTTTGTTTTCTGGTTAAGAAGCAGGACGACGCCGCTGCTGACAAGCACCAGGATCATTATAGGTATTTCCCCCGGCCTGAAATCCGCGGGGTAAAAAACATAGGATATGAGAGAACCTCCGAAAAAAAGCGTTATGGTGAGCAATGTAAAAAGGCGCACTCTGCTTTTTATAAGCTCGGTCCAGTCTCTTAAGAAAGAATCCATGTATGGGCCGAGCGCGGGATACATTTTTTTGATTACGGTTTGCATATAATATTTATAAAAGAAAATGAGTTTTATATAAAGGCTTTTTTCCAAAAAGTCATTTCTTGAGAAAATAGGTTTAAAAGCGTAAAATAAAAAAACCGGGAGGAGGTGTCGGGATGAAAGAAGTTGAAATAGGAGTCATAACCCATTACTTCGGCAAACTATCTGTCGGCATCATCAAGCTTTCCAAGCCCCTGACAGTCGGAGACAAAATCCATGTAAAGGGCGCCCATGACGATTTTTCGCAAACAGTTGATTCGATGCAGATAGAGCACGAAAAAGTCGACGAGGCTAAATCGGGACAGCAGGTGGGGATAAAAGTTCTGGGCAAGGTCCACGAGAACGATAAAGTCTTTAAAGTAATGCCTGATTGATAACTTCTAAATACTGCTGTCTTCCAGCATTGCTTTTCCAAGCCAGATGGACCTGTGTATATTTAGGGAAAGGCCTTTTGACACTCTCCACGCGATGCCCGCAATCCGCTCGGCGATATGTTCGACGACGGAAGGAACTGGACCTCCTCCCGCTTTTTCGGGAAGGACACAAAGATCCGGCTGGTCGTTTACATAATCAATTGACACAAATTTTTTTTCCTTGTTGTTGGTCATCGCGATTTCCGTTGTAAAAAATTCCATATTTGTGATTCTCGCGATTTCCGAAGCTATCCTTGTCAGGGGAAGCAGTTTAAAGTTATACATTTCCCTTAAGGATATATGCCCGTACCAGCCGTTGTTTGTGTTCCACCAGCACGGGATGATTTCCCCGAAAAGGTAATAAATCCTGAACCACGCCATCCTATCGCCGAGGGTCACTGGTTCTATTTTTTCCTGAAGGAGAAAATCGTCTCCTTCATTATAATGGCGGGCTTTCGCGATTTCTTCGATTGATCCTTTTGCGTCTTTGACAACTCCTCTTTGCCCGAAACCGGAGGCGGGTTTTATGATAAAAGGTTTTTTCAGGTTTTTGAGTTCTTCTTTCGTAAGTTTAAAGTTTTTGGGTTCCCAGTTTCTTACAACAACAGTAAAGGGCACGGGGATATTCGCTTTCAGCAATTCGTAATGTGTGATGGCCTTGTTTGAAGAATGACGCGCGTCATCGGGGTCGCAGACCACATAGCCTCCCGCGTCTTTGACCGCGTAGCACAGCCTTGAAAAAAGGTCTTTGGGATTAAAATAATCCGCCTGATTATCAAGAATAAATTTTATTTTCAATCTGCTTTTTTCAAGTTCGGTGACTACGTTATCAGCGGTTTTTTTCGTAATCAGCAGAAAAGACAGGCGGAGGTATTCACATTCGCGTTTCAGCCAGCCGATGAATTTCTCATTCGTCCTGTTGTGCCAGGTCAGAGCTACATCAAATTTTTTCACCGATTTTCATCCTTTTGCTCATCCTTTTGCGAAAGAGGAAGGACGGGTGGTATCAGATTCAAGGTATTTTATACCCAAACGGTCAAAAAAGCAAGGATGCTTAATAGCGGAAATACTTGACGAAAATAGCGGATAATGCAAAAATTATAATTAAGATAACGGATATTTGCGGGGTTAAATTATGGCGCTTGATATCCTTGTGGAAGAACAGAGAGAAGGGGTGTATGTGATTAAGCTTGCAGGTGAGCTTGACACAGACACTTATATGGCTTTCCAGGACAAGCTCAGGCCTTTCGCTGTAAAGTCCGCGGAAGTCCTGATTTTTGATATGACTGATTTAAATTATATAAGTAGTATGGGTTTGGCGGAGATTTTCAAGATAAGGAAAAAAGTGGAATCCTACGGAGGAAATATCGTTATATCCAACCTGAAACCCCAGATTAAGAAAGTTTTTGAAATAGTGAAAGCCCTTCCGTCCGAAAAGGTTTTTGAGAACAGGGAAGAAGTCGACAAATACCTGAGCGTAATGCAGAGAGAGGAGATAAAGAAACAGAAAAAAGAAACCGAATGGTAGTTTTCAGATTTTCTTCGATTTCCATTTTCCCGATTTGAAGTAAACCGCGTTCAACAGGGCTAAAACAGCCGATGATATAAGCATGGCCAGCCATATCCCGTTTAATCCGAGTGATGTAGACTTTGAAAGATAAAAAGCCAGCGGTATCAAAACAACCCATAATCCGATAAAAGTATTTACCATTGCCGGGAACGTGTCGCCGGCCCCGATTATTGAGCGGTTCAGTGTCATCCCGATGGCAGTAAATATGAATGAAAGCGCCATGATTCTGAGATATGTTGTGCCAAGCCGCACAACTTCGGGGTTATCGTTAAATATAGAAACCAGCAAAGGCGCGAACACCAGGAAAATAAGGGTCATAGCCATCATAAAAACCGTATAGTAACTTGTTGCCACCCATCCGCTTTTCTCTGCCCGAGACGAATTTTTCGCTCCGAGGTTTTGGCCGACCAAAGTAGCGGCGGCTCCGGCAAAACCGAAACCAGGCATTATAACTATCATTTCAAGCCTTGTTCCTATCCCGTAAGCGACAACAGCAAACGTTCCGAACGAAGCGACCAGGGCCATTATCGCAAGGTTCATCATACTCCTGAAGCTCATCTGAGCGGAGGAAGAAAGTCCTATTTTAAGTATTCGCCACATTATGCCGAAATCCAGTGTGTATTTATTGAGGCGCACGTGTATGAGAGAACGTCCCTTAAGCAGTATCTCGAGCGCGATGATTGATCCTATCGCCCTTGATATTACGGTTGCCCATGCCGCCCCGTTTATTCCCATTTCGGGAAAAGGGCCTATGCCGAAAATCAGCAGAGGGTCTAAAACAATATTTATCAAAGTCGAGAACGCCAACAAAAGCATGGGGGTTTTTACGTCGCCGGCTCCCTGGAAAATAGCCGATATCAGGAATAGAAAAAACATTACGAATATCGAAACGAAAATAATCTGCAGGTATCCCGTGCCGCACATAACTACCTCGGGACTTGCGCCAAGCATTTCCAGAAGCCGCGGGCTGTATAAATATCCCGCCGCGGACAGAATAACGGAAATAATAAAACTCATCGTTACAGACTGCATTGCCGTGTTATCGGCATGGATATTTTCCTTTGCGCCTATAAAACGGGAAATGAGGGCGGTAGTCCCCGCTCCTATTCCTATCATAAAAAACATTACTATCATTAGTATGGTTCCGCTCATCGCGACAGCGGCTATGGCGTCCGGGCCGAGTTTACCCACCCAGAACATATCGACAAGGTTGAATAATGTCTGAAGAAGGTTGGTGATTATAATCGGCATAGATAAAAACCATATATGCCCGGGAATATTCCCGTTTGTAAAGTCTCTTTTTAAAGAAGTGTTTTTAAAGAATCTTTTTATCATTTTTTTATTTCCGCGCAGATGTCATTAAAGAAAACAAAAATACATCAATAAACTGTTTTTGTTAAGGTTTTTCTTTTTAAATCATCCTGTATCGGCTTTTTCTATCACAAACATACCGGCATAAACAGCCTTTTAATTTTCTGTAACACAAGATGTTATGAACGATTAAAAAATATTTTGGATTGACACGGCACATTTATACATATATAAGTTAGGTGTTTATTTTAATGTTTAAGCAAGGGGGGATGCATAAATGAATGTGGAGAACGTCGGGGAAAGTTACAGGTGCGATATTTGCGGTAACGAAATTGAGGTTACGGTAGCTGGCGGGGGAGAGCTTGTCTGCTGCGGGGAGCCTATGGGAAGAATCTGAGGTTAATGAAGGTAACAGTTTTTCTTTTTGCGCTGGCAACAATCACATTTTTTATTATAGGCTATGCCGATTCTTCGAGCTTTCTTGCCAACAGCGATTTCGAGCAGGGGCATGAAGGTATGACCTGGTGGACTCCCCTGAGTTCCGGTAGCGGAGGCATTGAACTCAATTCCGATTACAACCACACTCCCAACGGCAAGTGGTCTCTGAAAATTTCTTCTCCCGAAGGCGGAAAAGCCGTCCAGAATTTTTTCGCCGAGCCGGGCAAGGCATATACGGTTAACGGCTATATTATGTCCCCCTATGAAGAACCTATTTCCGGAGATGGCGTCCGTGCTTATATAAAAGTGGTTTGGAAAGATGCTTTTGGAAATCAGATAAGCGACGAAATCGACAGCCCCTCTTCCGTTTCAGGTCCCAGCGCGTGGCAGAATGTATCCATAGAAAATATTGTTGCGCCCGAAGGCGCTATGTACGGCGAATTCAGCTTTGTCCTTGAAAATGCTTCTTCCGGAGCTGCTTATTTTGATAATGCCTATTATATCATTAACCCCGAGATACCCGAAGACGGGAAAACACCGTTCGCGAACATTAATATCCTTCCTGAACAAAGTATGTTTGATGAAGCCGAGCCGGGAGGAAGAGCGGGAACCGCGGCTTTTGCCGCAGAAGGGGCATCCGGCTATTTCCCGGAAGAAGGCTCTTCAGGTGGAGACGGAAGCTCTTCCAATGTTCCAGAGTGTTCCACTTTTATCCTCCTTATTTCCGGACTGCTTTTGTTTTTTGTTTCCGGCGGGCTGAAATAAATTATTCTTTTATCGCGAATTCGACGGTAACAACCGCGGTCACTTTTTTGTCCAGTGATTTAGTGTCATTGCTCCCGTACCAGGATACATCATAGGAATTCACCGGCGTTATCTGGAAAACCCCCATTTTCGCGGCTCTCATAAGTCCGATGCTGTTTCCCGTTGATTTTGCCATCGCTTCGGCCCGGGTTTTCGCGTTATCGGTCGCCTTTTCAAGCATTTCTATCTTGAGGTTCGAGAGTTTTGTGTAAAAGTATTCGGGCGCGACGGATATGAATTCAATGCCTTTATTGATAAGTTCCGTTGATTCGCGCGATACTGTGTCTATCAGATCTATATCGTATGATTTGACTTCCATGGCCTGTGTAAGTTTGTATCCTTCTACTTCGTTTGTGTCATGTCCTTTTTCATTTTTTTTGTAAAGCACCTTGGTGTCCACCTGTGAAACGGTAATCTCTTCTTCTTTAATACCCTTATCTATGAGATATTGCTTTGCGGTCTTGAGGTCTTCCTTAAGTTTCGCGAACGCCGCGGTAAGATCGGCATTCCTTGCGAAAAACCCGGATTTCCAAACGATATAATCCGATTTTATTTTCTTCTCCGCCGAACCTGTGACGGAGATGACTTCATTGCTGAATTTTTTGATTTTCATAAATCCCTGGGATAAGATTACGCTTGATAATATTGTGGCAACCGCTATACATAATCCCAGAATGATGACCTGTGTGTTTCTTAAAACTTTTAACCCTTCCATATAAACCCTCCCCCTTATTTTGTTTAGTGTTTGACCGCCAGAGAGCCATTCTCTAGAATACCTGCAGGTTATCCCATGATGACGACAGCGTTGTGACGTTACCTAAAAAAATAAAAATTTTTTTAATAGCGACACAATGGTGTCGTTTGTATTATTATAATAGAGGAAGTTTTCAAGATAAGGAAGCCCTTTTTATGATTGCCAATCCGGCTGGGGGAAAGTTCAGGAAAGATAAGGGTTCAATGCTTCCCAGAAGAGAATTCGACAAGAAAATCAGAAGGATTGTAACAATCCTGAACAAACTGGAGACTAAAAAGGTTGTCAAGACAATCGATCTTGCCTCTGAATTCAATGTGTCTTTGAGAACCATCCAGCGCGATATTAATTTGATAGACACCACGGGTTTCCCTTTAAAACAGGAAGCGGAACGGGGCTGTTATTCCTTTATGGACAATTTTTCCCTAAAGCAGATAATGCTTTCAAGGGAAGAGGCGTCCCTCCTCTCCTTTCTTCACGGCATATCCAAGGTTCTGGGTAAAAAATTCGACGATTCGTTCAGCTCGATATTCAAAAGAGTGATATCATCCGAGAGTTCATCCCCTTTCTATGTAAAACTGCCCGAGGGAGAACGTCTTTCGGAAAACTATCCCTTCCTGGAAAACCTCAAAACAGCGATAAATGATGAAAAAAAGGTCAATATAGAGTATTTGCCGGATAGGGAAACAAAGGAATACGAGGTAAGCCCGGTTAAACTGGCCTTTTACGAAGGCCTGTGGTATCTGCTTGCGTATGTCAAGGCCGGTGAACTGATGAAATTCCGCCTGGACTTTATTAATAAAGTAACGCTTCTTGATGAATATTTCGAGATGCCCCAGAACCTCAAGACTATCCTTGATGAAAGCGTGAACATCTGGTTTACGGAAAAGAGAGACAAGAAAGTGACGTTCAAAGTTGACGAGGAAGCCGCCAGGTATTTCAGGTACGGGAAGTATTTCCCCCTGCAGAAGGTCAAACCTGAGAAAGACGGCACGGCCATCATTGAAACAAAAGTGGGTATCTACGAAGAAATCATCCCCGCTATGCTCTCCTGGATATCGCACATCAGCGAAATCGAGCCCGCCGAACTGAAAACAAAGGTGAAAGAAATTTTAACAAGTGGAATTGGGAGAATTTAAAATCCTTAAAGCTGTTTTAAGTAAAAGACGCAAGAAGCATTATCCCTCGATGAAATCCTTTCCCGCAGCGCCTCACCTTCGGTATACTATTGTGAAGATATAAGAGGGAGTGTGAGAGGTATCACAGATGGCAACTCCAACTTAATCCAGAGCTATGAATATACCGCCTTCGGGGAGAGAACAACTGATATAAAACAAAAAAGCTTTTTGTTCTTTGGCAATAAAATAAACCAGCCCTACGGTTTTACCGGCAGGCCGGTAGATAAGGTGACAGGGTTATATGATTACCGCTTCAGAGATTACAACCCTGAGATAGGACGATTCATCCAGCCTGATCCATTGGGACAGCTCCCCGGACCTAATATCTATGCCTATTGTAATAACAACCCAATCAACTTAATGGATAATGAGGGACAGACACCATATTAAATGCGGAAATATGGTGTCATCATTTAAAATAGAGATAAAAGGACTTTTATTAGAAAGGAGAAAAAAGTTATGAGTAAAAAGCTTATCGGAGTGCTGCTTCTTGCGCTGGCGGCCGCCACGGTTGTGGGAATGGTCATAAAGAATGAAGGCTATTGGACGATTTACAATTACATAGTCGTTGTTTTATCCGCGGTATGCGGTATTGTTTTAGTTGGTTCGAAATAATTTTGAATCTTTTTACAAACCTATGTCATTAATTCGGAGATTGGGGTAGAATATTCTTATAGTAATGATTAGGGCGGGAAAGATAATAATCTTCTGTGTTTTCCTCTGCGCGCAGGCGTGTGGGGGGAATGTCCTTGCGGACATACCTGTGATAAGCGGTAATCTGCCCGAAGGCGTCGAACTCACGGATGACGCCAATTCAATGACGATAGACGCAACGTCAGCAGCCAATAGCATTACGCTGAACTGGACAAATTTCGATATCCCCCAAAACTATTCGGTATTTGTCAAACTTGCTTCCCAAAATTCTTCTTTGCTCAACAATGTTACAGGGGGGTCAGCCAGCTGGTTGGATGGCAACCTGTTTTGTCCTATTGGAATATTCATTTTAACTAATCCCGCTGGCATCAATATAGGCAAAACCGCCAATATAGATGTCGCAAATATAATCCTGTCTACAAGAGCCGTGGATATTTCAAATTCGGATATGCTGAACGGCGATTTTGTATTCCGGAAACTTTCGGACGAAACCCGCGACAGGCTCATCTCCAACAAAGGAACGATAGTTATCAGAAACGGTGGTTTCGGCGTATTGATTGCCGGCGCGGTGGAGAACGAAGGTTTAATTTCAGCGCCGCTGGGAACGGTGACACTTGCGGGCGGCGACGCCGCGAGAGTCGGCATATCCAACAACGGCCTTATATCGGTGGCGATAGAGGAAAAGACGGCTTCCCGGATATATGATTATGAGGGAAAGGCCATAATAGACCAGATAAAAAATACAGGAACCATAGAAGCAAGCGGGGGAAACATCATATTAAAAGCGGAAAGCCTGCCTGATATCTTTGAGAGCGCCGTTAATCTGGAAGGTGTGGTGAGAGCGAATAAGGTCGAGCTGAGAGACGGGATGGTAAAAGTCATAGCAAACCGTGATGTTATGCTGGCTGCCGACATTGAAGCGACTGATATAGAAATAGGGAATCCCGATGAGGAAATACCTTTGTTTGTTAATATAAAAGGCGGCCGTCTCGAAGCTGAAAAAGATATTAAAATCTTTTCCAAAACAGATATAAGCGTGACTGCCGATATTTCAACGGCTGACGGCGATATAAAATTTTATTATGACACCGATGAAAACGGCACCGGACAATTTAACCAGTTATCAGGAACGGTTTATCCTGGCGGCGACGGCTCGATTTATTTCAACGGTATAGATTTTGGGAAGGGACTTAATTTATCAGGATATCCCCTTTACTTTATTCCTAATGTGGGACAGGTGAACAATGAAGATATTCAGTTTTTCGTTTATGATGGGAGCAGCGTTTATTATTTTACTTCTACCGAAGTTTATTATCTCCTGTTTCAGGAAGCGGATGGGCTTTTTGCGTGGATACCCGTATCTGTTGAGTTTTTAGGTGCGGACCCGTACACTGAAATAGGTTCTTATCTTGCCGCGGGCGCTACATACAGTTATTTTATAGGAAACGACCCCGAAAACCACTATACCGGTATCCCGTCATATTATCAGATAGTTTATGACGAACTTTATCCGGGAATAGACCTTATATATACGTCCAATAAGGGAAACCTGGAATCTGAATTTGTGATAAAACCAGGCGCTGACTGGCAGGATATCCTTGTCCAATATAATAATGCAGGGGATTTAACCGTTGATAATAACGGGAACCTTGTCATTCAAACGCCTTACGGGGAAATTATTGAAACAAAACCATATGCTTATCAGGATATTGACGGACAAAGATATGATATCGAGGTAGCATATGAACTTGTTTCCGGCGATAGCTATATTTTCAATGTGGGAAGTTATAATGAAGATTACCCTGTTATCATTGACCCGGAACTGGTTTATTCGACTTATGTCGGAGGTTCCGGAGCAGATTACGGTCTGGGGGTCATTCTGGACAGCCAGTATAATGCCTACATAGCGGGGCAGACGTATTCGAATAATTTTCCTGTAACGCTCGGATCTTTTGAAACCTCTTATGCCGGCAGCGGCGACGGGTTTGTGGCCAAGTTGAGCGCCGATGGCAGCGCGCTTGAATATTGCGCCTTTTTAGGAGGCTCCGGTGCGGATATCTGCAGGGCGATAACCATTGACAGCCAACGCAACGTATATGTGACGGGCCAAACCGCTTCAAACGATTTTCCCGTAACACCGGGAGCTTATGACACAACTTATAATGGCAGTAGAGATTCGTTTGTCGCCAGGGTCAATGCCGACGGAAGCAATCTTGAATATTGCACATATCTGGGCGGTTCCGGTGTGGATTATGGATATGCCATTGCTCTTGATAATTCGGAATATCCCTGCGTGTCAGGGTCAACAGAGTCGAATAATTTTCCAACCACCGCCGGGGCATATGACATAATCTATAACGGAGACCAGGATATATTTGTTACTAAAATCAACGCCGACGGTTCGGATTTGGTATCTTCCACCTATATAGGGGGAAGCGACTTTGAAGGAGGTCTCGGAGTGGCTTTTGATTCTTCAAATAATGTTTATGTAACTGGACATACCGATTCGGCTAATTTCCCCACCACTCCCGGAGCTTATGATACAACTTGGAATGGGTTGCTGGATGTTTATGTGTGTAAATTAAGTGCTGATTTCAGCGCGTTGGAGTATTCTACATATATTGGCGGAAGCGGGAACGATTACGGATATGGAGGGATAAGTGTCAGTTCCGGCGGCGGTGTTTATGTTACCGGTGGAACGTATTCAGTCGATTTTCCCGTGACACCCGGCGCTTATGACACGACGCATAACGGCGGGGCAGATATTTTTGTTACAAGGTTAAAACCGGCAGGCAACGGCCCTGCCGATATGATATTTTCCACCTATGTGGGAGGGGATGGGGATGACGGAGGACAGGGAAGAGTGCTTGATGCTTCCGGAAATATTTATGTATCGGGGTTTACCGGTTCGGCTAATTTTCCCACAACGCCCAACGCTTATGATACGAGTTACAACGGCGGCGGGGGAGATGCTTATATGTTCAAATTGGATGAGAGTGGTAGCTCTTTAAAATATTCTACGTATGTAGGCGGAACAGGTTATGACAGCAGTTACGGAGGATTAACCCTTGATGGTTTAGGATATACTTATGTTATAGGATATACGTTTTCAGCTGATTTTCCCGTGACACCCGGCGCTTATGACACGACGCATAACGGTGGCTCGGATGTTTTTGTTTTCAGGATAGGACCATTCTTTTTCAATTCTGTCGATTCAGCCACTTTTAGCGAATCGCAGGCAATGGAAGCGCTTAATTCCCAGTTAGACCGGCCATTTATCGGTTTGCCTGATAGTTTCATAAACTCTGCAGTGTTTTTTGAGGAAGGCGCCTGCAGCGGAAAACAGGAAAAAGATTACAGTTTAGTTGAAAAACCCTGGGGTATCCGCAGAAAACATTATATATACAGTTATCCTGTATTCCTTTTGTTCTCCGAAGAATTCGTGAATATCTCTTATGTGGGGACGGAGGATATCTTATAGTTCGCAGTCTATGGAAATGTGGAAGCGTGAGCGGCCGCTTTCCGTGATAGGCTTGTCCCCGACAGGGAATCCCCACTCGAATTTCAAGAAAGATTTATCTATGAGCTTTACCCTTATTCCCGCACCTATGCCGGCCATATTAACGTGTTTTTTATCGCCTTCGGGAACGGTTCCTTTCTGTATCCCATACGCGTAATCGAAAAACACTATTCCTTTCACGTTGTCTTTCAGGGATTTTGACGCCGAAGGTATTTTTAGCTCACCCGGAATGAAAGGTATCGGGATTAAAAGTTCGATATTTGTCAGAAAAGCGTTATCCGCGAGAAAATCTCCCGCGGGGTATCCCCTCACTGATTTTATCCCGCCGAGGTAAAAAGTCTCCTGCGGGGAGAGTTTTGTTGTGGAAACCTGTCCTGCGAGATTTATAATGGATCGGAAATCCATAGGAAGGTCTTTCTGGTGTGTGACACGCAGGTTGAATTTAGAAAAAGTATTGGCCGCTCCTCTCGAAGAAAGAGCGTCTTTTTTTCTCGCTCCCAAACCGTTTATGCCGCAGGATATTTCTGGGTTTATAAAAGTTGTTCCGTCTAGAAATCCCCTGTGAATAAAATTTCCGCCTACACGTACGACCCTCAAGAGGTCTTTGTTGAATGTTCCGCCGGGTATTGTCGATTTTTTATCTTCTGCGTCTAACCCGGAATACACTTCACCCAGATAGTTCCCATCTTTGAAAATGTTCTGGTACAGGAAAAAACTCAGTGTCCTGAATTGGGATTCTATCCCGAAATACTCCAGTTCTTTTTTGGGGAACAGCTTGCTGTAGCTGTAACCGTACATAAACGAAGTGCCGAAATTTGTGAAGGGAATTTTGTGGTAAAAGTAATACCCGCTGAATTCGCGTCCGAACATATAACCCGACAGGAATATATCATCAAGGAAGAGAAGGTTGTTGTGTCTGAACCCTACTGTCGTCCGTTCTTTTCCTGTGTATACAGAACCTTCCCTGTCAAAAGAGAAAGTGGGGTGCAGAGGGAAATGCGTTTTTTCTTCCAGAGAAATATCTGTAGTCCCCGGCTCTTTCCCGGCATGAAGAATCGCCCGTACTTCCCTATCGGGGTTTTCGTTCATCAGGTTCAGGCTTTGCAGGATTTTGTCGTAACGCAGAATTTCACCGGATGGCGTATCCCAGTAAAACTTAAGTATATCTTTGTTAAAATGCTTAGTTTTTTCGCCGAGTATAAGTTCCCCCATCCTGGCTTCTATGATTTTCAGCGTGAGTGCCCCGTCTTTTATATCCTGAGGAGGAAGGTAACAGACGGCTATTATGCCTTTTCTCAGATATTCTTTTTCGATTTCTTTTGCTATATTGTTTATGTCTTCTAAATCAAGCTCTTTGTTTTCGTATTTTTCCGTAATAATCTGAAATTCCCGAGGGGGGATACTTTCGCAGCCGCTTAAATTTATTTTTGTGACAAAGAAAGAGGGACCTGTCCTTATCGGTGTTTGTATCTGTTCTTCGATTACAGGTTTTTTGGCGGGAAGAGGCGTCAGTTTTTTTTCGATGTCCCGGCTTGTAGGAAGTTCGATTTCACGGGTGGCTTGTTCTACATTTGCTTTTGCATAAGTTGCGTAACTGGAAAAAACCGTTATTACTATGAATATTTGTGTTAACCTTAAATTCACGCGGCTATTTTACCACTGATTGATAAATGAAGAAAGGTTTTTAATGTCAGTTGCGGCAATAGGGAGAGCATCATGAGAAAAGAGTTTTTTATGGGGATTTTTGTATTTTTATTCGCGCTGAACGTTGATGTCTTATATGCCGGACAGATTGATTACCGGTCAAAATTCGTCCCGCCGGGAGATAAGGTTCTGCTGATACTGGGGCAGGATACGGTTGCGATTGACGATTACGTCAGGGAAATAGGTATTGTGCCCGCGGGTTTCACGACGTACACTTCCGTATATACCGCCGAGGGGTTGTTTGAACCGATAGACCGCGGAGCGGGAAACCAGTACGCGAAATATGTCGTTGATAAATATCCCGACACGGCGCTCCAGATAGGGCTTTATATGGTGGATGCCCTTGACGGGATTATCGCCGGGGATTATGACGGCAGCATAGATGAAATAGGACGTTTTATAAAGGAAGCGAAAAGGCCTGTTTATTTGAGGATAGGGTATGAGTTTGACGGGGAGCATAACCGTTATGAGCCTGAGAAATATATCAAGGCGTATCGTTATATTGTGGACTGCCTTAAAAAAAGCAAAGTAGATAATATCGCGTATGTATGGCATTCTTTCGGGCACAAGATGAAAACGCCCGTTATGGACTGGTATCCCGGCGATGAATATGTGGATTGGTTCGCGATTTCTTTTTTCAGCCATAAGAATAAGTTTATAGAAGATTTTATCGAACTTGCGAAGAAACATAAAAAACCTGTGATGATAGCGGAAGCGACCCCCGCGGGTATAGGTGTCGGCTACGGCAGAAATGCCGTTAAAAGATATTTTGAACCGTTTTTTAAGTTTGTTGACGAATACGGAATAAAGGCTATCTGTTATATAAGCTGCGACTGGGAATCGCATCCCACCTATGAGGGCGGCGGCTGGAAGGACGGCAGGGTTCACGCCAACGAACAGGTAAAAGAATTCTGGCTTAATGAGATAAAAAAAGAAAAATACCTGCAATCTTTCCCCGGACTTTTTAAGATTCTCGGGTATGAATCAGCATTATCTCAATAGTATTACTGTTTTGGTTGACTTATTTTCCCCGATTTAACAGAATGATAAGTATGCATAGGAAAAGAAATATTTTATTAAGGGTATTTTTACTGTTCACTTTTGTTTTTGTCTGCTTCCCTGCCGGGGCTGGCGGAAACAAAGGTTTAAAAGTCTATATAACACGCCACGCAGAAACGATGGGAAACGTAACAGGCAACTATTCCGAAGAAAACCAGAGAACGTTTTCGCCCAAGGGACTTACCCAGATAGAACATATAAATGACAAGTTAAAAAATTACCGGTTTGACCGTGTATTCGTTAGCCCTATGTACAGGACACAATATACGATTTTCCCGTATTTGAAAAGCCATAACATCACCGCCGAGATCTGGCCCGAGATAGATGAAAAATGTTTTGATATCACATCTTCGACTGTGCCGGCGAAGACCATTCCCGAAAGCGGTTTGATAGAGCTGTTTGACGAAAAATATTTTAAGTTGAGAGACCCCTCCGCCAACCGGATGTATGAGCCCCGCAATGCTTCGGAAGGATTAGCCCAGTTTTTAAAGGCGAAAGAAATGTTAGTGCGGTATTCCGGCACGGGTATGTCGATATTGCTTGTCGGCCATTACTGCACGGGTAGCAGGTTGATGGAAGTATTGCTTGATTTGGAGTCGAAAGGGCGGTTTGCCCCCAAAAATTGCGCCGTTAGCCTTCTTGAACAACAGCCCGACGGGATTTTCAAACTGCTTCAATACAATGATAAGCCTTTTATCCAGAAGTTCTTCTGGAAACAGGATAATGCCAAAGGCGGATTTATCACACTGCATCTTTTCCCCGACATCTTCCTTAACGATGTGAACAAGGAATTCAACGTGAACTGGAAGGTTTTTGACAGTGAAGGAGCTCTCATGATCAACGGTAAAGATACATTTAAAGCGTATAAGAGGGATGACAAGCCGTTGATGAGTGTTAAAGTTCCGGTAGGGAACATCAAGGAAAGTTCTGTTTGCGGTATTGAGACCGTAATGTCCCATAAGGGAAAAGAGATGTATTCGTGGAAAGATAAGTTTTTAGTACCTACCTATAAAAGCCTTGAAGGGAAGTGGATTATCAAAAAAGGAGATAACCCTGAAAGGGCAAAAGAAGATTACCATGAAAATAAATGGATACCGGTTAATGTGCCCGAAGGCTGGGAGAAAAACGCCCTGCCCGGATATGACGGTATTGCGTGGTACAGGCTTAAGTTTACGGTTACCGAAGACGAGTTAAAAAAATGGGGAGACAAGAAGATAGTTCTTCTGTTAGGCGCCGTAGATGACGCGGATGTCACATACCTTAACGGAGTTGAAATAGGAAGGACAGGCAGGTTCCCGCCCGATAAAAACACCGCTTGGGATACCCCGCGCGTATATCTTATCGACAGGAGTATTCTTAAGGATAATAATGTGTTGGCCGTGAGAGTTTGTGATTGGGGTGGAGGCGGCGGCATATGGTCCGGGCCTGCCGCAATCGGGCCGAGCGACGAAATTAATATCTTGCTGAATCAAAAAAACAGATGATATAGACGATATAAAATCCTGGGTGGATCGATGAAAAGACCTGTTTGCTTTTTTCAGTTTTTCTTTTTACTCTTTTTTCACTTTTTTGCCGCCGGATCGACACTCGATCAGCTTAAACAGTCCGTTGGGCAGGATAAAACTTCCCAAAACCGGGAAACCGCCGATTTGCTGACATTTGGAACCGTTAAAACAACCGCTTTGCCTGATCCGGGCTGTAAACATTTCGGCGACAGGGCGCTGTTTGTCAAATTCAATATCAATGCAAAAGGGAATTTTGATGGGTTTGAACCCATGTGTTTTTTATATGACAGAGATGGCAGACTGATAGGGGAAAAACCTGTTTTTCCGGCGTTGAAAATACCTTCATACAACAGAAAAATGGATATAGAATCAAAAAAAATAGAGGGAAAAGGGAAATACCATATTTATTTTGTTTTTAAAAGCCAGGATAAACCCAAATATTTTGTCATGGTTTTTAAACTCAGCGATAAAAGGTTTACATGCGCTTTTCCCGGTGAAACTCCGACCGAGCTTGTCGAAGGTTCATACTATTGAAATATCTGGTATTCGAGGGAAAATTATACTACAATTAATAACAGATAAAAGAAAGTTCAACAACATAACAATGGAGAGAAACATGAAGAAAGCGGTGGTGTTTTTGGCAGTTCTTTCGGTCGCTTTTTTTATCGCGTCGCCCCTGTTTGCTATGGCTAAAAAAGCCGAAACACAGGATGTCCCGGCGGCGAGTGATAAAAGCACGGCGGAAAAAGTTGTTACTTATCCCTTTAAACTGACCGGCGAAACGGTTAAGACCGGGGGGAATGTAGTTAAAAATTCTACAGAGACAGTTGTCGGGACAGTTGAAGCTACGGGCGAAACACTGACAGGCGACGTAAAAAAAGCTCCTGAAATCGTTACCACTCCGATTAAAGGAACGGCTACAACTGCGAAAGACGCTGTTGTCGATACGGTTGAAACTCCGGCAAGAGCTTGCCAGTAAGAGTTTGAAACGGAAAATTTTAAAAAGGGCATTCCTCGCGAATGCCCTTTTTTATGTTTTCTGGAAATATATTATCTGATAAATTTCCGTGGGATCGATAAACACGGATTCCACTTCCGAAAAACCGTATTTTCCCCCTATGCCTTTATATGTAGAGAGGGATTCCGGAAAATCGGCGCTATCGACGTGTTCTTTTATGGAAAGTTTTTCTTCGTGGGTCAGCGCGTTCCAGTAAAGATGGCATGTATTCCACCATCTTTTCCTGAAGTTTTCCAATGTTTCGTTATCGTATGAAACGGGATCGAAGATAATGAAGTACCCGCCTTTAGTTAGGAGAGAAGAACATCTCTCAAGCAATTTTTCCTTCTGCCTGTATGATAAATGGTGAAAAGAAAGACCTATCCAGATAACGTCAAAAGATGTTTCCCTGTTATGTATGACATTTATAAAATCGCCGGGGAAAAAGTATTTTTCGCAGTTCAGGTGCGACATATTTTTTTCCGCAAGTTCCAATACACTTTCGGAAATATCGACTGCTTCGTATCTTTGTATAAGTGTGTTTTTTAGGGATTGGGCCATAAATTCGGCGTTTCCGCACCCGAGGTCGAAGATAGAGAAAGGTTTATCGATATTGGTTTTGAGGAAATCTCCGAGGGCTTTGTAGGCTTCTATGTGGCCCGCGTAATCATTGTCCATAGCCTTCCGGTAGGTGTCCCATTTTTCAAAGAAAGCTTTTACTTCTTTTGTGTTTTCGCCTTTTGTGTTTTCCGGTGTTTGATGTTTATCCGACATAAGTTGTCCTCCCAAAAAAATAATTATAACAGGAAATATCGACTATAAGTCAAAAAAAATTTTAGAAAAAATGTTTCCAGGCAGGGTTTATCACATGGATGTTATGGCAAAACCTCCGAAATTGCGATAAGCGGCGCGCTTAAAACAGTAATGAGAAACTATACTTGAAATTATTTTTTTATGAGGACAAGAAGCATTTTAAATCTTTTTTCGGCGTTTACTCTGTGGGGTTCGTTCGCCGGCATTATTATCATTTCCCCTGCCCTGACCCTAAACTGCTTTTTACCTATTGTTATACGCGCTTCGCCGTCCAATATATTGACCATGGCATCGAAAGGAACCGTGTGCTCGCTTAAACCCTGCGCCGCGTCAAATGCGAAGAGTGTTATTGTCCCCGTTTCTTTTTTTATGATTTCCCTGCTTACAATCGAATCTTTCTGGTAATTTACCAGATTATCCAGCGCTAAAACGTTTTTTTTGAATTTCTCCATTTTTGTTTCTCCCTGCCGCCGATATTTTTGGAGCCGGCTGTGGATTTATTATATACCGGCCGACTTTTTTCGGCAAGGCAAGACATAGAGGTATATTATACGAGAAGGAAAATATTTATCTGCGGGTTATAGGATTTTTCCGGATACGGGAATAAGTTTAATAATGCACTGTGCCGCATGATAAAAAAAGCCCGGCATTTTTATGCCGGGCTTTTTTCTTTGCGATTTATAGTTTTACTACATTAGTGGCTTGCTCACCTTTAGGGCCCTGCTGTACATCGAATTCAACTTGCTGGCCTTCTTCTAAAGTCTTGTAACCTTCGCCCTGAATAACACTGTGATGCACGAAAACATCTTTGCCGTCTTCAGAAGTAATAAATCCATAACCTTTTTGATTACTGAACCATTTTACTGTTCCTTTTGTCATTGCTAACAACACCTCCTTTTTCTCAGATTGTAGTAAACTGCTGAAGCAATAAAAAAACCGCAAGGTATTCATCTTTCACCTTTGCGGCTGTAAGACTTCAGTACCTCTTGTTTACCACTAAAAAACAATTTAATCTAAAAATATATTTTTGTCAACTATATTTAATAAATTCACTAAAAGCCGTTAAACTGGCAAAATATCATATAAAACAGGGAGGTAGTTATGGCTGATTTAATCGGCGGAGTAAAGAAACTTTCCTCACCTATGTTTATCATCTTTGTGGTTTCAAAGATATTGGTAGGCGTTGGGCTTGGCATCCTGCTGGTCAAGTATCTTGTTCCCTACGGCTGGTGGTTTCTTGTTACCGGCATAGTGTTATCACTGATATGCCTTATACTGGCGATAAAGAAATCCTGATTAATTTTTAAGCTTTTTCGCGATAAAGGTAACTCTTTTGCCCAGTTCTCGGGCTATTGTCAGATCGGTTTCCGCGGGGCTTTGATCGGCGTTTTCTCCGACAACCGCGGTTGGACCATAAGGTGTCCCTCCTGTTTTGGTTTCTGCAAGTTCTTTTATGCTGTAGGGAACACCTATTATTATTGCCCCATGGTGTATTAATGTAAAGGCCATGGAGATAAGTGTGGTCTCCTGCCCCCCGTGTAAAGATGCCGTGCAGCAGAAAACACCGGCGGGTTTGTTTATAAGAGAACCTTTTATCCACTGGGAGCCGGTTTGGTCCATAAAATTTCTTAATTGTGCGCACATATTCCCGAATCTGGTAGGGGAGCCCAGTATGATACCGTCTAAGGATTCTATATCTTCAGGTTTTGCTATCTTGACTTTGGATTGAAACTCTTTTGCTTTTTTAATACTTTCGTTCGAATTTACGACGCTGTCCGGTAATAAGTCGGGAACTGTATAAAGCAGGGCTTCGCCTTCCGCCTCATCAACACCGCCGCAAACAGCTTTTGCCATTTTATAGGTATTGCCGAACATACTGTAGTAAATTATTCCGATTTTTGGTCTTGCCATACTGTACCTCCATAAAAATCATTTTGGGATTTAAGTCGATTATAACAGATAGCTTGACAAAAGGTGAAAGTTCTTGTATATTGATAATGAGAACCATTATCAATAGAGGAGGTTTTGTGGGCAGATGTAGGGGAAATGCATGGTGGCAGGGCAGGTTTCGCGGTTGCGGATACCGTGTGACGGCCGGCAGGGAGATTATCCTGGACGCGCTGACAAAAACAGATAAACACCTGAGCGCTGAGGATATATATCTTAGTGTTAAAAAATCCTGCCCGGGCATCGGGCTTGCCACAGTTTATAGAACACTAGAAATTCTTGTAGAAATGGGCCTGGTGCTTAAATTTGATTTTGGGGACGGAAGAGCGAGATATGAACTTGCCGAAGGGCCAAATAAAGAAGCCAACCATCACCACCATTTGATATGCGCCGGTTGCAAGAGGGTAATAGATTATACCGATTTTATCGAAGATGAGGTCGAATTGCTGAGGAAAACCGAAAAAGGATTATCCGAAAAATATAATTTTGATATTAAAAGTCATGTAATACAGTTTTACGGCCTTTGTGAAAAATGCAAAACAAAATAGAAAAGGGAGGTGATTGAAATGCCTGGTTTTGACGGAACAGGGCCATTAGGACAGGGCCCTATGACAGGAGGCGGCAGAGGATTCTGTGTTATTCCTGAAGGAAGAGGAGCTGCCGGAGCAAGATATTTCGGCAGAGGATTAGGTTATGGGCGCGGTTTTGGCAGAGGAAGAGGCCGTGGCTGGGGCAGAGGATTTGCTTTTGGCAGGTTTGGATGGGATTCGTATCCTTATGATTCCTATGCGGGTTTTTCATATCCTGCTAATATTACGCCCGGCCAGGAGGCGGATATGCTGAAGGCGGAAGCGAAGGCTATGCAGGAAGAAATAAATGCCATAAACCAGCGTCTGAAAGACATAGAGTCCGCGCAGAAATCAAAAAAAGATAAGTAAAAATATCCCGCCTCGCGAGAGTGCCGTAGAATTCTCTTCGATAATTCTCCGGCGCTCGGCGGGATTAATCGACTTTGAAGGAGGTTCATTTTGAAAGTAGCGATTTCAACCGATGGTGACTTTGTATCCGCGCACTTCGGACGCTGTCCGGAATTTACCATTGTGGATATCAAAGACGGCAAGGTTGCAAAAAGAGAAAAAGTTAAAAATCCCGGGCATGAGCCGGGATATATCCCTAATTTTCTGCACCAAAAAGGGGTTAAGTGTATTGTTTGCGGCGGAATGGGAATGAGGGCGGCAGGATTTTTTAATGAACTCGGTATACAAACTGTCGTCGGCATAAGCGGAAAAATAGAAGATATCGTTGAAAGTTTGGAAAAAGGAACGTTGAAAGGCGGTGAAAGTCTTTGCAGTCCGGGAGCGGGAAAAGGTTATGGTGTGGAAAAAACAATATGCGACCATCCGCATGAAGAAAATGATGAGCATTAACTATTGGAGGCATTATGTGCAGTGACAAAAAATCAGGTTCGGACGCGAAAATATGTGTTACTTCCTCGGGAAGCGATTTAGACTCAGCAGTGGATCCGCGTTTCGGCAGATGCCGGTATTTTATTATTGTCGATACAGGAAATCTTGAGTTTAAAGTAATTCAAAATCCCAATATGGATTCAATGGGCGGGGCGGGAATCCAATCCGGTCAGCTTATTGCGGGAGAAGGCGTAAAAACTGTTCTTACGGGCAATGTTGGCCCGAATGCTTTCCAGACACTTCAGGCAGCCGGAATAGAAATAGTTACGGGGGCTTCCGGGACTGTCAGGGAAGCGGTTGAAAAATATAAAAAAGGCGGATTCAGCTCTACGCAGGGCCCCAGCGTAAAGTCAAAATTCGGTATGGGATAGGAGGAGTAAGATGCCTGGAAAAGATGGAACAGGCCCTTTTGGCCAAGGTTTTGGAAGAGGCAGGCAAGGTGGTTTTGGGAGAGGCGCGGGCGGAGGGAATCGTCCGGGAGCAGGTCCTGCGGGCAATTGCGTTTGCCCTAATTGCGGGACGGAGACAACCCATCAGGCGGGGGTCCCCTGCTATTCTATAAGTTGCCCTAAATGTGGGACGAAAATGATAAGGCAGTAAAAGGGGCAAGTTTTGGAAAACGAAATTTTGGGAAATCATAAGCGGTATTTGGAGCGCAAAAAGCTTTATCAAAATTACGGATTTGATATAGATAAAGAGCGTAGATTCATTTTTGACAAAGCCGGCCCTGTA
This sequence comes from bacterium, assembly GCA_028717725.1. GTDB lineage: Bacteria > Auribacterota > UBA6266 > UBA6266 > UBA6266 > UBA6266. The sequence goes on along the minus strand of JAQUNG010000007.1, from coordinate 2,552 downwards.
TCCGGCCGTATCCTTGAAGTGGGAACCGGGAAAGGGCATTTCACCTTTGTTCTTGCCGGAGAGGGGCACAGGTTTACGAGCATAGATGTGTCCGAAGAGGAACAGAAGATTGCGAGGTTAAACCTTCAATATTTTCATCTGGAAAACCTTGTGGATTTCAGGGTTGAGGACGCGGAGCGATTAAGTTTTAAGGATAGAAGTTTTAATATTGTTTTTTCTGTCAATACAATCCATCATCTTAAAAATCCTTTCAGGGTCATGGATGAAATTAGCAGGGTTGTTGATTTTGGGGGTAGGATTATTCTGGCCGATTTCAATAAAGCCGGTTTTGAAGTGCTGGACAAACTCCATGCCGCGGAAGGGAATCTACACGATGTATCCGGATTCAGCCTGCGGGATATGAATGGATTTTTGTCCGGAAAAGGATTCAAGATAGAGGCAATTGAAAGCGGCTTCCAGGAAATGTTAATAGCGGATAAGCCGGGTGTGCAAAAATTATGATTATTTCAGTTGCGAGCGGTAAAGGCGGGACGGGAAAAACTACGGTGGCGGTAAACCTCGCGCTTTCCATAAGAGATAATGTGCAGTTTCTGGATTGCGACGCGGAGGAGCCCAATGCGCATATTTTTTTAAAACCCGAAATAAAATATTCCGGAAAAGTATTTATCCCTGTTCCCGAAATAAACGACAGCAAGTGTTCTTACTGCGGCAAGTGCCGCGAAGTTTGCGCGTATAACGCCATAGCCGTGGTGCCGCCTTCCGACGAAAGGAAGGGCAAAGTGTTGGTTTTTGCCAATCTCTGCCACGGATGCGGAAGCTGTTCCTACTTCTGTCCGGAAGGAGCGATAAAGGAAGTAAACAGGGAAATAGGAGAAATCGAAACGGGAGATGCCGGTTCAATGGAGTTTGTGCACGGCCGCCTTAATATAGGAGAAGCAATGGCGCCGCCGGTGATAAGAGAAATCAAAAAACATATTAAAACCGGACGCACGGTGATTATTGACGCGCCTCCGGGAACATCATGTCCCGTGGTTGAAACATTGAAAAGGAGCGACTACTGTGTGCTTGTGACCGAGCCGACACCGTTCGGATTAAACGACCTGATTCTGGCCGTGGAAGTTTTGAGGAAGCTTAAAATTCCATTTGGAGTTGTCATTAATCGCGCCGATTTAGGCAATAAAAAAACGGATGAATACTGCGAGAAAGAGAAAATAGCCGTGCTTATGCGCATACCTTTTAAAAAAGAAATAGCAATGGCCTATTCAAAGGGAGAACCCATAGTTAAAGCGTTTCCGGAATACGGAAAAACTTTCCGGGAACTTTTTGTAAAAATCAGCAACAGCGGGAAAAACAGATAAGTATTTTTAAAACGGGAAAAAGGAGTTTTATGGCTGAGAAAACGGACATTCTTATTATTGGAGGCGGGCCGGCGGGTCTGGTGAGCGCGGGAACGGCAAGAAGGTATTATCCGGATAAAAGAATTTTGATTATGAAGGACGTCGTTAACGGTTGTATTCCATGCGGCATACCTTATATGTTCTGGAGCCTGAAAAACCCCGGGGATAATAAGGTTTCCCTTGATGCTCTCGGGAAAAACAGGATAGAAGTTGTCGTTGATGAAGCTGTTAAGATAGACCGCGTCGATAGAAAAGTGAAAACTAAAAGCGGCAAAGAATATGGATATGAAAAATTAGTGCTCGCTTTGGGTTCATTGCCCATTAAGCCTCCGATAGCCGGAATAGAAAAAAAAGGAATTTATCCCATATATAAAGATATGGACTATCTGTCAGCGGTAATAACCAACCTTAAAAAAGCGAAAGATGTGTTAGTTCTGGGAGGCGGGTTTATAGGCGTGGAATTCGCCGATGAAATCTCAAAAATAAAAGGCATCAATGTGTGTTTAGCCGAAGTACTTCCCCATCTTCTTGAAAATTCTTTTGACGAAGATTTTTCTTTATTGGCGGAAGAGAAATTGAAATCAAAGGGCGTGAATCTTTTAACCAACAGCAAACTTGTTGAATTTTTGGGAAAAGATAAAGTTGAGGGTGTCCGGTTTGAAAACGGGAAAGAGATGAAAATAGATAATGCCATTTTGGGGATAGGCGCCCGCCCCAATGTAAGTTTGGCTGTTGACGCCGGTCTGGATATGGGCAGAGGGAAAGGCATATGGGTAGATGAATATATGCGCACGACAGATTCCGATATTTTTGCGGTTGGCGATTGCGCCGGCAAAAGAGATTTTTATACAAGGAAAGACGCGCCTGTTATGCTTGCTTCCACCGCTACGGCGGAAGCAAGAATTGCCGGGGCAAATCTCTACCGGTTGAAAGTTGTCCGCGAGAACAAAGGGACAATAGCCATCTACTCAACTTATGTTGACGGTCTGGTTTTGGGTTCCGCGGGGCTTACTGAAAAAAGCGCGAAAAATGAAGGGTTTGAAATTATTGGGGGAAAGACGGAAGCGATGGATAAACATCCCGGAAGTCTCCCGGGCGCGGGTAAAATTAAGGTAAAACTCATTTTCTCCAAATCTTCCGGCATTCTTATGGGCG
>JAQUNG010000006.1 GCA_028717725.1 bacterium | reverse complement strand
AAGACGAAGGAACCCTTTTTCTGCCTTCAAAACACAGGATGAGAGGGAAAAAGCGCTGGATAGCGCATTTTAAACGCTCTAAAGGGTTTATTGTCATAGAAGAAGGTGCTGTTATTGCTTTGTCGGAAAACGGCAAAAGTCTGCTTGCGTCCGGAATTATTTCCGTAAGAGGAGATTTTTCCGCGGGAGATATGATAATTTTGCGGGATAAGAAAGAAAATGACATAGGAAAAGGCCAGACGAACTATTCATCTTCGGATATAAAAAAGATAATAGGACTGAAAACATCACAGATTAAAACAGTGCTATCCGGAAAAGTTTTTGACGAGGTGGTCCACAGAAACAATATGGTTATATACGGAGAGACGCGGGAAAAGCAAAATGGGAATTAGCGGAAAAATAAAAGAATATGTAAAAGAACTGGCGGAACGGGCAAAGGAATCTTCCAGAAAACTTATACTGATGAGCGCCGATCAAAAGAACAGCCTGTTGAAAAGTATTGCCGCTTCGATAAGAAGAAACCGGGAAATTTTAATAGATGCGAATAAAAAAGATATTCAAGCCGCTGAAACCGGATGTTTGCCGAAAGCGTTAATTGACAGGCTCATGTTGAATGAGGAGAGGATAGAACAAATGGCTGCCGGATTGGAAGAGGTTGCGGCGTTAAAAGATCCCGTAGGAAGGGTTTTGGATAAGAAAAAAAGACCGAACGGAATGGAGATTTTTAAAATCAGCGTGCCCATAGGGGTTATAGCCATTATATATGAATCCAGACCCAACGTTACTTCCGATTCAGCCGGACTGTGCATTAAAGCCGGCAACGCCGTAATATTGAGAGGCGGCAAAGAAGCTTTTCATTCCAATAAGTCTATTGCAGACTGTATGAGAAATGCCATTGAGGCTTGCCATGGGCCGAAAGACATTATCCAATTTGTGGAAACCACTCAGAGAGAAGCCGTAAAAGAAATATTGAAATTGAGTTCATTGATTGATTTGGTTATACCGCGGGGCGGTGAGAATCTGATAAAAGCGGTAACGGAAGCATCGACAATACCCGTTATCAAACATTATAAAGGTGTCTGCCATATTTTTGTTGACAGGGACGCGGATTTTGATAAAGCCCTGAATATTATCCGCAATGCGAAATGCCAGAGGCCCGGAGTATGTAATGCCATAGAAACATTGCTTGTTGACGGCGCCATAGCGGACAGATTTCTTCCGTTGGCGGCGGATATGCTGAGAAAAGAGGAAGTTGAAATGAGAGGATGTCCGCGGACGGCGAAAATATTAAAAGGGATTAAAAAAGCCGGGAAAAATGATTGGTATGAAGAATACCTTGATTTGATTCTGGCTGTTAGAGTAGTGGATGGCGTTGAAGAAGCTATAGAGCATATCAATAAATACGGTTCAATGCATTCGGACGCTATTATTACCGAAAACCAGTCGTCGGCTTCGAAATTTCTGAATATGGTTGATTCAGCCGCGGTATATCTGAATGCGTCCACGAGATTTACGGATGGGGGACAGTTTGGGATGGGAGCCGAAATAGGCATTAGCACCGATAAAATCCATGCCCGGGGACCTATGGGGCTCGAGGAACTTAATACTTATAAGTATGTAATTAAAGGTAACGGCCAGATTAGAGATTAGTATTTATGAAAATAGGTGTTTTCGGCGGTTCTTTTGACTCCGTCCATAACGGCCATATTGAAATTGCCCAAAAAGCGAGAGAACGATTTTCACTGGAGAAAGTTTATTTTATCCCGTGTTATATCCAGCCTGTGAAAGGCGGCGCTTCTTCTAATACCGAAGATAGAGTTGCTATGCTTAATATTGCCGTTGAAGGCATAACGGGTTTCAATGTCTGCATGTATGAAATCGGGAAAAAAAATGTGTCTTACACGGTTGATACACTGAAGTATATCAAATCTAAGAACAAAGAAAACAGTATTTTTTTTATTCTGGGAGCTGATTCGCTGAGCGGTTTTGTGTTATGGAAGGAGCCCGGAAAATTTTCCGAGTTATGCGAGTTTATAGTTTATCCCAGGGAGGGGGCTGATTCCGGAAAAATCAGTGAAATTAATGTTGAATTTCCGGGGCTTAAGGTTAATTTCATGGAAGGCGGTGAAATTAACGTGTCGTCTTCGGCCATCCGCAGACAGATTTCAGAAGGGGCGCTTGATAAAATACCTTATTTGAACGAAAACGTAAAAAAATATATCAGGGAAAGGAGACTTTACGGCATTGAAAAAAATGGCTTTGGCAAAAACCGTTAAAAAAAGAAAAACCAATTCCCGCGAACTGGCCAATTTATGCGTAAAAACAGCCGAAGAAAAAAAAGCTTTTGATATAACTGTAATGAAAATAAAAGATATTTCATCCATTGCGGACTATTTTGTTATCTGTTCGGGCAGATCGGAAAAACATGTCGATGCAATAGGGGATTCTATAGAAAAAGAACTTAAGGATAGAAATATCATTTGCATAAGAAGCGAGGGTATAGGCAGTTCAAGATGGGTTGTCAAAGATTACGGGGATGTTATAGTGCATGTTTTCTATCACGAGATAAGACAGCGTTACAGCCTGGAGCGCCTGTGGGGAGATGCTGAATTTTTATGAAAATCGAACTGAAAGAAAAAATAGCAGATGCCATAATTTCCTGCTACGGGAAGTTTATGGAGGAAGAAAAATGCCAGATGCCGCAGGGTGTTTCGGTTGAATTTGATATTCCCAGAAACCGGGCGCATGGCGATTTAACCACTAATTTCGCGATGAAATACGCGTCTTTTGCGCGGAAACGCCCGATTGAATTTTCCCGGATGATTTGTGACTGTGTTTTGCGTTTGCGTATTGAGGGGTTGAAGAAGATTGAACCGGCCGGCCCGGGTTTTATTAATATTTTTCTAGAACACAATGTTTTTTACGATGTTATTATGGATGTTCTGCGGCGGCGCGAGAAATATGCCGTTTCCGAAAAAGGCAAAGGTAAAAAAGTGATAATAGAGTTTGTCAGCGCTAACCCCACGGGCCCTCTAACGGTCGCGCACGGCAGACAGGCAGCGGTGGGCGATGCCCTGGCAAGGCTGCTTGCCAATTCAGGGTATGAGGTTTTCAGGGAATATTATCTTAATGACAGGGGAAGGCAGATGGATGTTCTCGGGAAATCTTTATATTCAAAATACATGAAACTCTGCGGGCGCGAATATCCTTTTCCCGATGACGGTTATAAAGGTTTGTATATAGATGGTTTGGCGCAGAAGCTTTATTCCGAAAAAGGAGCCGTTTTTGCCGGGGAACCCGAGAAAACGCTTGAGTTTATGAGTGAATATGCGAAAACAAATATACTGGAATGGATTAAAAAAGACCTCATGGATTTTGGCGTTGAATTTGATTCTTATTTCAGCGAAAATGAATTTTCGGGAACCGGGAAAGTCGAAAAAGCCATAAAATTACTAAAAGAGAAAGAGCTCATATATGAAAAAGACGGAGCCGTATGGTTTAATTCGCGGAAATACGGGGATGATAAAGACAGGGTTATAGTTAAAAGCAGCGGTGAATGGACATATATAACGCCTGATATCGCATATCATAAGGATAAATTGGACAGAGGATTTGATGTCTTAATAGATTTATGGGGACCCGACCACCATGGTTATATTCCGCGTATGAAAGCGGCTATTCAGGCTATGGGATTTAACGATGAAAGTCTGAAAGTAGTTATAATCCAGCTCGCGACGCTTTATGAAGGTAAGAATAAGCTTTCCATGTCAACGAGACAGGGTGAGTTTATTTCTCTCAGAGAAGTTATGGATGAAGTCGGGGCCGATGCCGCCAGGTATTTTTTTCTTATGCTGAATACGGATAGTCACCTTGACTTCGACCTTGAACTGGCAAAAAAGAAATCGGCGGAAAACCCCGTCTATTATGTTCAATATACACACGCTAGGATTTGCAGTATTCTTGAAAAATACAGCGAAAAATTCGGGCATAAATATGTTCCCGAACCTGAAACCGGGATTTTGGGAGAACTCATAAACAGGGAAGAAAAGGATTTGATAAAAAAGATTTCGGTTTTTCCTTCGGTAGTAGAATTGTCGTCATCCCTGCTTGAGCCGCACAGGATTCACATATATCTGTCGGAACTGGCATCCCTGTTTCACAGCTATTATCACAAGGATTCGAAGAAATTCAGGATTATCGGGGAAAAAGAAGACAACCTTACTCTGGCCAGGATGGCGCTGGTTTCAGCCGTAAAAATCGTGATAGCTTCGGGGCTTAATCTGATGGGAATAACCGCCCCTGAGAAAATGTAAGATGTTTTATGAAAATTAAAAATTTTTATGATGTTGATTATGCGGAAATGCTCGATATACAGAAAAAAGAGGTTGCCGAAGTAGTAAACGGGGGGGAGAACAGAATTCTTTTCCCTCATTTTAACCACACAATGACTATGGGAAGAGATTTTAAGGATAGAGATATTCTTGTGACGGAAAATATCCTGAAATCGTTGGGGATTAAACTCTTTGGAGCGGACAGGGGGGGTAATATAACTTATCACGGGCCCGGACAGATTGTCTGTTATCCGGTTATTAATCTGAACTATTGGAAAAAAGATATCAACCTCTTTATCCGTTCCATAGAAAACGTTATTATCAGAGCCCTGGCCGTCGCCGGAGTTGTTTCTGTTAAAAAAAAACAGTTGACAGGAGTCTGGGTTAAAGATAAAAAAATAGCATCGATCGGAGTCGGTTTTTCAAAGTGGGTATCATACCACGGGTTTTCGTTGAATGCCGATCCCAGGCTGTATTATTTTTCCATTATGAATCCATGCGGGATTAAAGATGCGGAATATACGTCAATAAAAAAAGAAACAGGAAAAGATTTCGACATCGAATTGTTAAAAGGTTATATTATTGATGAGCTTGAACGCTGTTTCGACAAGGCTGCCGCACTGGCTTATTAAGAAGATTTATAGGAACGAAGCCTCTCTTGAGACCAAAGAGATTTTAAAATCTCTTAAATTGAATACCGTCTGCGAAAGCGCCCGCTGTCCCAATATGTGGGAATGTTTTTCAAAGCGCCGCGCTACATTTATGATTCTCGGGGATATCTGCAGCAGGGACTGCTCTTTCTGTTCTGTTAAAAAGGGTGTTCCCCGCGATGTCGATGAATCAGAATCCGCGGGAATAGCCGAGGCGGTAGGCAGGATGAATTTGAAACATGTTGTAATAACATCCGTTACCAGGGATGATTTGGAGGATGGAGGTTCTTCTCACTTTGCCCGTACAGTCAGTATGCTCAAGAAGCGGTATCCCGAGGTTCTTGTAGAAGTTTTAACGCCGGATTTTCAGGGTAAAGTTGACTGTATAAAACGGGTCGCGGAATCGGGCCCCGATATTTTTAACCATAATATTGAAACAGTAAAAAGGTTGTATGAATATGTGAGGCCCCGGGCCGATTACTACAGGTCTTTGGATTTTCTGGGGTTTATAAAAACCAATTATTCCGGCATTTATACAAAATCGGGACTGATGGTCGGGCTGGGAGAGACCGGGCGCGAGTTGGAATCGGTTTTTGACGACCTTAGGTCAGCCGGCTGTGATATCCTGACTGTGGGACAGTATCTTTCCCCATCTAAAAACAACATCCCTGTTGCCGAGTATGTTCATCCTGACGTGTTTAAGGACCTGGAAAATATTGCTTTTGCAAAAGGTTTTTTGTATGTTATGTCTGGTCCGTTTGTGCGCAGTTCCTATAATGCGGACCAGGTTTTTGATAAGATAAAAAACAAGGATAAAACGGAGGTATAATCTTATGGTCGAAATTGTTGTCCCGGATCTCGGCGAGGATGTTGAGAAAGCAAAGATATCATTTTGGCATTATGAAGAGGGCGATAAAATAGAAAAGAACAGCGATATCGTGGAATTGACCACCGATAAAGCCACTTTTAATGTGCCTGCGCCCGAGACCGGTATAATCACGGAATTGTATTTTGAGGAAGGCGATGAAGTTGAAGTGGGGGAAGTTATCGCTCTCATAGATGACGAAAACGAGGAATTGGAACTGTCTGAAGACGAAGAAGAGGAAGATACGAACTTCTAACCATGAAAATTCATCCAACTGCGATAATCGATAAAAATGTCAATCTGGCAGAAGACGTGGAAATCGGCCCTTACTCGGTTATTGAGGGGGATATCAGAATCGGACGGAAGAATAAAATATACCCTTTTGTGCATATCAAGGGAAAAGGCGTTATAGGAGATGGGAACGAGATTCATACGGGAGCCGTTATAGGCGATGTCCCGCAGGAATTGAATTCCGACGGGAAAACATCTTCATTTAAGATAGGCAATAATAATACCATCCGCGAAATGGTGACCATCCACCTCGGTTCTTCGGAAAAATCGAAGACCATTATCGGCGATAATAATTTTATCATGGCCTGTTCCCATATCGCGTATGACTGTGTGCTCGGCAATAATGTTGTTATGGCCAATGCCGCTCTGCTGGCGGGCCATGTTGCGGTTTGCGACCAGGCATTTATATCTGGAGGGGTTGTTGTGCATCAATTTTGCAGGATAGGGAAATGCAGCATGATAAGCGGCAACAGCAGGATTTCAAAGGATGTGCCGCCTTTTATAATGGTGGCGGAAAGGAATGAGGTTTACGGGATCAACAGTATAGGGATGAAAAGAAATTCATACCCAAGAGAAACGATAAATGAAATAAAAGAAATTTATAAGATATATTATAAGAGAGGGATAAATAAGCATAATGCTCTCGACAAGATAAAATCTATAGGATTTAAAACACCCGAGGCGGGTGAGTTTATAGGATTTATCCTGAATTCAGAAAGAGGGGTTTGCTGATTATATTCTGAATATCAAAAAAGGGCTGGAAATAACCGGCTCTTTTTTTTATGCTATTTGGTATTATTATATTATTATAAAAAGAGTGAAAGCGTATGAATAAGCTTCTTTTATGTTATATTTCCCGAAAGTCCGGACATCATAAAGCCGCTCTTGTTTTGGAAAACGCCCTGAAATCGGAAGCACGGAATCTGAAAGTAAAAGTTGTAAATCCTTTCCATTATACCAACCCGATACTTTCCAGAGTGACTTTGAAGACATATATGGGTTTAATCCGCAGAACCCCCGAAATATGGGAATATCTTTATGATAACAGGAATGTAAAAGCGAGAACGGCTAAAATCAGGGATTTTTTTCATAAAATAAGCATGGCGAGGATAGATAAACTGCTGAATGAATTTTATCCCGATATTGTGGTTTGCACGCAGGCTCTTCCGTGCTGTCTGTTTTCTCATTATAAGAAGGTTAAAGATAAAAAACTGAAAGTCGTCGCGGTAATTACCGATTATGTGGTTCATTCATATTGGCTAAACGATGAAGTTGATATGTATTTCGTGCCGTCCAGGGAAGCCGTGGAATACCTTGTCAAGGAAGGTGTCGATGAGGGGCGCATATGTGTTTCGGGCATACCGGTTGACCTGAAATTCAGCGGTTCCATAGGCAAATCGAGGGCAAAAATAAAACTCGGACTGCCTGCATCCAAACAGTTGATTACTATTATGGGAGGAGGTTACGGTTTAGGTTCGCTTGAAGAAGCCATAACCGAACTGTCCAATGTTTCCGGGGAAATATTTTTGCTTGTCATATCGGGCGGTAACGATAAGCTATACGAGGTTCTCAACAGGCATTACGGAAGCAAAGATAACGTCAGGATAATGGGATATACCGATGAAATGAATATCATAATGGAAGCGACCGATATGCTGATATCCAAACCCGGCGGAATGACTTCGGCGGAAACCATGGCAAAAGGTATTCCCATGGTTATAAATTCTCCTTTGCCCGGACAGGAGAAGTCGAACGCGAAATATTTAACCGGTAAAAACGCCGCCCTGCTGTCCAAAAACGCGCGGGATGCCGGCGATTTGGCGGAAAAACTTCTTGCTGGTGTGATTGACAGGGAAAAACTGTCCGAGAATGCCCTGAAAATAGGAAATCCGGAAAGCGCTGTGATAATATCGCGCAGAATAAATGAATTATGGTTAAGATAATATATTTTTCTCTGTTGCATTTTCTGGCTTTGCATTTGCCCAGAAGAATAAGCTATGCGATAGCATGGTTCATAGCGAATCTGAATTTTGTCTTTAACAGGTCAAGCAGAAGAGGTGTTATCGCGAATTTGTCCGTGATAATGGAATTTAAAGGCAGGCGACTCGAGGATGTTTCCGCGCGCAGGGAGATAAAAAAGATAGCCAGAAAAACTTTTATAAATTTCGGGAAATATCTTGTTGACTTTTTTGCTGCGGGAAGTTTGACAAGAGTTTTCATAGACGCGAGGATTGAAATAAACGATTTAGCCGCGCTGGATAAAACTATAGAAGACAACAAAGGCAGTATCATTGTTTCGGCGCATCTCGGAAACTGGGAATTAGGCGCGATTGTTCTTGCTTTACTCGGGTATCCCATAAATGTTGTTGTCCTGCCGCATAAGAACGATAAAGTGGATAGGTTGTTTGTTCAAAAAAGGACAAGCAAACATGTAAAAGTTATTCCCGTGGGATATGCGATTAGAAGATGTTTTGAGGCGTTGAGAAAAAATGAAATTGTTGCAGTGTTGGGAGACAGGGATACGACTTCAAACGGCGAGGTACGGAAATTTTTCGGGAAAAAATGCATTTTGCCCAGAGGCCCTGTGGAAATTGCGTTACGGACGGCTTGTAATGTAGTGTTCGGGTTTTTTGTAAGGAAATCAAATGACAAATACCTGTTTGAAATAAGCGGCCCGATAGGGTTTGACAAAAGTAATGTATCACGCGAGGAACTGTGGGATAGAATAATCAAAAAAATGGAAGAATTGATTTTGAAATATCCGGATCAATGGTTTGTTTTTTATCCGTTATGGAGTTGAAAAATGCTGGTAATCGCATTGATAAGCGTTTTCAATGAGGTAAAATACATTGCCGAAGTGGTCGCCAAAGCGAAAAAATACTGCAGAGAAGTAATCGTTGTGGATGACGGTTCGGTTGATGGAACCCCATGGGAAGCGGCGTCAGCGGGCGCGACGGTTTTGAAGCATGCCGTCAACAGAGGTAAAGGAGCGGCCATAATAACCGGGTTTAGCAGTTTGTCCGGTAAAAATTTTGACGCGGTTGTTTTAATGGACGGGGACGCACAGCATGATTCCGATGATATTCCCGCATTGATTGAGCGGATGGAAAAAGACGGCGCCGATATTATAATAGGGTCCAGGATGCATAATCCCGGGAGTATGCCCAGGGTCAGGTTCATTACAAATAAATTTATGAGCTGGCTGCTGAGGAAATACACGGGAATCAGCTTAAGCGATACGCAGTGCGGTTTCCGCCTTATCGGGAAAAGAGTCATCGATAATCTTCAATTAAATTCCGATAAATTTGAGATTGAATCTGAAATTATCATCAGCGCTGCCGCAAAAAAATTTAAAATATCCGAAGCTCCGGTAAAAACGATTTACGGTTCGGAAAAAAGCAAAATACGGCCCATCAGGGACACCCTAAGATTTATAAAATTCATGTTATCCGTCAGAAAGGCCAAAAATGCGGAATTTGACGGCAGATGATTTCTCCGAAAGAAGAAAAGAAATGGTGAATGTCCAGCTTATGTGCAGGGATATATATTCCGAAAAAGTGATAGGCGCTTTTCTGGCGGTAAAAAGAGAACTTTTTTTGCCTGAGGACTCTCGCAAATACGCCTATGAAGATTTTCCTGTTTCGATAGGCTTCGGGCAGACAATCTCCCAGCCTTACATAGTAGCTTTGATGACACAGGCGGCCGATGTTTTTGAAAGGGCGAAAATATTGGAAATCGGTTCGGGTTCGGGCTACCAGTCCGCAATACTGGAATATATGGGAGCGGATGTCTATTCCGTCGAAAGGATACAGGGATTAAAAGAACTGGCTGAGCAAAACTGCCGAAAAGCCGGTTTTACAAAAGTTAAATTTAAGCTCGGGGACGGAAGTCTCGGCTGGACTGAACACGCTCCTTACGATATAGTTATCGTTACCGCTGCCGCTCCTCATATTCCCAAAAAGCTTATGATCCAGATTAAGGAAAACGGCAGAATAGTTATTCCCGTGGGAGATCCGGCGGTGCAGGATCTATTATTGGTCAGAAAAATAAATAATAATATCGTTGAGGAAAAAATATGCGGATGCAGATTTGTTCCCCTTATAGGAGAAGATGCTTGGGAAAGATAAATTTTTTCGCAGCGGTTGTTTTGTTTCTGGTTTTTTGCGGTATGTCATACGCGCAGGAAGACAGCATAGGGTACAAGATAGCCGATGGGCTGAGGGAGAGAGGCGTCTCTAAAGAATCCGCCGTATTGATAATTGCCGCTCTTCCAATTGTCGAATTGAGGGGGGCCATACCAGCGGCCCATCTTATGGGAATGGATCCATTTAAGGCGTATCTCATTTCTGTGGCGGGTAATATGATACCTGTAATCCCGATAATACTTATTCTCGGCCCGTTGACCGGATGGCTGGCGAAATTCCCGTTCTGGAAAAAGTTTTTTGACTGGTTTTTCAAAAGAACAAAAGCAAAAGCGTCTTTGGTGGAAAAATATAAAGCCGTAGGACTTGCTTTATTTGTAGCCATACCGCTTCCTGTTACAGGCGCGTGGACAGGATGCGCGGCGGCGTTTCTTTTTAAAGTCAAGCCGCTCTACGCATTTATTTCAATTCTGTCCGGTGTTTTAATAGCGGGTGTGATTATGAGTGTCATTGCGATTCTGGGATGGATAGGTTTTGCAATCACCGTAATCGTGCTTGGATGTTTGTTTATGAGAGTGATTTTTAATATTTTGAAAATAAAAAGGAAAAGCGTTGTATAAGATTGAAGCATGGTCGGAGCGGGGGGATTCGAACCCCCGACCTCAGCGTCCCGAACGCTGCGCGCTAGCCAAGCTGCGCTACGCTCCGACAGGTTTGGTTTCTAAACGACAAATTATATAGATTTATTTTTTTAATTTCAACTTTCTTTTACGGGCGCTTTTTTTAGAAAGGAGATTTTTCATATGCAGGTATTAATAATGTATTTTTCAAAAACGGGAAACACAAAACTGCTGGCCGAACAGATAGCCAAAGGTGTCGAGTCGCAAAAAGGCGTGAAGTGTGTCGTAAAACCGGCCGGAGAGATTACGAAAGAGGATTTTCTTGGTTCCGACGCGATTGTCGCCGGGTCTCCGGTGTATTTTGGTTCTATGGCGGCGGAATTAAAGGATGTTTTTGATAGATTTGTCGGACTGAGAAAACAAATGGAGAATAAAATCGGCGCCGCATTTGCAACTTCAGGAGACAGTTCGGGCGGCAAGGAAACAACGGTTTTTTCCATCATTCAGGCAATGCTTATATACGGTATGATAATTGTCGGAGACCCGATGGACGCTACAGGGCATTACGGCGTTACCTGTGTAGGAGCTCCGGACGCGGAAGCGGAAAAAAATGCATTCAAATTCGGTAAGAGAATAGCCGAACTGGCGGCAAAACTTAAGTCTTAGGAGAAAAACAAATATATGAAAATGGGAAGGAAAAGCGGTGTATTGCTCCATCCTACATCGATTTGCGGCAGGTATGGCATAGGAGATTTAGGGCCTGAAGCATACCATTTTGTCGATTTTCTTTATAATTCCGGCCAAAAACTATGGCAGGTTTTGCCTTTGAATCCGCCGGGTTACGGAGAGTCGCCATACCAGTGTTATTCCGCTTTTGCGGGGAACATTATGCTCATAAGCCCCGATCTTCTTTTCGAAGACGGTCTTTTAAAAAAGAATGATATCACGGATATTCCGGATTTTGCGACCGACAGGGTCGAATTCGGAAAGGTGAAAAAATTCAAGAATTATTTATTGAAACAGGCGTATGATAATTTTAAAAAAACGCAGAATCACGGACTTTCCGATAATTTTAACTTATTTTGCGCTGATAAAGCCTGGTGGCTTGAGGATTACGCGCTTTTTATGTCATTTAAGAATCTGTTTGGGGGATTGGACTGGAATGAATGGGAAAAAAATATTGCTTTCAGGGATAAGTCCGCGATGGCCGGAAAAGCCGAAGCTGTCCGCTATGAAATAGAATCGCAGAAATTCCGGCAATACATTTTTTTCAGGCAATGGCTTAAAATAAAAGAATATTGCAGGGAAAAAGACATTAGTATTATAGGCGACATCCCCATTTTTGTATCCCAGGACAGTGCGGACGTGTGGTCCCATCCCGAGCTCTTTCGGCTTGATGAAGAAGGATATCCTATTGTAGTCGCGGGAGTTCCTCCGGATTACTTCTGTTCAACAGGGCAGTTATGGGGTAATCCGATATACGATTGGGAAAAAATGAAAACTTTGAATTATCGGTGGTGGATTGACAGGTTTAAAAATATGTTTGAGCTGGTCGATATAGTGAGGCTGGATCATTTTCGCGGGTTTGAGGCTTATTGGGAAGTTTCCGCGGATGAAGAAACAGCCGTCAACGGGAAATGGGTTAATGGGCCGGGAGACGATTTTTTTAATGCCGTCAAATCCGCGTTGGGAGAAGTGCCTATAATAGCCGAGAACCTGGGTGTTATTACACAAGAGGTCGAGGAATTGCGTGTTAAATTCGGGTTTCCGGGCATGGCAATTCTACAATTCGCTTTCGGCAGGGATTCCAATAATTCCGCTTTTCGGCCCCATATGTTCGAAAAGAATCTTGCGGCTTATACGGGGACTCACGATAATAATACGGTTATCGGATGGTGGAAAGGCGGAAAACATGACAGCACAAGAAGCGCGCGCGAAATCGAAGAAGAGAGAAAGAGAGCGGAAATGTATCTTAATGCGGCCGGAAGCGAACCCAACTGGGCCTTTATAAGGGCATTGATGGTGTCGGTGGCTGATTTTGTCATTTTCCCTCTTCAGGATGTTCTCGGACTTGGCGGCGAAGCAAGAATGAATACGCCTTCGACTATACGGGGAAACTGGGCGTGGAGATATACAAAAGATATGCTGAAAGATAATCTTAGCGGGAAGCTTAAGGATTTTTGCGTTATTTACGGAAGATGATACCTTGAAACGCGGCTTTTAAATGTATATAATCTTAATATTATGCCGGAAAAAAGAGCACAAATTTTTTACTCGGGTTCCGTCCAGGGAGTAGGTTTCAGGTTTACGGCTTCGAAGCTGGCAAAACATTATAACCTGTCGGGATATGTAAGAAATCTCTCGAACGGAAAAGTCGAAATGATGCTTCAGGGGGAAGAAAAAAATATATTCCTTGTGATTAATGATATAAAAAATAATCATTTTTCAGGGTGCATAAGGGACACGGAAGTACAATGGCTGGAACCGTCAAAAGAATTTACCCGGTTTGAAGTGTTGTTTTAAAGGTGTTTTATGAATAATGTTATAGCCGTCATTGCTCAACACACATTTGTGGAAGCTTTTCGGAAAAGAATTTTTCAGGTCATTTTTATTTTTTCGATTCTGATGGTTCTTTCCACTCAGTTTTTCACTTTTTTTACCTTTGGGGAGGAAGTAAAAATATTAAAAGATATCGGAATGGCTGGAATTACTTTCTTTTCGCTTGTAATTTCGCTTGTCATAGGCAGTTCATGTATACAAACGGATATAGAGAAAAAGAGCATCTATACGGTCTTTTCATACCCCGTTACAAGGAAGAAGTATATTTACGGCCGGGCTCTGGGTGTTTTTTGTTATCTTATTTTCGCCATATTTATATTGTCGATGGTTTTTTACATTGCGCTGGGCATAAAAACGCATTTTATCGGACAGAAATTCGGAGAAGAAGCAAGATTCAGTTTTGTGACCTTTGCCCATAATATCGAATTGACGAAAGGGATATTACTTATAATTGTGAGATGTTTTATAATTGTTTCATCGGCGTTTTTGTTAAGTATGTTTTTCCAGCAGACTTTTACGATTATCATGTGTTTCCTGATTTATGTCCTGGGGCATCTGACCGCTTTTATCGCAAATATGGCTTCCGAGGCAAACAGGGTGTTCGGATATCTGATGACCGGTTTTTATTATATTTTCCCGAACCTGGAGTTTTTTAATGTTTCTGATTATATAAGCGTCGGCAAACATGTGTCCGCGCCGTATGTTTTATTGGTCAGTGCCTACGGTATTATTTATTCTTTGATGTTGATATTGGTTACGGCAAACATATTCGAAAAAAAGGAAATGTAAAATGGAAAATGCGATAGAGATAAAAGCCCTTAAGAAAATCTACCGGGATTTCTGGAACAGGCCGAAAGTTACTGCGGTAAACGGATTGGATTTAACAGTCAAAAAAGGCGAAATATTCGGAATGCTTGGGCCTAACGGGTCGGGCAAAACCACGGTTTTAAAATTATTGCTGGGTCTTATATTTCCTTCTTCGGGTTCAATAAAAGTCATGGGAGCCTCGCCCGAGAATATCGGAAACAAGAAGAATATCGGTTATATGCCCGAAGAGTCGTATCTCTACGGGTTTCTTAACGCCGATGAAATACTGGATTTTTACGGAAAACTTAACGCTATGCCGGAAAAAATCAGGAAAAAGAGAATAAACGAAGTTTTGGATATAGTAGGCCTTAGTGAGGCGAGAAAAAGGAGGGTTGCGGATTATTCCAAAGGAATGTCGAGGAGGATAGGGCTTGCGCAGGTCCTGCTAAAAGACCCCGATTTAGTTCTTCTTGATGAGCCCACGATAGGATTAGACCCTATCGGCGCCGGAGAAATCAAGAACATCATTAAAAAGCTCAAAGACCGCGGCAAAACCGTGTTGTTATCTTCACATCTTCTTGCCGAAGTTCAGACGATATGTGACAGGATAGCCATATTATACAACGGGAAACTTGTAAGGGAAGGAAACGTGGACGACCTGTTAACAGAGGGCAATAAAACGGAAATTATCGTTTCCGGTTTGAAAACGGGTGATATCGATAAAATTAAAGAACTTATAAGCGGTTCGGGGGGAGACCTTATATCGGTTGATCATCCCAGCGAAACTTTAGAAAGTCTGTTTATTAAACTTATCAGGGAGAAATCGGGGAAAAATAATTGAAAAAAGTCGGATTTCACACAATATATATTGCGATGGCCGTTTTTCTGCTTTTGATTGATTGTTTTCTGTCGGGCAAAACTGAGTTGGCTCAGCCGTATTGGGTATATCTCAAAGCGGTGTCTCTGTCAGTGCTTGTTTTTGTTTTCCCCCTTTTTAACCGCAGAATAAGGACAATCGCTTATTCCGTGCTGAAAGAAGAGATAAGGAAAAAAACTCTTTATGTCATTGTAGTTTTCATAGTCTTGATATTCGGCATGATACATGTTTTCGGCAAAATCGCTCCGGGTAACCAGCATATTTTTGTTTCGGAACTGGGGTTGTCCGCTATGACTATGTTTGGTCTGCTTTTTGGTATTTTTATGGCGTCTACCGCCATATACAGAGAAATGGAAAAAAAGACGGTATATGTGATGCTTTCCTATCCCGTGAGCCGTCAGGAAATAGTAATGGGAAAATTTATAGGCAATGTTGGTTCGGTAGTCGCATTTTCCGGGATTCTTTCCGTGATATTTATCAATTCCCTGTTGTTTCGCTTCGGGTTTGAAAAATTCGAACTTATGCTCCTTTACTCATGCCTCGGTTTGATGATGGAGTTTATAGTGATAGTCGCTATAGCCATAACTACCTCAACACTGCTTTCCACCGTTTCAAATTTTATTTTTGTTTTTATTGTTTTTATACTTGGACATATGACAGAGCAGATTATCCATATTACGGGCAGAGTAGAGGCCGATTCGATTAAGCGGGTGGGGGACGCATTTTTGAAAATAATCCCCGATTTCAGCAGGTTTGAATTCAAGGATATGATTAATCTCGGACAATCAGTAGATATAAACACGCTGATAAACCTGCTCGGGTATGCCTTGCTGTATTCCGCGGTAATAGTTTCGATAGGAATGCTTGTTTTCAGAAAAAGGGAAGTGGACCGTCTGTGAGATCCAAAAAGGTTATATTTATTTTTGTTATCATTTTTATGCTGGCGGTGTTGTATTATATCCAGTTGAAAATAATAAATATGAGGGAAGAGGAAAAGCTTTATAGCCGCATTTATCTGCGTCCGGGCGAACAGGTTACCGGTGTTTTGCTCGGCGGGTTCAGGGGTATCGCCGCCGATATACTGTGGATTCAGATAGACGAATACTGGCATCACGGGCAATGGTATAAATGTCTCCCTCTTTATAAAGCGGTGGCTTATCTCCAACCCAATTTTCTGGATGTGTGGTCCATTGGCGGATGGCACATGGCCTATAATATCTGTTATGAAGCGGGTGTGAGCCCTTACAGGACAATCGAAGAAAGGATAAAAGACCAGTATTTCTGGGTTCAGCAAGGTCTTGATTTCCTGAAAACGGGGATAGAACACAATCCGGATGTTTTTAATCTTTATTTTGAGCTGGGATGGACTTATTTCAATAAAGTAAAAGATTATCGAAACGCCGCGCGCTATTTCAAAGACGCGGCGCGTTATGACTGTCCACTGTATGTAAAGAGAATGTATGCGCATGCCCTGTATGAATCCGGCGATATCGAAGGCGCCAAAAAGACATGGAAAGAGATGATGAATGAAATGAATGCCAAAGAGAAAAAGGCCCCCCTAAAATCTCAGGAAACTTTCCATAGAAATATTGCTGAGAGATTTTATAACAATATTAAAAACGAGCCGGTTAAGTAAGTATGAGATTATGCCTGATAGGCGACGTTCACAGCAATCTTGAGGCTTTAAATAAAAGTATCGAGATAATTAAAGAGGAAAAACCCGACAAAGTATTTTTTTTGGGGGATCTTGTCGGTTACGGCGCGAATCCTTCAGAGTGCATAAAAATCGCCCGCGAAAGCTTCGACGTTTTAATTGCCGGAAATCATGATTATGTAGCGGCGGGGATTCAGAGATGCGAGAATTTCAATCCCCAGGCGACGCACGCGGTAAATTGGACTTCGGAGATGCTGAGTTTTGAGGAAAAATTTTTTTTATCTTCCTTACCACTGATTTACGAAGAAAAGGACATATATCTTGTGCATGCTTCATTACCCAAGCCCGAGGAGTGGAGGTATCTCTTTGATATTGAGGAGGTTGAGAATACCGCGAAATACGCTTCCGGCAGGTTGATTTTTGTCGGGCATTCGCATATTCCGATGGTTATTGAGATAACCGATGAAATAATTAAGCATAAGCTTAATCCCGGTCAAAAACTGAAGAAGGACAGAAAATACATAATAAACGTGGGTTCAATAGGCCAGCCGAGGGACGGTGATCCGAGGATTTGCATGGTTTTTTACGACGAGGAGAGCGGCGCTCTGGAATTTCAGCGCCATAGCTATAATATAAAAACCGCGCAAAATAAGATTCTTGACGCCGGCCTGCCCGAAATGCTGGCATTAAGGCTTGGTTTCGGCAAATGAAAAAAATCCTATTCTTCTGGTTGCCCGTTCTGGTTTGGGCCGTTGTTATATTGCTTGTATCTTCCATCCCCTCATGCCGGTTACCGAAAGTAAAATTGTTTTTTCTGGACAAAATAGTGCATTTTTCCGAGTATCTTGTGTTTTCCGCGCTTATGGCGAGAGCATTTGCGGGGACATCTAAAATGGACGGCAAAAGATATTTTTTAATTTCATTGTTCATATTGTCCGTGTTTGCCTTTTTAGACGAGTTTCATCAGATTTTTCTGCCTTCGAGATCCTTTGACTTGTGGGACCTTTTTTTCGATATTCTGGGCGGTCTTGCCGGTTTGGCGGCATATATGAAATTAAAACCGGTTTTAAAGAGAGAGTTAAAAATCAATGAATAAAAAGACCGACAGGCACCGTGAATTTCTATGTGATATCGAAACTTGTGATGATCCCGCGAAAATAAAAAAAGATATCGGAAAACTGAGAAGTATCATTAATTACCATAACAAGAAATATTATGAAGAGAATGCTCCTGTTATTCCGGACAGCGAATACGACAAGCTTTATTCCAGGCTTAAAAAGCTCGAGGAGAAATATCCTCGTTTTAGGGCACAAGAATCTCCCACTCAGAAAATAGGCGAAAAGGTAACCGGGCTTTTTGAGAAAGTTAAACACGAAGTGCCTATGTTAAGCATAGAGAATACATATTCCGAAAAAGAAGTTGAGGATTTCGATAAACGTGTCAGGAAAATCCTGGGTGTTGATAAAGTTGAATATGAGGTTGAAGTAAAGATCGACGGAGTATCGGCTTCCCTGCGTTATGAAAAAGGGGTTCTGATAAGGTGTCTTTCCAGGGGGGACGGCGCGACAGGAGAAGATATTACCGCGAATATGAAAAATGTTAATGGGGTTTTCGAAAACCTGAAGGCAGCGACCCGCGTGACGCTTCTTGAAATCCGCGGCGAAGTTTATATGGAAAAAGAAGTTTTTAAAAAAATAAATTCCAA
Organism: bacterium; assembly: GCA_028717725.1. Classification (GTDB taxonomy): domain Bacteria; phylum Auribacterota; class UBA6266; order UBA6266; family UBA6266; genus UBA6266. The sequence goes on along the minus strand of JAQUNG010000006.1, from coordinate 16,843 downwards.
GTTATCACAACAGGGCGAAGAATTTGCCAATCCGAGGAATGCGGCGGCAGGTTCTTTAAAACTTAAAGACAGCAGTATGGTCAGGGAAAGAAATCTGAAGTTTATCGCCCATGGCATAGGGGCTGTTTCGGGTTTTGATAAGGATAACCAATACGACACGATAAAGGCGCTGTCCGAAATGGGTGTTGGTGTTAGCCCGTGTTGCCGGAAAGCGGTTGCGGTACGCGAAATAATGGATATCTGTGCCGAGTGGGAGCAAAAAAGAGAGAGACTGCCTTTTGAAATAGACGGTATGGTTATTAAAGTTAATAAATTTTATTTAAGGGAAAAACTTGGTTCTACGGCTAAATCTCCGAGATGGTGTTTCGCGTTTAAATTTGCCGCGCGGAGAGCCAAAACAAAAATATTGGATATTGAAACGAGTGTGGGCCGGACCGGAAGAATAACTCCGGTGGCTATTTTAGCCCCTGTCCGGCTTTCCGGAACCACTGTCAGCAGAGCGAGCCTGTATAACCAGGATGAGATTGACAGGATAGATGTCCGCATAGGAGACACGGTTGTAATCGAGAAAGGCGGGGAAATAATACCTAAAGTCATCGATGTATTGAAAGATGAAACGCCCGGGCGCGATAAAAATACTAAAAAATTTAAAATAGGAGGCAAATGTCCTGTCTGCGGAGGGCCTGTTGCCAGAATTGAAGGCGAATCCGATTATTTTTGCGAAAATCTGAAATGCAAGGCGCAGTTAAAAAGAAGGATAGAGCACTTTGCTTCCAGAAGCGCTATGAATATCGAAGGATTGGGAGAGGCTCTTATCGATGTTCTCGTGGATAAGAATATAATCAGGGATTTCGGTGATATCTACAATCTTAAAAAGAGTGACATTGCGTCTCTCGAGAGGATGGGTGAGAAATCGGCTGAAAAACTGATGAATGTGGTAAATGAAAGCAGGAAAAAACCTTTCAGAAAGGTGCTTTTTGCGATTGGAATAAGGCATATAGGCGAAAAAACAGCGGAACAACTGGCTTCCTTTTTCTCCGATATGGATAGTTTAGCTTCTGCGAATAGGGAAAAGCTGATGGAAGTGGAAGATGTGGGAGATGTTATGGCGGAGAGCATACGCGATTATTTTAAAATCCGGGAGAATCAGCAGGTGCTGGAAAAATTGAAAAAAGCCGGAGTGAGTTTCGAGGAAAGGAAGGAAAAGATTGTCATCAGGAAAGAGTTTGAAGGGAAAACATTTGTCCTTACCGGTGCGCTATCTTCATATTCGAGAAGCGATGCTGAAGAGCAGATAAAAATGAGGGGAGGGAAAACTTCTTCTAGCGTGGGGAAAACGACGGATTATGTGGTTGCGGGGGAATCTCCAGGATCGAAAATCGCGAAGGCGCGTTCTCTCGGGATAAAAGTTTTAACGGAGAAAGATTTTACTGATATGCTGCGTTGATTTTTTGCGGATTTATTATGATAAAAATCATTAAGATTGTAAATGGTCCGCTCGAAACTAATTGCTACCTGATATTTTGCGCGGATACCCGGCGGACGGTAATACTGGATCCGTTTGACTATATGTATGTTGAGGAAATTATCGCTAAAAACGGATTAAAGCCGGAGATTATCGTGAATACCCATTTTCATGCGGATCACACTGCCGGCAATGGGGCATTGAAACGGCGTTTCAATATCCCCATAGCGATTCATGAGGATGACGCGGCGCTGCTTGTTTCCGGTTATAAAATCCTGGAAATCTACGGCATTAAAACCGAATCGTCGCCGGCAGCCGATATTCTTTTGTCTGAAGGAGAAAAAATCGTATTTGGCGGTGAAAGTATGGATGTCATACATACGCCGGGACATTCGCCGGGAGGTATCTGCCTGTATTGCCGGGATCAAACGCTTTTTTCGGGAGATACCCTTTTTGCCTCGGGAGTAGGCAGGACAGACCTTCCCGGAGGGGATACTGAAAGCCTGAGATTGTCGATAAAAACAAAGATATTTGCGCTTCCCGAAAACGTAACGGTATATCCCGGACATGGCTGCAAAACCTCGATAAAAGCCGAAAAGACTTCGGGTTGGGACATTTGTTGATTATGGCGGACAATAAGATAAAAATTCCAGTTGATACTGTAAGTGAAAAATCGCATTCGCTTGTCATACTGGTAAACGAGTTTATAAACTATCTTCTGGTTGAAAGATCCCTTGCCCTTAACAGTATCGAAGCTTATAAAAACGACCTTAAAAGATTTATCGGTTTCCTTGACGGTAAAAAGATTTCCGATTTTTCTTCATGTCCCAGAGATGTAATCGTTGATTTTCTATTGTCCGAAAAAAACAGGGGATCCTCAACCTTATCCGTATCCAGGGCCCTGGTATCGATAAAAATGCTGTTCAGGTTTCTGGTGATGGACAGGTATCTGAAGGAGGATGTTTCGGAGATTATAGAGTCTCCCAGGATATGGAGAGCTTTGCCGGCTGTAATGAGCGAGAAAGAGGTCACTAAACTCCTGGCTTCGCCCGGAAAAGATACCCCTAATGATTTAAGGGATAAAGCTATTCTTGAACTGATGTATGCTACGGGCCTTCGCATAAGCGAAGTTGTGAACCTAAAAATAAGCGACATAAATTTTGAGATAGGTATTTTAAGATGTAAGGGAAAAGGGAATAAGGAACGCATTGACCCTATAGGACAAAAGGCGCTTGATGCCGTTAAGCGCTATATTGAGAAATCCAGGCCCCAGATAGCTCTGTCTTCTTCCAATTTGCCGCCGCCGGAACTTTTTATAACCAGATTCGGAGCAAAATTTACGCGGCAGGGACTGTGGAAAATAATTAAATCTTACGCGAAAAAAGCGGGTATTAAAAAAAATATAACACCTCACACACTTAGGCATTCTTTCGCCACTCATCTTCTTGCCAACGGGGCGGATTTAAGGGTTGTGCAGGAAATGTTGGGGCATGCCGATATATCGACTACACAGAATTATGTCCATGTCGATAGGGAAAGGCTTAAAAGTATTCACAAAAAATTCCATCCAAGGGGTTAATTTTGAGGTTAATTACGACCCATCTGAATGCCGATTTTGACGCGTTTGCTTCTTTGATAGCGGCGTCCAAATTATATCCCGCCGCGAAAGTATTGCTGCCGGCTTCCCTGGATGCGAATGTTGAAGAGTTTTTCAGGGTCTGTTCGGATAGTTTAAGTATCCCGATTGTATCCGGGATAAATGTTTCGGATGTCGAACAAATTATATTGGTTGACTCCGCGCCGGGGAGCCGTATAGGGGACGTTTATAACTGGATAGAAGGGAAAAAGATACCTGTTGTCATTTATGACCATCATAAAATAAAGAAAAAAGAGAGCAACGAAAAATACCATTATTTTCCTTACGGTTCCACCGTAACCGGACTTTGCCTTGAAATTATGAGAAAAAAAATTAAATTAAGCATTACCGAAGCTACAGCTATGATGCTTGGCATTTACGAAGATACCGGACATTTCGGTCATCTTTCCACAACCCCCGAAGATTTCCGGGCGGCGTCATTTCTGCTCTCGAGCGGAGCCGACATATCCATGGTGCATTCTTTTCTCGCTTCCGAACTTGACTCTGTCCAGACCATGCTTTTAAAAGAGCTTATAAGCGGTTCCGAAGAATTTATACTTGGAAATCTTCATGTCGGCATCGCATCCGCTTCGATAAACGAACATGCGGCGGATTTAGGGCTTGTCGTGCACAGACTTCGCGACATCGAGAATATAAATGTGATATTCGCTCTTATAGAAATGGACAACAGAATACATATAGTCGCGAGAAGCAACGTGTCTATGGTAAATGTCGCGAAGATACTGGAAAGGATGGGAGGGGGAGGCCATCCTACGGCCGCTTCCGCCACGTTGAAAAAAGTTATGCTGGTGGAAGCCAGGGAAAAACTTAAAAAAGCTCTTGCGGCTGAATTGGAGCTTCCCATAAAAGCAAGAGATATCATGCAGAAATACATAAAGAAAGCGAATCCGTCCTGCACTATCGAAAAAGCCAAAGAATTAATGGTGAGGAATTCTTTGGATGAGATTCCCGTTGTCAGCAAAGGGAGATTTCTCGGTTTTCTGTCGAGACATGATGCCGACAAAGTGATATTGCATGGATTAAAAAAGAGCGCGGTTGCCGACTACATGACTCCGGAAACCTGCGCCGTGAGCGAAAACGATACCGTTCCCCGGATAAAAGATTATATGTTCAAAAACAGGCATTCGGTTATCCCTGTCGTGAAAAACGGCCGCCGGCTTTCGGGTTTAATACCGAAAAACGAATTACTGAAGATATTGCATGAAGAAGATTCAGGTTATCATCTGCCCGTTGAATCGGGAACAACGCCGGCCCTGAGCGACATTAAAAACAGGATTGAAGAAGTATTGCCTTTCGACATCAAAAAGGCGCTTTATGCCGCCGGTCGCATCGCGGACGGCATGAACTGCGACGCTTATATTGTGGGCGGTATTGTCAGGGATGTCTTTTTAAAAGTTCCGAATTATGATGTGGATATTGTTGTTGAGGACAAAGGCATAGAATTCGCGTCCCGTCTGGCGGAAAAACTGGGAGGATATTCCGTTCCTCATAAAAAGTTTCTTACATCCATAGTCTCTCTTCCCTCCGGGATAAAGATAGATGTCGCTACCGCAAGGACGGAATATTACGAAAGCCCCGGCTCCTTGCCGAAAATTGAATACAGTTCCATAAAAAACGACTTATACAGGCGCGATTTTACGATAAACGCGATGGCGGTAAAAATTAATGAAAACGGGTTCGGCAGGCTGGTGGATTTTTTCGGCGGGAAAAAAGATCTCAGGGATAAAGTTATAAGGGTCCTGCATACTTTGAGCTTTGTGGATGACCCCACGAGGATATTTCGGGCAGTGAGATTCGAACAAAGATTGGGGTTTGCTATCGACAGGCATACGCAAAACCTTATAAAAAACGCGGTAGATATGAAGATGTTCGATAAAGTCGCGTATGACAGGGTGAAAAACGAGATTATCCTAATGCTCAGCGAACCAAAGCCGCTTAACGCCATAAGAAGAATGGCCGACTTCAACGAATTGAGGTTTATTCATCTGTCAATAAAGTTCGACAGGAAAGCCGCGGATATTTTTAACAAGACGGAAAATGCTATAGCATGGTTTTCTTTTAATAAGGGAGAACCTTTTACCCAGTGGATTATTTATTTTATGGGGCTGATAGATTCACTGAAACTTCCGGAAACAGTATCCGTTTGCGATAAATTCAAATTATCTAAAAAATCAAAGGAAAAAATCCTGAGATTTAAAAAAGAAGGTCCTTCAAAGATAAAATATCTGTCGCGAAAGGAAAAAATGTCTGACAGTGAAATATATTTCAACCTTCGGACTTATTCCGTTGAGTTCCTTCTTTTTCTGTTAGCGAAAGCAGATACGGATGCGGCGAAGCGGAGAATTTCCGATTTTATGGAAAGGCTGAGGCATATAAAATTGAATATTACCGGTAAAACGCTGATAAAAAATAATATTTCGCCTTCGCCCTGTTTCAGGGATGTTCTGGAAAAAACGCTGAAAGCCAAACTTGACGGTAAAATTATAACGAAGGAGGAAGAACTTCAATACGCTCTAAAACTTCTTGAAGAGAGCAGTAAAAGTAGAAATAAAATTTAACCACATTTATTCGCCTTAGGCGGGGATAATCACAAATAAAAACAGTTAAATAGTTGAACAGATGAACAGTTCCTGAACTATTTAACTGCTGGAGGTTAGCAATTTCCATCAGGGGGGGCAGGTGCGGTTAGAGAAGTTTAGTTTAAGACTTGTTCTATTATATTAGTGTTTGACAAATATTTTTACGGTTGATATTCTGTAATCCGTTTGACTACAATGTGATGTATATATGAAGGAGACAGGATGTTTATTATAATAGGTTTGCCGATAATATTGATGTCGATAATATTTCATGAAGTTGCGCATGGGTGGGCGGCTTATAAATGCGGAGACCCGACAGCTAAAAACGCGGGCAGGCTGACTTTAAATCCGTTCGCGCATATCGACCTTCAGGGGACAATTATAATTCCCGGGATATTAATTGCCATGAATTTTCTTACTAAAGCCACTGTCCCTGTCATAGGATGGGCTAAACCTGTTCCCATTAACCCGGCTTATTTCCGCGACTGGAAAAAAGGAATGGGCATTACGGGTATCGCCGGGCCTCTGACAAATATTGTTATCGCGCTTGTGCTTTCATTCCTGCTGAGGATTTTGTTGTTGTCCTCTTTGTTCTTTAAAGATATGCCCATCCTTGATTTTGTGATAGAGCAATTTTCCAAAGCATTTGCGTTCGCGGGTCTGATAAACATTGTTCTGGCGGTATTCAATATGATTCCCATTCCTCCGCTTGACGGTTCGAGGGTAGTGGTGTCTTTCCTGAGGCCGGACCAGATTCGGAGTTATCTCAGTATTGAACCTTATGGGATAATGATAGTATTCGGGATTCTGATTTTCGGCGGATTCAGGTTTTTGTGGCCCATTATTACGTTTCTATTTTCGGTTATTTTCGGTGTTCCGATTTCATTTTAAAAATTAAGGAGTATTCAGATGGCTTCGAAAAAAAGGGTTTTAAGCGGTATCCAGCCCTCGGGCCGTTTCCATCTCGGCAATTATTTTGCTATGATTAAAAAAATGGTTGAATCGCAGGATAAAAGCGAATTATTCTGTTTTATTGTCGATTTGCATGCCTTAACGACTGTTTCGGAAGGGGAAAAACTCGTTGAGTATACCCGGGAAGCTGCGGTTTCATTGCTTTCCCTGGGTATTGATCCCGATATTTCTCATCTATGGGTACAGTCCGATATTCCGGAGGTTACGGAGCTTGCGTGGATATTATCCAACGTAACGCCTCTCGGATTAATGGAGAGATGTCATTCGTATAAAGATAAGATAGCGAAAGGTATAAAGCCAAGCGCCGGACTTTTTATCTACCCGATACTTATGGCGGCGGATATACTGCTTTTTCAATCGGATCTTGTTCCCGTTGGAAAAGACCAGAAACAGCATCTTGAGGTCGCGAGGGATATCGCTTTGAAATTCAATTCGGTTTACGGCGAAATATTTACAGTTCCCGAACCCCTGATCGACAAAAATGTCGCGGTGGTGCCGGGAATTGACGGTCAGAAGATGTCGAAATCCTATGGGAACACGATTGAAATATTCGCTTCGAAAGATGATTTAAGAAAGAATGTCATGGGTATAGTGACGGATTCACAGAGTGTGGAAGCAAGCAAAAATCCAGATAGATGCAACTTGTATAATATTTATAAGTTGTTTATTTCCGGAGAGGAAGACAGGAAACTTCGCAAAAGATATGAGGACGGCGGACTGAAATACGGCGATGTGAAAAAGGAACTGTTTGAAATAATCTGGGATTATTTTAAAGAAGCAAGGGAGAAAAGAGAAACTATTCTGAAAGATAAAAGTTATATCGATAAGATACTTAGAGCCGGCGCGGATAAAACCAGAGAAACGGCGGTTAAAACGCTGAAAAACGTTAAGGACGCGACAGGTTTAAGCGTAAGAATGCTGTAATTTCAAAAGGGTGTTTTTCTATGGGAGAAGATTATAATGTCCGGCTGGAAGTTTTTGAAGGTCCGTTGGATCTGCTGCTTTATCTGATAAAAAAAGAAGAAGTGGATATCTACGATATTCCGGTAGAAAAAATAACAAAACAGTATCTGGAATATCTTGGGTTGATGAAGATGCTTGACCTGAATATCGCCGGCGAATTCCTTGTGATGGCATCCACTCTTATGTATATTAAATCCATGATGCTTCTTCCTCCGGAAGAAAGAGTCATAGACGAAGAGGAAGCAATCGATCCGAGAGCGGACCTTGTCAAGCAGTTGCTTGAGTATAAGCAGTTCAAGGAATTGGCGGACCATCTTGAAGAAAGAGAAAAAGAACGAATAAATGTTTTTCCCAGGGCTGCATCCGCTGTGGCCGGGCCGGACGAGGCAGAACTGTCGAATGTAAGCATATTTGACCTTATCAGCGCGTTTTCCGATATTTTAAGGGGCGCCCAACAGGAAGATTTACGCGAGATTTTTGAAGATAAATTTACCGTTTCGGATAAAATATCCCATATAACGGGGATTTTAAAAAATAATAAGAACGTTAAATTTACCGAGTTGTTTGATAAAACGGCGAATAAGGGAGAAATTGTGGTGACTTTCCTCGCTGTCTTGGAGCTGATAAGGTTAAAAGCCATCAAAGCCGTGCAGAGGAAACATTTCGCTGATATTTTTATAGAAACGGCGTCCGCCGGTTAATTACGGAGAACAAATAATATGCAGGCCGAAAACCCCAGAGGAAATTTTAGAAACGCGATAGAAGCTGTTCTGTTCGCTTCTTCCGAACCGTTGACTGTCAATGACATATCAAAAGCATTTAAAATCGGGGAAAAAATAACGAAAAAGGAAATCAGGGAAGTTATTGATAACCTCAATTCCGAATACGCCGATTCGGAAAAACCTTTTCTTATCGAAGAAGTAGCGGGGGGGTTTAGGTTGATTACAAGGCCCGAGTATGCCGATTATATAAAAAGGATATACCAGGCACAGCCGTCCAGATTGTCCAAACCGGCCCTTGAAACATTGGCTATTGTCGCTTACAGACAGCCTATTATTAAAGCCGATATAGAATCCATAAGGGGAGTTAATGTGGACGGTGTTATAAAAAGCCTTCTGGATAAGAACCTTATAAAAATATCCGGAAGAAAAGAAGTAGCTGGGCGTCCTTTTGAATTTTCCACGACCGAAAAATTTCTTGAATATTTCGGGCTTGGCGATATCAAAGGATTGCCCAGGATAGAAGAATTAAAACAGTTCTCTTCTTTAAAATAACGGAGGGTATGATGAAGGAATTAAAAAATCTCAGACAGAGGATTAATTCCGTTGATAAAAAGATGATCCAGCTGTTGAATGAGCGTGCCGAAGTTGTCCACGAAGTCGCCAAAATAAAGAAGAAATACAATGCAGAATACTATTCGGCTTCAAGGGAGGAAGAAGTTTACAGTAATATTTCCAGAATCAACAAAGGTCTGCTTGACAGTGATTCGCTCAGAAATATTTACAGGGAAATAATGTCCGCCTCGCTTGCGCTGGAAAAAGATGTTATGGTGTCTTTTCTGGGACCCGAGGCCTCTTTTACCCAGATGGCCGCTTCCAGGAAATTCGGTTCTTCGGTTAAATATATTCCGGCCGTTTCCATATCGGATGTTTTTACGCTTGTCGATAAGGGGAGCGCCGATTACGGTGTTGTTCCGATAGAAAATTCTATAGAAGGCGGAGTAACCCATACGCTTGATATGTTTATTGACTCGGACCTCAAGATCTGCGCCGAGATTTATCTGGAAATAAATCATTTTCTTATAGGAAAATCCCGAATCAGTGACATAAAAAGGATATATTCGAATCCGTAGGTATTCGGGCAGTGCAGGTTATGGCTTGAAGCTAATCTTCCCGGGCTTGAGTATATTCCCACCTCCAGCACTACAGCGGCCACTATAAGGGCCTCCAGGGAAAAACACGCCGCGGCTATCGCCAGCAGTCTTGCCGCGGAAAAATATAATATGAAAATCCTGGCAAGTTCTATTCAGGATACGGCGCATAATGAGACAAGGTTTCTGGTTGTGGGGCGAAATTACAGCAAAAGGAGCAAAAAGAACAAAACTTCCGTCCTCCTTATGATAAAAGATAAAGTCGGAGCCCTTTACGAGTTGTTGCAGCCATTCAAAAAGATGAAAATAAACCTTACAAAGATAGAATCCAGGCCTTCCAAAAAAAGGGCGTGGGAGTATTATTTTTTTGTGGATTTTGACGGATATGTTGAAGATGAAAAAATAAAAAAATGCATAAAGGATATTTCCAGTCACTGCAAACTTGTCAAGATACTGGGATCTTATCCAAGGGTGCTTTAATATAGTTTTTTTATGATACCTCTGCCAAAAAAACACATTATTTCACTGAGCCCTTATTTACCCGGTAAACCGATTGAAGAGGTTAAGCGCGAACTGGGTTTGAGAAAAGTAATTAAGATGGCATCTAACGAAAACCCTCTGGGGCCGTCACCGATTGCTTTGAAAGCTGCTCGCAGGGCACTGGAAAAAGCGCATCTCTATCCCGAATCGGGATCGTATTATCTGCGTATGAAGCTTGCCGCTTATCTTAATGTAAAACCGGAAAACATCTGTATGGGTAACGGCTCCAACGAGTTAATTCTTCTTGCCATACATTCGTATGCGTCATCTCCGGAAGACAGTATAGCATATGGTTTCCCTTCTTTTGTTATTTACCGGATTATAGCGCACAGTTACGGTATTAGAACTATAGAAACAGGATTGAAAAATCACAGGATAGACCTGGAAAAATTGGCAGATTCTTTGACAGAGCATACAAAAATCGTTTTCCTGTGCAATCCCAATAATCCCATGGGAACAATGAATCGCAGGGATGAGGTTGAAGCGTTTGTAGAAAGGGTGCCGTCAAAAGTTCTTATTGTAATGGATGAAGCCTATTATGAGTATGCCGACAAAAAAACTTTTCCCGACTTGGTAAAAGCTTCTACGGAGAGAAAAAACCTCATTATATTAAGGACGTTTTCAAAAATGTACGGTCTTGCGGGCCTCAGAGCAGGTTATGCGGTCGGGCATAAGTCGATAATCGAGACATTGAATAAAGCAAGACAACCCTTTAATGTCAATTCTGTCGCCCAATCCGCCGCTTTGGCCGCGTTAGACGACCGCAGGCATGTGCAAAGGACACTGGAGATTAATGAGGAAGGAATTGATTATATAGTTTCGAATCTGCGCGAAATAGGCCTGGAATTTGTTCCGAGTTCCACTAATTTCATTCTGATTAAAACGGGCGACTCAAAAAAGTTTTTTGATATGCTGCTTGAAAAGGGTATTATTGTTAGGCCGATGGGGGCTTACGGGTTAAATGAATATATCAGGGTTACTGTGGGATTGCCCGCGGAAAACAGAAAGTTCATTAAAAATTTAAAAATTGCTATGACTCAAACCGGAGGAAAATAAATGATTATTGTTTTAAAACCCGGAATCACAAAAGAACAGAAAGACCATATTATATCAAAGATAAAAGAGTTAAAACTCACTCCGATGGTTTCCGAAGGAGAGGAAAGGACTATTATCGGCGTAATTGGAGATGAGGACATTATAAGAAATACCCCTCTTGAGGCTTTTTCGGGTGTTGAAAAAGTTATGCCGATTTTAAAGCCATATAAACTGGTAAGCAAAGAATTTAAACCCGATAGGACCGTAATAAACGTTAACGGTGTTGAAATAGGGGGAAACACGGAAGTGATAATGGCGGGGCCGTGCGCCATTGAGAATGAAAAGATGATAATAGATACGGCTGAGCATATAAAGAAGGCCGGCGCGCATATACTTAGGGGCGGCGCTTTTAAACCGAGAACGTCTCCCTACAGTTTTCAGGGACTGGGGGATAAAGGCCTGAAATTTATGGCCAAAGCCGGGAAAATAGCCGGTTTGCCGATTGTTACGGAAGTTATGGATACACGCGATGTCCGGCTTGTGGAAGAATACAGCGATATTATACAGATAGGCGCGCGGAATATGCAGAATTTTTACCTTTTAAAAGAGGTGGGCCTTTGCAAAAAACCTGTTCTTCTGAAAAGAGGTTTGAGTTCTACGATAAAGGAATTCCTGATGTCCGCGGAATATATTCTTGCCGGAGGGAATAAGGATGTCATACTGTGTGAACGCGGCATAAGGACATTTGAAGATATGACAAGGAATACGCTTGACTTGAGCGCCGTTCCGTTGATTAAGGAATTGAGCCATCTGCCGGTGATAGTAGACCCGAGTCATGCTACGGGAAAAAGAAGCCTTGTTCTCCCGATGAGCAAAGCCGCAGTCGCGGCGGGAGCGGACGGGCTTATGATAGAAGTACATCCCAACCCTGAAAAAGCGGCTTCGGACGGGGCCCAGTCGCTTAATTTTGCGGAATTCAGCAAATTAATCGAGGATATCAGGGTCATCATAGAAGCATCCGGGAGAAAATTATAAAATGAAGCTGAAAAAAGTCGTTATTGTGGGTCCTGGCCTTATAGGAGGGTCAATCGGAAAAACTCTGCTGACGAATAAACTTTCCGAAAAAATCGTGGCGGTTGTAAGAAGGGAGAGCGCCGTGGACGAAATTATTAAAGCGGGCGCTGCCACTTCTGCAACATTAGACCTTGAACTGGCTTTAACGGGAGCGGAAGTCGTTGTGCTGTGCACACCTGTAAGCGTGATAGCGGATAAAATTGATTCCATAGAAAACCTTATTTCAAAAGAATGTCTTGTAACCGATGTAGGAAGCACGAAAAAAAGCATAGTTCAGAAACTCGAGAAGATTTTTGAGAATAAAGCGCTTTTTATCGGCTCTCATCCTATTGCGGGTACGGAAAAACGGGGTGTTTCTGCGGCTACTGACAGACTTTTCCATAACGCGGTATGTGTTCTTACACCGACCGGTAAAACGCCGCCCGCCGCTATCGCGAGAGCGCATTCTTTCTGGAAAATACTTGGACTTAAGTGTATCGAGATGAGTCCCGAAAAACATGATAAAATTTTAGCCAGAATAAGCCATCTTCCCCATCTTGCGGCGTATGCGCTTGTCCGCGCCGTAACCGCCGGCGCCGATATCGATATGAACGCAAAATTGGTTGGAGGGGGATTTTTAGATACGACAAGAATAGCATCATCACCCGCGAATCTATGGGCGGATATATTTGTTGATAATAAAGAAGAAATTCTTTCTTTGGCAAAAGAATTCATAAGGGAAATAAACAGTATTGTCGATGCTTTGAAAAGAGAAGATAAGAACACACTTCAGAAACTGTTGGAAGAGTCGAAAACAAAACGCGATAAAATTATCGAATATCTGAAAAAATGAGCAGTCTTAATATCAATCCCGTTTCCCGAATCTCTGGTAAAGTCGAATTGCCCGGGGATAAATCTATTTCCCACAGGTCTGTGATACTTGCTTCTATAGCGGATGGGAATTCCGAAATAAGGGGTTTTCTGAGAAGTGATGATTGTCTGAATACTGTATCGGTTTTCCGTAATCTCGGGGTTGACATAGGAGATGACGGCAAGCTTATAAAAATAAAAGGCGTGGGGAAGAAGGGGTTAAAAACCCCCGGCAAAGATTTATATTTCGGAAATTCCGGAACGGGAATGCGCCTTACGGCGGGAGCTGTCGCCGGGTATCCTGTAAATGCCGTGCTTACGGGCGATGAATCTCTTTCCTCGAGGCCGATGTCAAGAATCATTACACCGCTTTCTATGATGGGGTGTAACGTATCCGGCGCGCCGGCGAAAGATAAAAATGATATCACGGCGCCTCTCAAAATAAAGGGGGGGATGCTTGAAGGCATATTTTATGATATGCCGGTTTCAAGCGCTCAGGTTAAGTCCTGCATATTGATTGCCGGGCTGAACGCCGATGGCACGACCATAGTAAATTCGCTTTTGCCCTGCAGGGATCACACCGAAAAACTTATTGAGTTTATGGGCGGTAAGATTCTTGCGACGGAAAAATCGGTGGCTATCAATCCCGAGGCGAAGCTTCATGGCGCAAATATAATCGTTCCCGGTGATTTTTCAAGCGCGGCGTTTCTAATCGCGGCGGCGCTGGTAACAAAAAAATCCGAGCTTCTGATAAAAAATGTCGGGTTAAACCCTACAAGGACCGGTTTTTTGAAAATCATACAGAAAATGGGAGCGGATATAGAGATTAATTATGATAATACAGGGTGTTACAGCGAACAGGCTGGAGATGTTTTTGTCAGGAGTTCTTCTCTGAGAGCGGTTGAAATTTCAGGTAAGATAATCCCAAATATCATTGATGAAATTCCGGTTGCCGCACTTCTCGCGACATTTGCGGAAGGCACAACTGTAATCAAGAACGCCGGAGAATTAAGGCATAAGGAAACCGATAGAATAGCGAATATTGTGGCTAATCTGAGATCCGCCGGAGCGGATATTCAGGAAACAGACGACGGAATGATTATAAACGGCCCTTCTGAATTCAAAGCGGGCAAATTTGACAGCAAGGGAGACCACCGGATAGCGATGGCTATGGCAATAGGCGCGTTGACCTCGGATAAAAGTTCTTCGATTGAAGGAGCGGAATTTATTAATACGTCATTCCCCGGTTTTGAAGAAATGCTGAAGAAAATTACCAGGTAACTTTTTGTTTTTTGTATTTCGAATTTGTTTTGTATTTTGTGCTCTGAATTTTGTGTTTGTGTAGTATTTAGAATTTAGGACTTAGGATTCCCGCCAAAGGCGGGCAAGTGTTTGGAGTTTTCGCGCTTGGAATTTCGGATTTTATTTATTGTGGAGATCATAAATGCCCGATAGGAAGAACCCCATTATTGCCATAGACGGACCCGCGGGCTCGGGAAAAAGCACAATTTCAAAACTTTTAGCCGAAAAATTACATTATTCCTATATAAATACCGGAGCGATGTATCGGGCGGTAGCTCTTAAAGTTATGTCATCTGGCATATCGCTTGAAGACACTGTTTCGATAACTAAAACCGCGCAGGCAATAAAAATAGAGTTCAAAAACATCGCCGGCAAAACAAAAATCTTTATTGACGGCGTTGAATCTAACCGTCTTGTTTTCCAGCCCGGAATAGACAAGGTTGCCTCAACGGTATCAAAAATTCCGGAGGTCAGGGAAGCTATGGTCGCGCTGCAGCGTAAAATGGGGGAAAAGGGCGGTGTTGTGCTCGAGGGAAGAGATATCGGGACAGTGGTATTTCCCGATGCCGAATGCAAATTTTATCTTGACGCGAGTATCGAAGAAAGGGCAAAGAGACGATATAACCAGTTAAAAGAGAAGGGCGAGGAAAAGGATGTTGAATCTCTATCCCGGGAAATCGCCAAAAGAGACCATCAGGATTCAACCAGAAAAACCAGCCCCCTGAAAAAAGCCGAAGATGCTGTTTATATTGATACAACCGATATGCCGATAGAGCAGGTAATGGGAAAGATAACCTCGTATATAAAGGGACGGACCGGTAGATGACTTATTTAGTAAGCAGGTTTCTTATAAGGGTTTTCGCGAAGTTATTCTGGTCTTTCGAAACGCATGATATAGACCGCGTGCCGGCGAAAGGCGCTGTCATCATCGCCGGCAATCACGCCAGCTATATGGATCCTCCGCTTGTCGGATGCTGTGTGAAAAGAAAATTATGGTTTGTTGCCCGAAAAACTCTTTTCAGAAATAAGTTTATGGGAAAGTATCTTAAAATGATACAGGCCATGCCGATTGATAATAAAGCCGCGGATGTCGGAGCCTTAAAGATGATTTTGAAGAAGTTGAAAGAGGGGGAAGGTATTGTCATCTTTCCTGAGGGGACAAGGTCAACGGACGGGAAAATACAGGACCCCAAACTGGGCATTGGCGCCATTGTCCTTAAGACAGGTGTCCCGGTTGTGCCCGCTTACATTCAGAATTCCTACAATGCCTGGCCGCGCGATTCCAAGACGCCCAAGTTTGGCGTAAAGGTCAAAGTCTATTACGGCAACCTGCTGCAATTCAACAAGATAGCAAAACCTTCCAAAGAAGAAATAGAAGAGGTATCCCTCCGGATTATGAAAGAGATAGAGGCCCTGCGGGAGAAGGCTTCCTGAAAATGCCTCTTTACTTGTTGCAAGGAATATGGATGTATGTTAAAATAATCTATCTGTTATAAATAATTCCATTCGGGGGCTTAATGGAACCGTCTTTTGGCATTCGTTTATTGAATCTTTTCAAAGAGAGCGTCGAGTTGTCTTCAACTGAGATAGCGGCTATACTTGACGTTAATCTTTCTTCGGTCGAAAAAGGCCTGTTTGATTTTATGCAAAACGGGTGGGTGCAGGCTAGAGTTTCAGGAGAGACATTGTTTTATTCTCTGGTAAAAGAGCGTATGAGGGAGATAAACTATTTTATCAACATTTACAACTGTTCGAAAATGGATAGAGATATTTTACGTCTGGAAAACATCCTGAAAGCCAGGTTTTCGAACGAAGAAGCGGTTAACCTCTCGAACTAATTCCGTGTTTGTCTTTATAATGCTTTCTTAGGCGCAATCTTGCCGTTATTTCTCTTGACAATTCTTATGCCTATTTAATATTATACACACTCACTTTTCGTCTGATTTATTTCGGGCGGAAAGAATATATTAAAAGGAGGAAACATTAAGGTGACAGCAAAAGAACTTAAAACCAAACAAACAATCGAAATACCCGATGAAGAGAACGGGAATCCTGTTGGAAAGGAGGGCATGCTTTCTAATGAAGAGCTCAGCAATTTGTATGAGCAGAGCTTTAAGGTTCTCGAAGAAGGCAAAATAGTTGAAGGGACTATAATCAGTAAAGACGAAAAAGGGATGATCGTCGATGTCGGTTATAAGTCAGAAGGTTTTGTTGCCAAAGAGGAATTCCGCGATTACGATAAAGTCAAAGTCGGCGATAAAATAAATGTGATGATAGAAGAAAAAGAGAACGAGGACGGCATAATAGTGCTTTCAAAACTGAAAGCTGACCGGTCTCTTAACTGGGAAAAAACCATTTCTTCCTGTGAGGAAGGTAAAATTCTCAGGGGAAAGATATTCAGGAAAGTCAAGGGCGGGCTGATGGTTGATATCGGGATGGAAGCGTTCCTGCCTGCTTCACAAATAGACGTAAAACATATTTTCAATATGGATGATTATGTCGGGAAAGAATATGATTTTAAAATAATAAAGATTAAC
>JAQUNG010000005.1 GCA_028717725.1 bacterium | reverse complement strand
AAAAACTGTCGTACACGTTCCTGTTTCCAGGGCTTGTCTTCACCATACCTATTGTATGCGGTAGCAAAGCATACTTTAATATCTGTATCTCTTTGTAGGGTGTTTGATAATATAGCGAACTGCTCTAAAAGCGCTTCCTTTTCAGATCGAGCTTTCTTATTATCTAAATCACCTCCGATTTTCAGCTCAATTAAAAAATGCTGCTTCGTTTCTTTGTCAATTAGATAATAGTCACTCTCATGCCTTTTAGTCTGTAACGATTGGTCCGTTGGTTTTGTCCTCAAAAACTGATAATCTTCAACTGTTGGTGGGTTAAGCTCTCTTCTTTTATATTTTTCTAACAATTCTGCAATACCTCGCGTTTGTTCAACTCCTAACGGTCCTTGAACGCGTTTATTAACTTCATATGAAAAATTAGCTATGCTTATTGCAAGTTTTTCTAACATATTCCCTAAAGAACTATCTAAAGACCTAACTAATGCTGTATAAAATTGTAGTTCGGGGCCAAGGGCCGCAATAAAAACATTGTGTATTTTCATATTTAAAGTACCATCGGGGTCATCTTTTTCTCCTTCATGTCGTGCCTGAAACCCTTCGGCATAACATTCAACCGCTGTATAAACAAGTGATTTTATAGCATCTGATTTGGGTAATAAATTTTCTGGCATATTAATATATCTCCTTATAAATAATTGTCATTAAACAAAAAACCTTCGCTGTTTTTAGCGAAGGTTTTGGTTGTTTTAATGTGGCAGTTCCCCCTTCGAAACATACCACGTAATATTTTAATGTCGACACAAAGTTTACCATGCAAAACCTCTTTTGTCAATCAGTTTCGTCCTATTAACTCATCTACGCCAACTCCAAACGCATCTGCTAGCTTAAGCAACGTTTTTAAGGTCGGGGAAGTTCCTGTACCCTGTTCTATTTTAGTAATCGTATTAAATGATAAACCAGTTTTCTCTGCTAATTTCTGTTGAGACCAGCCTTGCTTATTTCTGAATTCTTTTACTTTTTTTGACAACATATTTTCTCTTGACTATGTAATATTATAATGGTATTATTTTAATAGTATTTAATCTAATGCTACCACTTTTTTACATTGTACCACTAAAGATACTGTTTTCAAGCAAAACTTTGTCCATCGCTTTGTTTTATCTATTTGTTCTTTCACAAAAAGGCAAAATTTGGGTGCGGGCAAATTTTGCCTTTTTGTGAGTCGTTTTCGCGTTGAATAGCTCGGCAATCCCGCCGTCCACGAGTTTTTAGGTGTAGCAGGCGGGATGCGGACGAGCCCTTAGCTGTTTTACATACATTTTCTCTACTACACGTGTGGCGAGGACGCACACGGCCGCAGGCCGGGTGCGGGCGGCCTGCGGCCGTGCCGAGTCATTCGTTAGAGACAATTTTTAGGCGGTTACTTCAGGGGTTCCCCTGAAGTAAGTTCGAACAAAGGAAAGAACACACCGCCAGTTTTGACTTTTTGCGAAATCGTAAAACAAAGGCAAAAATAGGAACGAGATAACATTTAATATGAATAACGAAATATACTGCTATCCGGACATAAACCGCTCGGCACTTGTAGCAAAATACAAGAAGCAGTTTATTGACTGACGTTAAGCGTGTAGGACCCGATAAAGGCTGGCATTAGGAGTTATTATGAAGGATTATTTTAAAAGCCTTCTTTACAAATTAAGAACCGTCAATCCGGTGAGGTTGGTACTCATGGGATATATGTCCTATATTTTTGTAGGCTTTATCCTTCTGTGCATGCCGTTTATGCATAAAAACTGTGTTCCTGTCCTCGATAATCTTTTCACCGCCACATCCGCTGTTTCGACAACAGGGCTGACAACGGTTACGGTGGTTAACGACTATAACTTCTGGGGACAGTTAGTTATACTTGTACTTATTCAGCTTGGTGGTATCGGGTACATGACCTTGAGCTCTTTTGTTATCTTATCCACCAAAAAATGCCTGGATGACAGGACAAAGAATGTGGCAGAAACGGTATTCAGTATACCGAAAAATTTCAAGATAGAAAAGTTTATCGTAAGTGTTATAAGCTTTTCCGCCATAGTAGAGTTAATAGGTGCTATAGGTCTGTTCTTCGTATTTTGGCGCTCAGGCACGGAGAATCCGGTCTGGAGTGCGATATTCCACAGCGTATCCGCTTTTTGTACAGCAGGGTTCAGCCTGTTTCCAAACAGCTTCGAGGGCATGGCAAATAACTTTGGCCTCAATGCCATCATATCCGGCTTAAGCATTATAGGAGCCATGGGATTTATTGTATGTGTGGATGTCTGGCGGCTTATCCAGGGGAAAGAAAAACATGTAACGCTGACTACAAAAGTCATTCTTTCCCTGACGTTTTGGCTTCTTGTGATTGGAGGAGCTTTAATGTTTTTGACGGAAACCTACGGTGGAGGATTTGGTCCGGAGAACAGAATTTTGTTTTCCTTCTTTCAGGCGATGACTTCGCTTACTACCGTGGGTTTCAATACCGTTACTGTCAGTACGATGTCAAAGTCGGCTATCATGCTCATTTGTATACTGATGATTATCGGCGCTTCACCTTCAGGAACCGGCGGCGGTTTAAAGACTACTACCTTTTCTGCTATTTGGGGCCTGATGAAAAGTGCTGTACGAGGCGATAAAAATGTGCGTATCTGGGGCGCGGCGGTACCTGAAGATCGCGTTAGGACAGCAGTGGCCACACTTAGTTTTTATATCTCGGTTTTGGTTATAGGAACTTATCTGCTTACTCTGACAGAAAACGGGACATTTTTAGAGATATTCTTTGAAGCAGCTTCAGCCGTAGGTACAGTAGGACTGAGTTTAGGTATCACCGGGACACTGACCGCTTTTGGCAAGCTGGTAATTATCCTGATGATGTATATCGGACGTGTAGGGCCTCTTACATTTGGCACGGCTCTTTATGTGAAGCCACAGCTTATTTTCGATGATGAAAAAACGGATCTCGCGATATAGGGTCTTAAACTATCGTATAGATTTAAGGAGTTGATTTGTTTCGGTTTTAGGTGGAATATCTGTAGAAAAATTTTGCTATATAAACTTTTAAGTGGGGGTTGTTCGGCTACAAAACATCGGTTTCGGTGGATTTTAGGCGATTTCGTGATAGAATACCCTTGACGTAAGGGCGGGAAGTGTCGATCGGCCTACCTAACGATATCAGGGTGCCCATACTACGCTTTCTGTAAAGTTTCACAAGTAGTTGTATTTCTTGGGGTTGCGAACTTCGCCTAGAAACATCTACGACCCGCCAGTATCCACCTGTGGTGGATACAGAGCAATTGATAATAGAAATTCGAGAATCGATTGCGGTCCCCGCCTACCGGCAGGCAGGTAATCTCTCCACCCTAGGCGGACAAGTATTTTCTATTATTCGAATATTAGTTCAGGGTCAGAGCCCGAAGAGAGTTAAACAGCTTCCCACACGGGTTTGCCGAGGAATGCCGACAGTTTGGCGGCATCTTCCCTGATGCGTTTCAGGTTGCCATGATCGATAACGTTCCGGCGGGAACCGTCTTCTAAAACGAGGTTCAGTTCGTAGCTGTAATATGAGTTTTTATCACCCCTGCAGTATTCCGAAATCAGCTGGAATGAATGGATATCTTTGATGCTTGCGAACCACTTTGGGGACTCGGAGTCAAAAAATTTCAGGGGGTCTTTCCTGCCTTTCCAGAAATACCCGATTTGTTTGTCAAAGACTATTGGAGCGGTGCCGAAATACAGCATAATAGCGCCCACTGCCGCAAAAACCAATCCTATAAACACAGGCAGGATGGTTTCAGCCCCAAGACAAAACTGTTTTTTTATAATAAAACCTGCGATAAACCCTATAAACACTCCCGTCCCTATAAGAAAAAAAAGCGCATAGAAAAGCTTTGCGCCGACTGACGCCCGGAATTCATACCTGAAGGGTTCAACTTCCACTAATCTGTGCGTGCAGAAGTTTGTTCCCCCCTTTTTTAAGGGAGCCCACTCCGTTTTTTCAGCCAGAGGGTCATTGAATTGTAGCGGATTTACCGGATTCTGTATTCTGAATTGGGAACGAAGGGTATCAACAATTTTTTTTAACATATTATGTTGCCTCCGGAATATTTCCCGGCCAAACTTAAGTTTTACTTAAAAAAGAGTTCTGCTATAATCAGTTAACTTATGCATACTAAAATTGTATCATATCTTTCAATTGAAATGCTGCTTCTTTTGGGCCTTATAGCGGCATGCGTTTTTGTAGCCGGGAAAAAGCTGAAAGTATCCCTGAAGTTTTTCTTTTTCGGCGTCCTCGGTTTTTTAATATCCCAGATTATCCACCTGCCGCTGATGCACATCCCCCCGGGGCAAACTATTCTTGCTCAATTAATGCGCGGCCCGACCCTGTATTACGCCGTCGTGATAGGTTTATGGGCGGGATTATGCGAAGAAATAACAAGATTCGCTATGGTAAAATTAAAATATCCTTCAATATCGAGATATGAGGCTATTGCCTTCGGATTGGGCTGGGCAAGCCTCGAAATTATCATGGTTCTCGGCATTGTGGGTATTACCTTGTTTTCCCTGCCTTTTGTTTACCGCACAAGCGCGGAAACATTATTGAGCCAGGGCATTCCCGAAGCCGATGTGAAATTAATAATGAATCAAATTGAAATATTCAAGTCGCAGCTGCAAAACGTAACTATCTGGGTAGCGTTAAGCGCGGTTGCCGAGCGATTGTTTGCCATCATATTTCACACTGCTTTTTCCCTTATGGCGTATCTCGCCGTTTCAAGGAAAAAATTCTTATATATTGCGCTTGCAATTTTAACCCACACTATAATAAACTTTAGCGCCGTAATGCTCATGAAACACGGCGTATTGATAACCGAGGCGGCCATAATGGTATTCGCCATATTGGGATACTGGTTTATTATGGTCGTTGATAACAAACCCGCAGACAAGGGTTTGGAGGCATAAATGAAAAAGACAAAAAAGGGGCTTAACACAAAATGCCTGCATGCAGGCCAGAAACCCGATCCATTAACGGGTTCCAGGACTGTGCCTATATACCAGACCACATCCTTCGTATTCAAAAACACGAAACATGCCGCTGACCTGTTTGCGCTTGACGAGTTCGGGCATATATACACCCGGCTTTCCAACCCGACAACCGAAGTGTTTGAAAAGCGGGTGGCCGAAATAGAGGGAGGAACAGCCGCTGTGGCGACCGCAAGCGGAATGTCCGCTATAAGCCTGGCGCTTTTGACGATAACATCGCTGGGAGATGAGATAGTTTCGGCCGACAATCTTTACGGCGGGACTTATCAGCTTTTTCATTACACGTTTCCCAAAATCGGGCGAAAAATCAGGTTTGTCGATTCCGATAATCCGGAAGAATTCAAAAAGGCGATTAACGCTAAAACACGGGCTATCTACGCGGAAACTATAGGGAACCCGAAATTAAACGTCCCCGATTTTGCAAAAATCGCGAAAATCGCGCATGATGCCGGGCTCCCCTTCATTGTTGATAACACCTGCGGGATAGGACTCGTTAAACCCTTTGATTCCGGAGTGGATATTATAGTGTCATCGGCAACAAAATTTATCGGCGGCCATGGCACATCCATAGGCGGCATCATAGTGGATTCGGGTAATTTCAAATGGGGCAACGGCAAATTCCGCGAATTCACCGAGCCTGACCCGAGCTATCACGGAGTTAATTACTGGAAACAGTTCGGGAACACAAAGGAAAATGGTAATATCGCTTTCGCGGTTAAAGTCAGGGTACAGCTTTTAAGGGATCTGGGGGCGTGTGTCAGTCCGTTTAATTCCTTCCTTTTTCTTCAAGGGCTGGAAACATTACCCCTGCGGGTAAAAAAACACAGCGAAAACGCGCTCAAAACAGCCGAGTTCCTTAAAAATCATAAATCCGTCTCATGGGTTAACTATCCCGGACTTAAAAATGACCCTCATCACGCAACCGCGTCGAAATACTTAAAGGAAGGTTTCGGTGCTTTGGTGGGTTTCGGAATTAAGGGCGGTCTCGTCGCAGGCAAAAAATTCATCAACTCCGTAAAACTG
This sequence comes from bacterium, assembly GCA_028717725.1. Taxonomy (GTDB): domain Bacteria; phylum Auribacterota; class UBA6266; order UBA6266; family UBA6266; genus UBA6266. The sequence goes on along the minus strand of JAQUNG010000005.1, from coordinate 31,590 downwards.
CTTTCGCATCTTGCCAACATCGGGGACGCGAAAACGCTGGTAATCCACCCCGCTTCCACCACTCATCAGCAGTTAACAGCGGAAGAGCGGAAACGCACCGGCGTTACTGATGATTTTATAAGGTTATCGGTCGGTCTTGAAGATATCGACGACATAAAAGAAGATATTGACCAGGCGCTGGAAAAAGCTGTCCGTTAATCAGGCGCCGTGAATATATTCTTTCAGATGTCTGTTTTCAAATTCAATATCCTCAAGCTGTGACTTAACCAAATCTCCCAGAGAAACAATGCCTACTATCCTCTCTTTTTCCATCACCGGCAGATGTCTCATCTTGTTCTTGGTCATAATTCCCATGGAATATTGCACTGTATCTTCCAGAAGTCCTATAATCAGGTCTTTGGACATGGCTTCCTGCACAAGTTTTTTCGTTAACTTTTCCACGTTTTCGGCACATTCCCTTAAAATGTCTCTTTCCGTTATTATCCCCGCAAGTTTTCTGTCATCACCCAATACAAGTAAAGCCCCTATTTTATGCTGACGTAAAAGTTTTGCGGCTTCATGAATCGTATTTTGGCTTCCTATGCTGACTACATTACCGCTTTTCTTTTCTATAATATCTTCCAGTTTCAATTAAAGCCCCCTTTCTTATTCCCATTTCCTGATTTTTCCGGAACCATCGCGATGCTTCTTCACCCACACCCAAGCCATAAATAAAAAACCCTCACAAGAAAGGTTTTTCTTTATGGCGGAGAGGGGGGGATTTGAACCCCCGGTACGGGTATTAGCCCGTACAACGGTTTAGCAAACCGTCGCCTTCGGCCACTCGGCCACCTCTCCTATGTGCAACTATAACTTACAGAACGCAAGTAAACGTAAGTTATTTAGTTGAACATACCCCCAACGTATTGATTTGCGAAGCAAATCAGTAGGGGGTAGCCCCAATAAAATTATATATCAATTCAGGTGTATCCTCAGTGTTTTGATTTGTGAAACAAATCAACAGTAGGATGAGCCCTGATATATCAAAAAACCTTTTGCTTCATGAAACTGTAACTTATTAAGTCAAGCAGTTTAGTAGTTGAATAGATAAAAAATAAAGAAATCAAAAACTGTTTAACTGCTGAACTATTGAACGGCCTTAACTATTTATCAAAGTGCATATGTTATCCGAGAACAGGCGTCATGTCAACAAAGAGCGTTTAATCAATATATGCCATCCCGCCCATATAGGGCCTCAACGCTTCCGGAACGGCAATCCTGCCGTCTTCCATCTGAAAGTTCTCAAGCACTGCGATAAAAGTTCTGGGAAGGGCGACGCCCGAAGCATTCAGCGTATGGACATACGCTGTTTTCCCGCTCTGAGCGCGGTAGCGTATATTTGCCCTGCGGGCCTGAAAATCTTCAAAGTTGCTGCATGAGGAGACTTCCAGATATTCATTGCAACCGGGTGAATAAACCTCTATATCGTAACATTTGGCCGCGGCGAAACTCATATCCCCGGAAGCCAGCAGTCTTACCCTGTAATGGAGCCCGAGTTTTTGGAGAATCTTTTCCGCGTCAGATAAAAGTTTTTCGTGTTCTTCATAAGAACTTTCCGGCACCACAAATTTCACCAGTTCGACCTTATCAAACTGGTGAATCCTTTTCATCCCGCGGGTATCTTTCCCGTATGAACCCGCCTCTTTCCTGAAACACGCGGAAAATGCGGCATGATAAAGGGGTAGCTCCGCTTCCGGGAATATTTCGCCGGCATAAAGGTTCGTTACGGGAACTTCCGCAGTGGGAATTAAATAAAGTCCTTCTTTGTCCACGGAATACATATCTTCCTTAAGATTGGGCAGTTGTCCCGTGCCGGTCATAGAAGCTTCGTTCACCAAAAAAGGCGGGATAATTTCTTTATATCCGTGTTCCTTGATATGCACATCAAGCATAAAGTTTATCAAGGCCCTTTCCAATAAAGCCCCATTACCTTTAAAAACCACAAAACCCGTTCCCGATACTTTAGACGCGCGCTTAAAATCAGCTATATCCAGTTTTTCGCATAACTCCCAGTGGGGTAAAGGCTTAAACCCGAAATCTTTTTTCTTGCCCCATTCTTTAACTGTTTTGTTGTCCGTCTCCAAGCCAACCGGTACAGCCTCATTGGGAATATTGGGTATTGCAAGCATTAAACAATCCAGTTTTTGGGTAACATCCACCACTTCAGAGTCTATATCTTTGATTTTTTGGGAAAACATCTTCATTTCAGCCGATTTCCCAGAAATATCCTCCCCTCTGGACTTAATCACACCCAACTCCTTAGACACGCGATTTCTCTCCGCTTTCATAACCTCAACTTCTTTAAGCAAATTCCTTCTTGTTTCATCCAGCTTAAGGATCTCGTCAAGATCCGCTTGTGAGTTCTTCTTCTTAATGCCTTCTCTTACTTTTCCGACATTATCTCTGATAAATTTTAAATCCAGCATAATCTCGTCCTTCGTTTTGTATTCCGCACTTCGTATCCCGCTTTCTTATGACAAAGCATATAAAAACTTTCTAACCACAGGTCCTTCAGACAAAGATTTTACATTAATAACTTGTTTTTTTATCTGTGTGTATCTGTGGTTTAACTCATTTTTTTCTTTTATCATCCGTTTTTTATCCCGATATCAGCAACCCGGATTTCTTGATTTATCCTTTTATAACCCCGATCGGCTGCAATCTCGCAATTTTATTCGCTAACTTTGCTTTTACCACAACTTCAACCACTTTATCAATATCTTTATACGCCTCCGGCGCCTCTTTGGATAAAACTTTCATCCCTTTGGCCCTGATGCTTATTCCTCTTTTTTTAAGCGAATCGTAAAGCTGTCTGCCGTCTATAGTTTGCAGAGCCCGGGAGCGCGATAACATCCTGCCGGCACCATGGCAAACAGAACCGAAACTCTCCCCCATAGACATCGGCGTTCCTACTAAAAGATACGAGCTTGTACCCATGGAACCCGGAATGATAACCGGTTGCCCCGTTTTTCTATAAATCTGCGGCAAAGAATCGTGGCCTGCGGGAAAAGCTCTTGTCGCTCCTTTCCTGTGGATACAAAGTTCAACTTTTTTCCCGCCGACATCGTGTGTTTCCATTTTTGCTATATTATGAGCCACGTCATATATCAATCTTAAGCCCAGTTTCTTTTCCTCGAGACGCAGGCTTTTCGCTATCGCCTTTCCGGAAAGGCTCATTAATATTTGCCTGTTAGCCCACGCATAGTTGGCCGCAGACGCCATTGCCGCAAGATACTCTTGGCCTTCCGGACTTGACACCGGGGCAGAAACGAGCTGTCTGTCCCTCACCTTTATATCGTATTTGGCCAAAGAACGCGAAAGTTTCTTTATAAAATCATCGCAGACCTGGTACCCAAGTCCTCTGGAACCCGAATGAATCATTACGGCAAACTGGCCTTTAAAAACTTCGAATGCGTCGGCAATACCGGCATCATATATATCCGTCACTTCCTGAATCTCAACAAAATGGTTCCCCGAACCAAGGGTGCCGAGCTGGAACTTTCCTCTTTCGTAAGCCCTTTCGCTTAATATCTCCGGAATGGCGTTCGGCATCGCGCCTCTTTCCTCCGTTCGGTCAAGATCTTCGGCGCATCCATAGCCGTTTTCAACAGCCCATGCCGAGCCTTTGCTCAAAACTTTGCTTAAAACATCCTTGGGCGTTTTTATCGAACCTTCTGAGCCGACACCCAGAGGCACACTAGAATAAAGAGCTGTCACAATATCTTCGGCCATGGGTTTGATATCTTTGGCTTCGAGCTCGGTAACGGCAAGTCTGACCCCACAATTGATATCAAAACCCACGCCTCCGGGAGAAACCACCCCGGACGCAGAATCGAACGCGGCGACACCGCCTATGGGAAAGCCGTAACCCCAGTGTATATCGGGCATACCGAGCGCGTATTTCACAATACCGGGAAGGCAGGCCACGTTTACAAGCTGTTTTAAAGCGTCATCTCCGATAATCTGCGCCAGCATTTCCCGCGAAGCGTAAAATCTGGCGGATACGTTCATCCCTGAATCATATTCGCGGGGAACCTCCCATATAAAATCATCTATATTTTTTATTTCCTGTTCCCGAAAACTCACACGTTCACCTTATAAATCAAAGAATATTTTCGTGGAATAGCCGCGCCTACACTTTTTTATGTCCAGATTATGATAAGTCGCGGCCTTGACTTCTCCCCCGTCAACCGCTTCCGACAGCCTTAAAACGGCTTCAAGCTTTTTATCCTTCACGGAAATCCCGATATCGCCGGCCGCCATCCTGCGCTGTTCAGCCAGAAAAATAATTTCGTTGAGCCATAAAACAAGAAGCTCCTCTGTCGAAGGAGCTTCAAGTGAAATTTTTTTCAAAACGTATTTCTTGTTCTTCGGGCGCGGTCTTATAAGCAAATAAAGCGCTTTCAAAGCGTTCAGGAAAAGTTCTTCGATATTCCCGCCTTTTATCGTGAAACCCGCGTCTGCCGTGTGTTCAACGGGTTTTATCTGTTTCCCGGAACGCTGATTCCTTCTGAATTTCATTAAATAATATTGTCTTACCCTTTGTTTGACTCCGCGGAATTTTTACGTCTGTCTTCGCCGACTCTTCTTTCTTTCCCGTTTCTTCTCTCTGTTTTGGTATATTTTTTTGCGGAAACGCGTCTGTCTTCACCGCTCCTTCTCTCGCTTTTCCTTCTTTCTTCCTCTATCTCAGCCTGTTTCTCGATTTCCTCTTCGTCTTTGGGTGTAATAATCTTAGATACCCCAACAAGCAGGTCTCCCGGACTCAGATTTATCACCCTGACTCCCTGTGTATTCCTTCCCGTAATCCTTATACCCTTTACCGGCGTCCTCACCATTTTGCCGACTTTTGTCATAAGCATTATCTCGTCGCCGTCAACAACGACAAGAACACCCACTACTTTCCCGTTTCTCTCTCCCGCCTTTATGGCGATAATACCTTTGCCTCCGCGCTTCTGAAGCCGGTATTCGTCGAAATCGCTTCGCTTCCCGTGCCCTTTCTCGCAAACTATCAGTATTGTCTTGTCTCTGCCCACTACTTCGGCGCTGACAACAATGTCTCCCTTCCTCAGGCTGATACCCTTAACGCCTCTTGTCGCCCTGCCCATACTTCTTATATCGCTTTCCTTAAACCTGATGGAAATACCATTCCTCGTGACAACAATAATTTCATCGTTTGCTTCCGTTATATTGACGCTTTTCAGGTTGTCTCCCTCATCTATGTTAATCGCTATGATACCGCCTTTTCGCGGGTTGCTGAAAGCCGCCAATGAAGTTTTCTTGACTATTCCTTGTTCCGTAATCATCATCAGGTTTTTACCTTCTTCGAATTTGCCCACCCTTATCAGCGCAGCTACCGTCTCATCGCCCCTGATCTCCAGGAGGTTTACAATCGCCTTCCCCTTTGAAAGCCTTCCTCCTTCGGGTATATCGTAGACTTTTTTCCAGTAACATTTGCCCATTGAGGTAAAAAAAAGTATATAATCATGAGTGGACGCGGTAAAAACTCTTTCCACAAAGTCTTCGTCTTTCATTTCCATTGCGGTAACGCCTTTTCCTCCGCGCCTCTGCTGCCTGTATGTGGCAACACGGCACCTCTTAATATAGCCGGCATGGGATATCGTTATAATGCACCCCTCGTTTGCTATCATATCCTCGATGGATACTTCTCCCTCTTCCGCCACGATCTCTGTCCTTCTGTTGTCGCCGTATTTGCCCTTCATTTCACCGAGTTCCTGCGCGATTATATTGAGTACCATTCTTTCGCTGGACAGGACATTTTTAAGATAGGCTATTCTTTTTATCAATTCCTTGTATTCGCCGTCTATTTTTTCCCTTTCAAGTCCCGTTAACTGATACAGTCTCAGTTCAAGTATCGCGTTCGCCTGTATATCGGAAAGCTTGAACCTGGCGATAAGCGTTTTTTTGGCGTCGTCTTTGTCTTTGGATTTCTTTATTATCTTCACAAACTCGTCTATATGGTCCAAAGCTATTTTAAAACCTTCCAGTATATGCGCCCTTTCTTCGGCTTTTCTCAACTCGAATTTAGTGCGCCTTATTGCAACTTCTTTCCTGTGCTCTATGTAACACTCCATTATCTCTTTAAGGTTCATAACTCTGGGACGGTTTTTATCCAGGGCAAGAAGTATAGCGCCGAAAGTAGTTTCCATCTGGGTATGCCTGTAGAGCTGGTTTAACACCACCCTTGATATTTCTCCGCGTTTGAGTTCCACCACTATCCTCATCCCGTCTTTGTCGGATTCGTCTCTGATATCCGATATTCCAGTAATTCTTTTGTCGTTCACAAGTCTCGCGATATCTTCTATCAGGTTGGACTTGTTAACGTTATACGGGATTTCCGTTATTACAATGCTTTCTTTCCCGCCTTTAAGCGGCTCGATACCCGCGCGCGCTTTAAGCTTGAGTTTTCCGTAACCCGTTTCATACATGCTTTTTACAGGGCTTTTCCCGCAGATAATACCCGCTGTCGGAAAATCGGGGCCTTTGACAAAATCGCACAGTTCTTTAATCGTCGCTTCGGGATTATTTATAAGATGGATTATACCGTCTATAACCTCGGAAATGTTATGCGGAGGGATGTTTGTCGCCATACCTACCGCAATCCCAGATGAACCGTTAACCAGAAGGTTCGGTATCTTTGCCGGGAGTATCGTCGGCTCAAGAAGGGATTCGTCAAAATTCGGGGTAAAATCCACCGTTTCCTTGTCAATATCCTCAAGCAATTCTTCCGCGATTTGTTCCATTTTCACTTCGGTATACCTCATGGCGGCCGCGGCGTCGCCGTCAACAGACCCGAAGTTTCCCTGCCCGTCTATAAGAGGATACCTGAGCGAAAAGTCCTGCACCATGCGCACCATCGTGTCGTACACGGCGGTATCACCGTGCGGATGATATTTCCCAAGCACTTCTCCGACTATCCTCGCCGATTTTTTATAAGCGCTCCTGTGCGTAATACCAAGATCTTTCATCGCAAAAAGAATTCTTCTGTGCACGGGTTTCAGCCCGTCCCTCACATCCGGCAGGGCCCTTCCCACAATAACGCTCATCGAATAATCAAGATATGATGTCTTTAATTCCAGGCTTATCGATCTTGAAATAATTTTTTCATTCTCCGTATACATGCCGATACAATCTCCTTCTATCCGGTAAAGCTTCTATTTTAATGCACCTTTTAAATGTTTTTTCGAATATTCACAGTCTTTATATATCGAGATTCTTGACTTCGGGCGCGTATTTCTCTATAAACGCTCTCCGCGGGGCAACCTGGTCGCCCATAAGTGTCGTGAACATTCTGTCGGCTTCGAACGCGTCTTCAAGCACAATCTTTACAAGTGTTCTCTTGTCGGGATCCATTGTCGTTTCCCACAACTGGCCGGGGTTCATTTCTCCGAGCCCCTTGTATCTTTGTATCATAAGACCTTTTTTACCCTGCTCTTTCACATAATTCAAAACTTCGCTCAGGGTTTTAAGTTGTATCGACCCGTTTTCGGATGGAACAATCTCATAATTGGCCTTGGATGAATCCTTTTTCTTTCCGGTGTCTATAAGCCCTTTTTTCTCAAGTTCTTTGACTGTCTTGGCAAGCTCCCGGGATTCATAAAGCTCCCTTACGTCGATAGCCGAAGCGGCCGGCCGCTCTCTGGATTTATCTCCGTCTTCAACAACCATTTCCAGCTGGTCTCCTCTTTCTTTTTCCGCTTTTTTATTGAGTTCAACCAGCTCTTTGTCGTTGTAAAGAAAAATTTCCTCTTCCTCGATTCTCACCCTGTATATCGGGAATTCCCCGGTTTTCTCGTTCCTCAGCGCCATAAAGGAGTTAAAATCGATTCCTTTCCTGTGGAGCATGCCGGCAATCCTTTCCATACCCATAATCAATTCAAGTATTTCCATAAATTGCCTGGAGTTATATTCGTTTTTGTTGGATAGTTTTCTGAGTTTCAGATCTTCAGTCCCAAGCTCAAGAATCATCCTGTTCATTTCTTTGTCGCTTTCGATGTATGACTCTTTTTTCTTTCTCTTTATCTTATAGAGCGGAGGTTGGGCTATATAAATATATCCGTTCTCTATAAGAAGCGGCATCTGCCTGTAGAAAAATGTCAGGAGTAGGGTCCTTATGTGAGAACCGTCAACATCGGCATCGGTCATTATCACTATCTTTTTGTACCGGGCTTTATCCAGTTTAAATTCCTCTTCTCCTATACCCGTTCCTATAGCTGTAATCATTGTTCTTATTTCATCGTTGTTCAGCAATTTGTCAAGCCTGGCTTTTTCAACATTCAGTATCTTGCCTTTCAGGGGCAATATAGCCTGATATCTGCGGTCCCTGCCCTGCTTCGCGGATCCTCCGGCCGAATCTCCCTCTACAAGGAACAGTTCGCACAGGTCAGGTTCTTTTTCCGAACAGTCTGCCAGTTTTCCGGGAAGAGAAGCTGAGTCAAGGGCTCCTTTTCTTCTTGTCAGGTCACGCGCTTTTCGTGCCGCTTCGCGGGCCCTGGCCGCGGTCAGGCATTTGTCAATTATTTTCCGCGCCACAGCCGGATTTTCCTCAAAAAATATTCCCAGCTGTTCATTTACTATGGATTGCACTATGCCGTCAACTTCGCCGTTCCCCAGTTTTGTTTTTGTCTGGCCTTCGAACTGGGGGTTCATAACCTTACAGCTTATTACCGCCGTCAAGCCTTCCCTTATATCCTCGCCTTGCATGGATATATTGTCTTTCTTGAACAATTTGTTATCGGACGCGTATTTGTTCACGGATCTTGTAAGCGCCGTTTTGAAACCGCTCAGGTGGGTTCCGCCCTCTATTGTATTTATGTTGTTCGCGAAGGAAAAAATATTTTCCGCGTAAGACCCCGTATATTGCATGGCTACTTCCATTTCAACATCTTCTTTCTCGCTGCGCATATATATGATTTTCGAATGAAGAACTTCCTTGTTTGTGTTCAGGTGTTTTACAAACTGAACTATTCCGCCTTCGTATTTAAAATAGTTTTCGCGGTCTTCATCTTCCTCTCTTATTCTTATTTCTATGCCTTTATTGAGAAAAGCCAGTTCTCTCAGCCTTTTCGACAATGTTTCGAAACTGAACTCTATTTTCTTGAATATTTCCGGGTCGGGCTTGAACGTTATTTTCGTGCCGTTGCTTTTCGACTTGCCTATAACCGTAAGAGGCGATGCGGTTTTGCCCCTTTCGAACCTTATGTGATGAACCTTGTTATCGCGCTTGACTTCGGCTTCCATCCATTCCGACAGGGCATTCACGCATGAAACGCCGACACCGTGCAAACCGCCGGAGACTTTATATGAGTCATGATCGAATTTACCGCCGGCATGCAATGTCGTCAGAACAACTTCGACCGCCGGCTTTTTTTCCGTGGCGTGGAGGTCTACCGGTATCCCGCGGCCGTTGTCGATCACTGAAACGCTCATATCCGGATGTATCAAAACTTCGATTTTATCGCAGGCGCCGGCAAGAGCTTCATCTATGCTGTTGTCCACAACCTCATAAACAAGATGGTGAAGCCCCCTTTCTCCTGTATCGCCGATATACATAGCCGGGCGTTTCCGTACAGCTTCGATTCCACCCAGCACTTTGATGGTTTTTGCGTCATAGGTGTGTTGCTCGATCTTTTTCATCTAGTTTTTACCCTCTTCCGTCCCTAAATCCCCGATTCTGAATTTTATATCTTTTATCTGTTTTAAACCCGTATGTCTTTTTACCGATGCCAGCAGTTTTGTTTTGAAAAAGGTGTTTAATTCCGCCATCCATGCCGAGCTCTCAACCTTAACATACAGCACATTCTTATAAATTTTATCGGGTAAAGCATGCTTGGATATTTCTTTGCCCACGATATTATTCCAGTTTTCAAATATCCTGGATTCATCAAGCCTTTTGTCAAGATTAAGGTTTTTTAAGACATCTTTTACGATGTCTTTTATGGGTTTATACCCTCTCTTCCGCAATATTTCCACTAAACACCCTGAAGATTTTCGCTTTACCGTCGAAAGATTCTATATCTTTTTTATCCGTGCAAGTAATAAATATCTGCGCGCTCCCTTTTAAGGACGGCAGGAAAGCCCTTTTTCTATCTCTGTCCAGAACCGGCAGAACATCGTCGGCCAAAATCAGGGGTGTTTCTCCGGTAGCCCGTTTCATCAGGATGAATTCCGCGTTCTTGAGGGACAGGACAGCGCTTCTCTGCTGCCCTTCCGAACCGAACAGTTTCACATCCTTGCCGTTTATAAAAAAATCGATGTCATCCCTGTGCGGTCCAGTCGTCGTGCACAATTCTTCGCAGTCTTTTTTCCTGTTTTTTTTGTAATGGTCGAGCACTTCTGCTTTGCCGATTTCCTTCACTTTTATAGACGGCCTGTATTCAATGCGCAGACGCTCTGTCCCGCTCGTTATATCCCTGTGATACGCAACCGCTTTTTCCGCGAGCTCCGATACAACGCTATTTCTTCTGTTCATTATAAAAGCGGCGCTTTCTGCGAGCTGTTCATCCCATAAAAAAGCATTGTCTCTGCCGCCGTATTTTCTTATCGCGAAATTCCGCCTTATCAGCGCCTGCCTGAACTTTTGCAGGACAACAACGTATTTTTTATCTATCTGTGAAATACATATATCCAAAAATCTCCTTCTTTTAAAGGGATTTCCCTTTAAAAGAAATATATCTTCCGGGGTAAAAATAACAACCCTCAAAATACCTATCAGGTCGGAAAGTTTACCGACTTTTTTCCCGTTTAATCCGGCTTTTCTGTCCTTTTTTGAAAAAAGTATCCTGATTTTTTTTTCAGAGCCGTTAACTATCCTACACCCCAGCAGGAAGTTATCGCCATCCCATGATATCAAACTTTTTCTGTCGAGTGTCCGAAAAGATCTTGCTGTGGCAAGAAAATATATCGCTTCCAGTATGTTCGTCTTACCCTGGGCGTTCTTTCCCCATAAAATATTAACGTTATCCGAAAAATCAATCTTAAGCGATTTATAATTTCTAAAATCCCTTAGTTCGAGGGATTTTACCCTCATTAAGAAACCCTCATTGGCATTAACACATATATAAAATTATTTCCGGACTTTACGACTCCCGGGTTTAAAGAATCATTAAATTCAAATATTATCTCGTCGTTTTCCATGTTTTTAAGAACGTCGATCAAAAAATCAGGGTTGAAAGCCATTTTAACTTCTTCTTCCTTGTAATTAAGCGGTATTTCGCCTTTATATTCTCCTACATCCGCGGCGTTGGATTCAACAAGAAGCACACCCTTGGCAAAAGTCAGCTTCACGGATTTTGATTTGTCACTGGTTATCAAAGCAGCCCTTTTTATGACGGATAGTATTTCATCTCTCGATATTTTAACCTGCTGTTTTGATTTTTTCGGTATCACCTGCTCGTAATCAGGAAATCTTCCCTCTATAAGCTTTGAAACAAAAACAATATTGTCAAACTCGAACATAATCTGGTTTTCGGAAAGTTTTATTTTGATATCGCCATCCCCCGACAATATCCTCATTATCTCATTCACCGCCCTGGAAGGTATTATCACACCGTCTTTATTCTCGCTGTCGTCGGATGTCATGGTCGACGCCAGAGCAAGTCTTCTCCCGTCTGTGGCGACCATCGTCATATATCCGTCTTTAACCGTGATAAAAATCCCGTTCAGTGTGTATCTTGTCTCATCCTGAGAAGCGGCGTAAGACGTCTTTTTAATAAGTTCCTTTATTGAATTTTTTTTAACCTTTATAACGCTTGAGTCCTTAAAAACTGGGATTTTAGGAAAATCTTCTTTTGACAAACCCATAATTCTGAAATTGTCTTTTTTAGACGCTATTGTGGCGATATTATTCTCTGTAACTTCTATATCTATAACATCACCCGGAAAATCCCTTACTATACCGAACAGCCTTTTTGCCGGCAGCGTTGTTCCGCCTTTTTTCTTAATTTTAGCTTCAACCCTGCTTTTTATGCCTATTTCAAGATCTGTTGTTGAAAGTAAAATAGCATCATCTTCCGTTTCAATCAGGACATTGAGTAGTATAGGTAACGCGCCTTTCGCGCTTACAATGCTCTGAACGCTCTGCAACCCGTTTACAAGAGCATCCTTTGAGCATGATATTTTCATTACATCCTCCTTTTTCCACAATACTATTAATAATTTATTATTATAGTTATTAAATAATACGTAGTAGTAGATTGTTAGTATATCAGATAAATCCTCTTTTTTAGAGTAAAAAAACACCTCTAACAACATAAGGAAAAACTGTTGATAACCCCGGTGTTATTAACAGTTTCCGTTTTTATCCACATTTATCAACAATACACTAACAACAGTTTCACAGATTATTCTTTTATTTTTTTTGTTATTAAATCTATATTTCTTGAGAAAGATCGGTCTTTATCTATTTTTTTCTGAATCTGGCTTACGGCATACATAACCGTCGTATGATCTCTACCACCGAAAGAATTCCCTATCTCGGGTAAAGACGCTTTTGTGAGAAGTCTTGAAAGATACATGGCTACCTGCCGTGGAAATGCTATCTGTTTCGGCTTTTTTTTGCTTTGCATGTCGGCAACGCGGATATCGTAATGTTCCGCCACTTTTTTCTGTATAGACTCGATGTTAACGGCTTTTTCTTCTATGTCGGTCAGTAGATTTCCCAGAAGCTGTTCAGCCACATCCGTGGTAAGATCGGAATGACCCTCAAGGGAAAGATAAGCGACCACTCTTTTTAGGGCTCCCTCGAGTTTTCTTACGTTCGATTTAATTCTCTCGGCTATAAAAGTTATTATCTCATCGCTTATTTTAATAGAAAATATTTTCCTTTTTTCCCGGAGAATGGCTATTCTGGTTTCAAGATTTGGTATCTGGATATCCCCGAGAAAGCCCATCTCAAAGCGATTTACGAGTCGGTTCTCCAGATTCGGTATTTCTGTCGGGGGCCGGTCGCTTGATATAACTATCTGCTTGCTTGCGTCGTAAAGCGCGTTAAAAGTATGGAAGAATTCTTCCTGCATCATTTCTTTTCCGCCGAGAAACTGTACATCATCTATCAGTAAAACATCTATTTTCCTGTATTTATCCCTGAATTTATCCATAGTTTTGCCCTGAATGGCTTCTATCATCTCATTACCGAAATTTTCGCTGGGCGTGTAATATATGCGCGCGCGCTTTTTGTTTTTAAGGACAGCATTCCCTATTGCGTGAAGAAGATGTGTTTTTCCGAGACCCACGGTTCCGTATATAAAAAGAGGATTATAAGCCGTTCCCGGAGATTGGGCTACAGCAGTACAGACCGCATGGGCAAGCCGGTTGCTTTCACCCACAACAAAATTGTCAAAAGTAAAAAACTCATGAATGTTTGTTTCAAAATCCCTGTTTTTACTTACAAACAGAGGGACAAGCTTTTTTTTACTGTCTTTTTCTTTAAAATAAGAGTCTTTGCGGTCTGAGAGCGTAAATTCAATTTCAAGTTCATCTCCGGAAAACTTTTTCGCAAGCTCTTTCAACACAGGAAGATAATGGTCTTTAACCCAATTTGCGTGAAATTTGATGGGAGAAGAAAGTATGAGTTTTTTATTATCCAATGAAACCGGCTTGAGTGGTTTTATCCAATCGTCATATGCATGTTCCGGAAGCTCGTGTTCCATTTCCCTGCAGATTTTGCGCCATAAAGCTTCCATTATTTGTAACCCTTTGGTAACGATTGATAATTACCGGTTATCCACAAGATTTCCCCAAACAAATAGACAGTTACTTTTTTAAAAACTATGGGATTATGGCAACATCACTATGTTTTGTCAAGATTATAGTTCTCCGGATGTTAAAAGTGGAAAAACAGGTGCGATATTACATAACTCATTGTTGAAGAAAATGTTATACATATAGACAACCTGTGGATAAGTAATTTTGGGGTGTTCTGGCGAAACAGGGTTTCTCGTCATAAAAACAGAGCGTTAAAAAAAATGCAAAAAGATTGAAAATTAGCGTAAATTAACATGTTTTCCACAGTGTATGCACAGCGCGGGATTATGTGGTTATGCGGATAATATTACCGACGGGCGAGCTCTTTTTACCGACGAAAAAATATAACTTACGACAGTTATCACCATGCCACGTTTTGAGTGGATTTAGCGGCCTGTTCCGGGAAAGAGAGCTCCGGAACAGAGCAGCTTATCCAACCCCTCATAAAACGCTGATAAAGTTTACGCTGTAATACCGGCAAAAGGCCGGCTGCGGGCTATGTATATTATAGTTCTTGACACCCGCTCTATACGGAAAGTATAATTCGCAGAACTTATTGCCACAAGGGGGTTATTTAATGAAAAGAACTTATCAGCCTTCAAGGATAAAAAAGAAAAGAAAACACGGTTTCAGAAAAAGAATGAGCACGAAAAAAGGAAAGCAGATCCTGAAAAACAGGAGAAGAAAAGGAAGAAAAAAAGTCTCTGTTTAAGCGGTAAATTATGAAACAGGACTTCAAAAAGCAAAACAGGTTAAGTGGTGCCGGCCGCTTCAGGTTTATTCTTAAAAACGGCAATATTATTTCGACCTCATCGGCAAAAATATATTTCGCCGGCAACAACTTGAACACTCCCCGTCTGGGGATAATTATCCCGGCAAAGACGGGGAACGCCGTCTTAAGAAATAAATGCAAAAGGCAAATCAGGGAATTTTTTCGGAGAAACAAAGACAAATACGCCGGGACGGATATAATAGTAAGGATACACAACGCGCAAGACGGATGGTTTGCTGAGTTTGCGGGTGCAATGGAAAAAAGATTCGGAGAAGAATAATGGAAAAAAGACTGTTTCTTGCGATTTTTTTGAGCATGGCCGCGATTTTCATCTTTCAGTTTATGCAGCCGAAGAAAACGGGCGAAATGGTTGTTCCCGAAAACATGGAAGCTGCGGAAACTATAGCCGAGAAGAAAAGCGTTGTCGAAACCGCAGATATTTTGCCAGTCAAGCCGGATGAATATCTTTCGGGGGAGAAAGAGCAAACCGCCCTGTTGGATAACGAAGATGTTCAGCTTACGGTTTCCACCTTCGGCGCATCTATTAAATCCGCCTATATAAAAAATTATCTTTTAGACCCGCTTAATGCCGACGACAAAACGCCCGTGAATCTGGTTATCCCGGACGGGAATTCCCAGAGCCCGTTAGCAGTGAGGTTTAAGCTTGACGGCGCCTATAATGACGAAACTTTCGGCGCGTGGAAAATATTAAAGCAGGATAAGGAAGAAGTTATATTTCAAAAATTGGTCAGGGGCGGAATAATATTGACGAAAAAGTACGGCCTGGATAAAGAGAACTCTGACGTTCTTAATGTGGAAATCACCCTGAAAAATGAAGGTATAAAGGATGTAAATATAGACGATATCACAGTTATTTGGCCTAAAGGGCTTAACAGCACAAGCGACCCGAAAGCGGAAAAAATCGTAAGAATAAAAAGGGGCGGGATAGCCAGAATAGACGGCAGGCTGTTTACCAAAGATACGGGAGTCGATGTGAAACAGGGGCTTGTAAATTTTGCGGCGATCCAAGATCGGTATTTTATTGCCGTTATAATACCGGAGTCCACATCCCGCGGTTATATCAGCCAGAAAATAAACGAGGGACAGGGTAACGTGGGTGTTATTTACACGGGAGGGGTACTCCAGGCGAACGAGAAAAGATCTTATAAGATGAAGCTTTATGTGGGCGCGAAGGAGTATAACGCCTTAAAAAAGCTTAATGTCGGCGCCGAAGAACTGGTATTTTCCGGCTGGACATTCTTTTTGAGAGCTGATATATGGTTCCCGTGGATGTGCAACGCCCTGCTTTTATTGCTGAATATGTTCAACCGGATTTTTCATAATTACGGTATATCTATAATAATAGTGACGGTTTTAACCAAAGTTATCACGTATCCGGCTACACGGGCGCAGTTTAAATCTATGCGAAAAATGCAGGACCTGGCGCCGAAAATCAAGGCGATAAAAGCCAGACACAAAGACAACGCCGCGAAACTCAACCAGGAAACAATGGAACTTTACAAGAAGCATAAAGTGAATCCGATGGGCGGATGTCTGCCAATGCTTGCTCAGATGCCTATTTTTATAGCGTTTTATATAGTAATTTACAGGGCTGTGGAGCTCAGAGGAGCTTCTTTTATAAATATTCATATGAACCTGCCCGCCTCATTAGGGGGCGCCGCTTTATGGATAACGGATTTATCGCTGAAGGATCCGACATATGTACTTCCGATATTGATGGGCGCAACGATGTTTTTCCAGCAGAAGCTTTCCGGCGCAAGCATAGACCCCGCGCAGGCAAAAGCGATGATGCTGATGCCTCTGATATTTACATTCATATTTCTTTCTTTCCCGTCGGGATTAGTGTTGTATTGGTTGGTCAGCAATTTGCTTTCGATTATTCAGCAGGTCTATCATAATGTCGAAGAAGGGAAGATGTGGGACGGAAAAGAGAAATCCGCGGCCGCATAATCGACAGTTCGAAGGCATTTTATGTGTCTTTAACCGTGAAGTCTGCGGTCGGAAAATAAGCAATATAAGCGATAGAAGTTAAAGCAGTATGTATAAAAGCGATACGATTGCGGCAATTTCAACCTCACCCGGAGAGGGAGCAATAGGAATAGTAAGGCTGAGCGGTCCCGATGCCCGCGGGATTGTGTCCGGCATCTTCAATCCCATTAACCCCGAAAGCTGGAAGAAAGCGCATTCCCACACATTGCATTTAGGAACACTGTCTTTCCGGTCCCAGGAGCTGGACCAGGTGATTGTCTCTATTATGAAAGCGCCGCATACTTATACGGGAGAAGATGTGATAGAGATAAACTGCCACGGAAGCTGGCTGATATTAAACAAGATATTGGATATGGTGTTTGAATCAGGCGCCCGCCCGGCAGAACCGGGAGAATTTACAAAAAGGGCTTTTTTAAACGGCAAGATGCAACTATCTCAAGCCGAAGCAGTTATTGATTTAATTCGGGCGAAAACAGAGCAAGCCGCGCAAATCGCCGTTCGCCAGCTAAAGCCATCGGGCGCGCGCAAGATACTAAGCATCAGAAATATGATAGAGGATTGCCTGTGTAATATTGAGGCGGGACTTGACTTTTCGGATCAGGGGTTGCCGGTAGAACCTGTCTCTAAAATATTGAACAGGCTTTATAAAACAAAGAAAACCGTAGAAGATACAGTTGCCACCGCGAAAAAAGCCGGGATGTTCAGAAACGGAATCCATATTACAATCACGGGCAGGACAAACGCGGGAAAGTCAAGCCTGGCAAACCTTTTAATGAACAACAGGAAGATCATAGTAACCTCTGTGCCGGGGACAACGAGAGACGTTATTGAGGAAGTGATAAATATCTGCGGTATACCGGTTGTTATGGCGGATACGGCGGGGATAAGGGTTTGCGCCGGCAAAATAGAGGAGCTCGGGCGGAAAATGACGAGAGAAAAAGTCAGAACAACCGATGTTGTGCTTGCGGTTTTCGATCTGGCGAGGAGGTTCAGTCCGGACGACG
This sequence comes from bacterium, assembly GCA_028717725.1. Lineage (GTDB taxonomy): Bacteria > Auribacterota > UBA6266 > UBA6266 > UBA6266 > UBA6266. The sequence continues at coordinate 14,001 of JAQUNG010000005.1, read as the reverse complement.
AAAAAACCGTAAAATACATAAAAAACAAGAGAGGGATAATACTTTTCAACAAAAGCGATTTGAAGCAAAGGATGGATATGCATAAAGTAACGGAGAAACTGCCCGGTTGGCCGTTTATAAAAATATCGGCGAAAAAACAGCAAAACACGGAAGCATTGAAAGAGAAAATATACCGATTTTTAGTAGAAGACCCCGATTTTGACCTTGAAGAAGTTTTTATCTCGAATTCAAGACAAATCAGCCTGCTGGAAGATGTGTTAAAAAGCCTGTCCGGCGCGATTACCGCGCTTAAGCACAGCCTGCCGGAAGATATTATATCTATAGATTTAAACGATGCCTTAAAATCCATAGACCGGATTACGGGCGCGCAGACGGACGAAGCCGTTCTTGATAAAGTTTTTTCAAAGTTTTGCATAGGCAAATAAGTGTATTTTTAGAAAAACACGAAATTTTTCTCGAAAATCATTAAAATATTGTAAAAAACAAAGCTATTTTATAAGAAAACATTGAACATTGTGGCAAAAACAGTAGTTTTGTGTAATGTTATTATGAATCCGCGGAAAAACTCTGTTTGTTATGGCGGTTAATAATAGGTATAAAAACCTTAAAACTGCGCATAAAATACAAAAAATATAGGGTAATATTATAAAAATACAGGGTTAATTTGAATAATCTATGGATAAAACAACTAAAACATTGGAAAGTGATGTAATCGTGATAGGCGCCGGTCATGCCGGATGCGAAGCCGCCAATATTGTTGCCCAAATGGGGAAAAACGTAATTTTGCTTACAATGTCCGTCAAAAATATTGCCGGGATGTCGTGCAATCCCGCTATAGGGGGATTGGCAAAAGGACATTTGGTAAGAGAAATAGACAGTTTAGGTGGAATAATGGGTATTGTTACAGACCAAAGCGCGATACATTACAAAATGCTTAACAGAACGAAAGGGCCTTCTGTCTGGTCCCCGAGGGCGCAGATTGACAAACAGAAATATTCAGCCTTAATGGGAAAAATGCTTGAAGATAATAAAAAAGTAATATTGGCGGAAGATATTGCGGAGGAGTTAGTAATAGAAAATGGAAGTGTTAAAGGCATAAGGACGAAGAAAGGTGATAATTATCTTGCGGGTGCGGTAATTGTAACCACAGGAACATTTTTAAACGGTATGATTCATATCGGAGACAGATCGTTTCCCGGCGGCAGAGCCGGGGAAGATTCCTCCGTCGGACTGTCAGAAAGCCTGAAAGAAGCTGGGTTCGAACTGGGGAGGTTGAAAACAGGTACACCTCCGCGCGTTAAAAGAGATACTATTGATTACAGCAAATGCGTTGTTGAGCCGAGCGAAACTCCACAGGCGTTTTCTTTCAGAAAACCATTTATAACTTATTTCACCACAAATTGTTATATAACAAAAACAACGGCGCAAACAAAAAAAATTATGATGGAAAACATAAAGAAAACGGCTATGTATTCCGGCAAAATAACAGGCAGAGGCGTGAGATATTGTCCTTCAATAGAAGATAAATTTATCAGGTTCCCGGATAAAGAATCGCATCAGGTTTTTATAGAGCCCGAAGGTTTAAATACAGAAGAAGTGTATCTTAACGGGATTTCGACAAGTCTGCCGGAGAGTTTGCAAGCCGATATGGTTCATTCAATTCCGGGATTGGAAGGGGCCGTTATAATCCGTCCCGCTTACGCCATAGAATATGATTTCGTATATCCCACACAGCTTTATCCCACGCTTGAAACAAAAAAAATAAAAAACCTGTTTCTTGCCGGACAGATAAACGGGACATCCGGATATGAAGAAGCTGCGGCTCAGGGTTTGATTGCCGGAATAAACGCGGCATTAAACCTTCAGGGCAAAACCCCCTTCGCGTTAAAAAGATCCGACGCTTATATAGGCGTGCTGATTGATGATATTGTAACTAAGGGCACCACAGAACCTTATAGAATGTTTACTTCCCGGGCCGAATACAGGTTGATTTTACGTCAGGATAATGCCGATTTAAGATTGATGGAACACGGATATAACGCGGGGACGATAACAGACGGGGAAATATCTTTATTAAGGGGAAAAAAGAAACTCATCGAAGAAGAAAAAAGCAGGGTTAGAAAAGACAGATCTCTTTTGGCGAAAATCAGGAGCGGCCAGGATTATTTTGACACTCTTCGCGAAGCGAAGGAAAATAGCGCATCTTATATTACTCAAGATGTTCTTTTTCAAGTAATTATAGATTTAAAATATGAGGGGTATATCCAGAAACAGTTGAAACAGATAGAAATGTTTAAAAAAATGGAAGATTTTAAGATACCGTGCGGATTCGATTATGGGAAAATCACGGCCCTAAAAAAGGAAAGCATAGAGAAACTTTCCGGCATTGCGCCCGCGACGATAGGACAGGCATCAAGAATATCAGGGGTAAGCCCCGCGGATATCTCAATACTTATGATATATTTGAAAAAAGAAGGTATTAATAAGACAAATAAGGGCTTACAACAAAATGATAAGTGAAAGATATTATTCTCTCAACACATATTTTAAGGGGCTTTACGGCAGAAAAGTCAGAAAAATATGTGTCGATGCGGGTTTTACCTGTCCTAACAGGGATGGGAAGCTTTCAAAAGCGGGGTGTCTTTTTTGTGATGAAAAAGGGTCCGGTTCCGACAGTATTTCCAGACAGCTTCCTGTTTGGGATCAGGTCGGCGACTATATAAGAGCAAAAGCAAAAGACAATGAATACTATCTTGTTTATTTCCAGCCCTTTACGAATACATATGCCAACATAAAAATATTAGACTCACTTTATAAAAGCGTGTTTTTAGACAAAAGAATAATAGGTATTTCCATAGGCACCCGGCCTGATTGTCTGGATTCAGGGAAACTGCAGTTAATAGCGGAAATATCCGACAACAAGGAAGTATGGCTTGAATTGGGATTGCAAAGTTCAAACGATGTTACATTGAGAAGAATAAACAGAGGACACAGCAAAAAAGACTTTGAAGCGGCTGTTATGGCATCTGATAAGGCCGGGGTTAAAATCTGCGCGCACATAATATTGGGTTTGCCGGGGGAAAACGCCGAAGACTATGTCCGCACCGCCGATTTTATATCATCGCTGCCTGTTAAAGGTGTGAAAATTCATCACTTGTATATAGCAAAAAATACAACAATAGAAGAAATGTATGCCAAGAACGAGATAATCTTAATGAGCCGGGATGAGTATATACAGGAGGCGGCCAATTTTTTAGAGCGAATAAGGCCTGACATAGTTATTCACAGGTTAATGGGAGATTGCAGAAAAGACAGACTTGTTGCCCCTGAATGGACTCTTCAAAAGTCGGATGTGGCGCGAAAAATAAACAAAGAGCTTGCCGGCAGGCATTCGTGGCAGGGCAAAAAATCAAAACATATAATTGTTCCACGTGGAACAATTTAATCATTTCCCCGCTAATAAACTACTTTTCTGTTGATATGCATTTTTAATTGTGATATTTTCTGTTCTACGTGGAACATACCGGTTTTTCACAGAATACAAAGGACAGATTTATGGGCAAAATAATAGCAGTTGTCAACCAAAAAGGCGGTGTCGGGAAAACGACCACAGCAGTAAATCTAAGCGCATGCCTAGGCAAATTAGGGCAAAAAGTTCTTCTCATAGATTTAGACCCACAAAGCAATGCCACCAGCGGTGTAGGTATAGACAAATCACAGATAAGCGAAGGAATCTACAAAGCTATTATAGGGCACAGGCCGCTTATAGGTGTTATAATGCATACGGAATTTGGAAATCTTGATGTGATTCCTTCAACACCCGATCTTGCGGGAGCCGAAGTCGAACTTCTTGAACTGGAAAACAGGCATTATCAGCTTAAAGACGAGCTTGTCCCGTTGAAACACAACTACAATTATATTATTATCGATTGCCCTCCGTCTCTCGGTCAACTTACAATGAATGCTCTTTGTGCCGCAGATTCAGTCCTGATTCCCATCCAATGTGATTATTATGCGTTGGAGGGGCTGATACAGTTAATGAAAACAGTTGAACTTGTCCAAAAACAGATGAATACAAACTTAAAGGTGGAAGGACTTGTAATGACAATGGGAGATCTCAGGACAAATCTGGCAAAACAGGTGGTTGATGAAGTCAAAAACCATTTTGGGGATAAAGTGTTTAAAACTATAATTTTCAGAAATATCCGCCTTAGTGAAGCGCCCGGTTTCGGAAAGCCGATTGTCTATTATGATATAAATTCAGCAGGGGCAGAAAATTACTTATCCCTTGCGCAAGAGATAGTTACACAAAACAAGGAGGTTGAGCTTGACCAAGAGAGCGTTGGGTAAAGGGCTGGGAGCTATAATACAACACCCCGTAGAAACCCTGGAACAGGTTGTGAATATCCCTGTGGAAAAAATCAAAGCCAATGTGTATCAACCGAGAAGAAAATTTGACCGCGAAAGATTCGAAGAGCTTGTGGATTCCGTAAAGGAAAAGGGTATCCTTAATCCTATAACCGTGAGGAAAGCCGGTGACGGATATGAACTGATAGCGGGGGAAAGAAGATATAGGGCCGCGAAACAGCTCAAAATGGACAAAATATTCGCTATCATTAAAACGGCTAATAACGAAGAATCCCTTGAACTGGCGCTGATAGAAAATCTCCAGAGAGAAGATTTGAATCCGATTGATGAAGCCGATGGATATAAAAAACTTATGGACAGCTTTGGGTTGACACAAGAGCTTGTGGCGCAAAAGGTTGGGAAAAACAGAGCCACGGTGGCTAATATTCTGAGACTGCTTTCTTTGCCCTCGAAATTAAGAAAATATCTTGAAAACGGAGAATTGACTTTAGGGCATGCTAAAGTAATTTTGGGCATTAAAAACCCGCAGAGACAAATTGAAACGGGGGAAAAAGCAGTCAGGGGGGGGATGTCTGTCAGGCAACTGGAAGAATTTATAAACGCGAAATCGCAGGCGCGGGATGCCGCCGGGCAAAAAACACAGAAAGAAATCCCTTCCCATATAAAACATCTGGAAAACAAACTTCGGGAAGTATTGAAAACAAAAGTAAAAATCAAAGACAGAAAAAGCAAGGGCAGGATAGAAATAGAATATTATTCGCTGGATGAACTAGACAGAATACTTGAATTTTTCGGGATTGAAAAGTAATATAGATATTTCACTTATTACATGAACAGGAGTATCCGGTATGACAGAAAAACTTCAAAGTCTTTTAGACAAGATTAACCGCGAAGGCGTCAAATCCGCGCAGGAAAAAGCCGACAGAATTATCTCCGACGCCGAGGGAGAAGCAAAGCAGGTGCTGCTTGCGGCCAAACAAAAAGCCGAGGAAATAAAAAAAACCGCCGAGAAAGACGCCGCCCGCATAACCGAAAATTCAAAAAAAGCGATAAACCAGGCGTTCCGCAGCGTAATGCTTTCGATGAAAGACGAAATAATAAACCTTTTCGAGGGGATATTGAAAGAAGAGGTATCTAAAGCGATGAGCAAAGATATAATGCAGAAAATAATAACGGATGCGGCCATGTCTTTTATGAAGAGCGGCGGGGAAATATCCGGCGCGCAGGTTTGCCTGAATGAAAAAGAAGCGGAAAGCATGGGGAAAGGGTTGATAGAGTTTTTTAAAAATAAATTGAAGCAAAAAGTGGAAATAAAGCCTGTTAAAAATTTGGATGCCGGTTTTACGGTAAGTTTTGACGGCGGACAATCCCGCTTTGATTTTTCGGATGAAAGCGTCGCCGAATGCCTCTCGGCTTATATAAGTCCGCAAATAAGGGAAATCATAGAGAAGAAAGAGAAGAAAAAATAAACGGGGAATATTGTGAACCGCAGTTATTATTATCTGTGCGCTTCTTTGCCGATGCTCTCTTTCGGGTCGAAACCGCCTATGCCCAATGAAGGGTTTTTAACCTATTGCTCCGAACACTTGCCTCAAAAAGATTTTTCGGTTCTTAAAAACTCTTTACTTGTTCCGTCCGAGCCCGGGCATGTCACCCAAAGCGCGCTTGAAGCATGGGAAAAATTCGAGACGTCCCTTAGAAACGAACTTGTGAACACGAGAGCGAAAAAATTAGGCAGAGACGGCGCGGATTATTTCCGGGGAGAATATGTCCCCGACCCGTTTCTCGCCGCGGCGGTTACGGAGGCTTCGGGCGAGGAAACGCCGCTGGAGGTCGAGAGAAAAATCGATACGGCAAGATGGGAAAAGCTTGAAGAAATAGAAAATCAGCATTTTTTTGATTTACATTTTCTGGTTGTTTATTTTTTGAAACTTCAAATCCTGAATAAATGGGATAATATCAGGACCGAAGAAGGCAGAAAAATAGCGATAGGACTTTTACAGCCCGAGAAGGAGCTTAAGGAATGAGCGAAAGAACAGGAAAAATATCAGCCATAAACGGCAATATGATAGTAGCCGAATTTGAAAATTATGTCCTCCAGAACGAGGTCGCGTATGCCGTTGCGGGAAACGAAAAGTTAAAATCTGAAGTGATACGGATAAGAGGAAGGAAAGCGGACCTCCAGGTGTATGAAAATACCGAGAGCCTGAAAGTCGGTGATAAAGTGGAATTTTCCGGGGAACTTTTGTCCGTTGAGCTTGGGCCGGGGCTCTTGACGCAGATTTATGACGGGCTTCAGAATCCGCTTCCGCAGATTGCGAAAGAGTGTGGATATTTTCTCAAAAGGGGTGTTTATTTAAATGCGCTTTCTTACGAGCAGGAATGGGAATTTACTCCGGAGGCGAAAAAGGGAGACAAGGTGAAAGCGGGTGATTTCCTGGGATCGGTTCCCGAAGGAATTTTCAAGCATTATATAACGGTCCCCTTTTCTTTCCGCGAAGAATATGAAGTCTCTTCGGTTGCTCCGAAGGGCAATTATAAGATAAAAGATACGATAGCGGAAATCAAAGATAAAAAAGGGAACACGGAAAAAGTTTCAATGGTGCAGCTCTGGCCGGTCAAACTGCCTATCAGGGCTTACGCCGAAAAGATAAAACCCGCGGACCCTCTTATTACCAAAGTCAGAATCATCGATACGCTTGTACCTGTGGCGCTCGGCGGCACTTATTGCATTCCGGGGCCTTTCGGAGCGGGGAAAACCGTACTCCAGCAGATTACGAGCAGACATGCGGAAGTCGATATAGTGATTATCGCCGCGTGCGGAGAAAGAGCGGGCGAAGTAGTGGAGACTCTCCTCGAATTCCCGGAACTCAAAGATCCGAGAACAGGCAAATCTTTGATGGAAAGGACAATCATCATATGCAACACAAGTTCAATGCCCGTTGCCGCGAGGGAATCAAGCGTTTATACCGCGGTTACGATCGCTGAATATTACAGGCAAATGGGATTGAATGTTCTTCTTCTGCCTGATTCCACTTCACGGTGGGCGCAGGCCATGAGAGAGATGTCGGGAAGGCTTGAAGAGATTCCCGGCGAGGAAGCTTTCCCCGCTTATCTCGAATCGCGCATAGCGTCTTTTTATGAAAGGGCGGGTATTGTCCGGCTTAATAACGGTAAAATCGGTTCTGTTACAATAGGAGGAACCGTCAGTCCCGCGGGCGGCAATTTTGAAGAGCCGGTGACTCAGGCGACACTTAAAGTCGTCGGGGCGTTTCTCGGTTTGTCCCGCGCGAGGTCGGATGCGCGCAAATACCCCGCGATAGACCCTCTTGATTCCTGGAGCAAATATGAAAGTGTTGTGGAGCGGGAACAGGTCGAATACGTAAGGTATATTTTGCGCAAAAGTTCCGAAGTCGGACAGATGATGAAGGTTGTCGGCGAAGAAGGGACTGCTATGAGTGATTTCATCGAATACCTGAAAGGGGAATTTGTCGACGATGTTTATCTCCAGCAGAACGCGTTCGACGAAGTCGACGGCGCAACCCCGGCCGAAAGGCAGAAATACGTTTTCGGTATTTTGTATGAGATCCTGAAATCGGATTTCACCTTCGGGACAAAAGATGAGGCAAGACATTTTTTCCACGAAATAAGGCAGGAATTCAAAAACTGGAATTCGGATCCGTGGGGAAGCGGCAAATTCGGAGAACGGCAAAAATCTTTGAAAGAAAAAGTTGAAAAGAATGTAAAAGACAAAGGATAAATTTATGCGTAAAGTGTACAGCAGAATACTTCAGATAGTCGGGGATGTTATAGCCGTTGAGGCCGAGGGAGTGGGCAACCAGGAGCTTGCTGAAATAAATACTTCGAGGGGAAAATCGCTTGCCCAGGTGATAAAACTCGACGGGAGCAAGGTTTCTCTCCAGGTATTTGCGGGAAGCAGAGGGATTTCCACCGGCGATGAAGTAAGGTTTTTAGGACACAGGATGCAGGTTTCTTTCTCGGATAACCTGATGGGCAGAATTTTTAACGGCAGCGGAATACCGAGGGACAACGGACCTTCTCTTGCGGATAATATGGTGGAAATAGGCGGCCCTTCCGTCAATCCTGCGAAGAGGATCATTCCCAACAGGATGGTCAGGACCGGCATCCCGATGATAGATGTTTTTAATTCCCTTGTAGTGTCGCAGAAACTCCCGATTTTTTCCGTTGCCGGCGAACCTTACAACGAACTTCTCGCCAGAATAGCGATGCAGGCGGAAGTCGACGTGATAATACTTGGCGGCCTGGGATTAAAATACGACGATTTCCTGTTTTTCAGGGATACGCTTGAAGAACACGGAGCGTTATCGCGTTCCATACTGTTTGTCCATACGGCGTCTGATCCGACGGTGGAATGTATCATGGTGCCCGATATGTGTCTCGCGGTCGCGGAACAGTTCGCGATTAAAGGCAAGGACGTCCTGGTTCTGCTGACGGATATGACGAATTTTGCCGACGCCCTGAAAGAAGTCGCCGTTACGATGGAGCAGATTCCGTCCAACAGAGGGTATCCGGGGGATTTATACAGCCAGCTCGCGGCGAGATACGAAAAAGCGGTTGATTTTTCCGATCAGGGTTCTATAACCGTGCTTGCGGTTACCACTATGCCGGGCGACGATGTAACCCATCCCGTGCCGGACAACACCGGGTACATTACCGAGGGGCAGTTTTATCTGAGGAATGGAAGAATTGAACCCTTTGGTTCGCTGAGCAGGTTAAAACAGCAGGTTAACGGGAAAACGAGAGAAGACCACAGAACGGTTATGGATACAATGATACAGCTGTATGCCGATTTTAAAGAGACAAAAGAGAAACTCGCTATGGGTTTTCAGGTGAGCAAGTGGGATGAAAAACTGCTCAAATACGGTGCCCTGTTCGAAGAAAAACTTATGTCGCTTAAAGTGAATGTGCCTCTTGAAAAAGCCCTTGATAGGGGCTGGGAGATAATGGCGGAATGTTTTTCTCCCGAAGAAACCGGGATAAAAACAGAGATGACAAACAAGTTCTGGCCCAAATCAAAAACCCCTGTTGAGCAGGAGCCGCGCGCCGGAGAAGAAGAGGGAGAAGGAATAGAAGAAGGCCCGAGAACAGTCGAAGAATTGAGCGCCGGAGATGGGAATAATAATTCGGCGGCAGGAAAGAAAAACTGACAGATGGCAAGAAAAAAAATTAAATTTACAAAAGGCGAATTGAAAAGCCAGAGGGATTCTCTCGGGCAGTTTCAGAGATATCTGCCCACTCTTCAGCTTAAGCAGCAACAACTGCAGATAGAAGTGCGCAAGACCGAAGCCCAGCTCAAAAAACACCGCGGGGAGGTAGAGGAAATTAAAAAAAATATGGTAAGCTGGATAGGAATTCTCGCGGAACCGGGCATAGACCTTGCCAAATGGGTAAAGCCTAAAGATATTGTTACTTCCTCAGATAATATTGCAGGGGTAAACATTCCCGTTTTTAGAAGAGTTGATTTTCCCGATCCCGATTACGACCTTTTTGTTATGCCCCTGTGGGTGGATTACGCCATTGAGGAAATAAGGAAACTGGCGGAGGTGCTTGCGAGAAATAAAATCGTGGAGAAACAGCACGAACTTTTAAACAAGGAATTGAAGACCACGATGCAAAGGGTAAATCTTTTTGAAAAAGTTAAGATACCCGAGTGTAAAGAAAACATAAAAACGATAAGGATATATATAGGGGATCAGGAAACCAACGCGGTGGGCAGGAGCAAGATAGCAAAGAAAAAAATAGAAAAAGTGCTGGAACTTGCCGCCGCCTGATATTATCGCGACAGGATTATTATATGATAGTGCCCATGAAGAAAATTAATATTGTCGTGCAGGGCAAAGACGCGTCGGACGCCCTGGACGAACTTTCCTCTCTGGGACTCGTCCACGTTGAGAATATTGAATCTCCGCACAGCCACGCGGTCGACGAGGTTCAGAAAGACATTTATATGATATCAAGAGCGCTGGAAATACTTTCTCCGTCGGCAAAAGATTTAACCGTCAAAAAAATCGAGAACTGGGGAAAAATAATAAACGAGATTCTGGATATCAGGGATTACAGGAACAGGCTTTCGGAAAAATCCGCCAAACTGCAAAGGCATATAGACAAATGGGACGACTGGGGGGATTTCGACGTTTCCCTCGTAAAGAGAATCAGAACGAAAGGATTATATGTTTATCTTGCCGAACTGCCGGTTAAAGAGTTTAATTCCGTGCCATCGGATGTTTTTGGGGAGATAATTTCAAAAAGCGGCGGTGTAGTGCGGTGTGTGCTTGTCTCCGGCGAAGAGCGGGAGTTTTCTTTTAAAACACTTGAGTTTCCCGAAACAAGGCTTGCTGAAATCAGGGCGGAGAAAAAAGGAATCGATGATAAGGTCGGGGAAATAAACAAAACCCTTGAAAATTACGCGCAATATAGGGACGAGTTGAAAGCTATGCTCGGACACATGGAAAAAGAAATGGAATTTGAAAAAGCCCGTTCAGGGATGGGGAAAAAGGGGGAACTTGCTTATCTGAAAGGATACTGTCCCTTCGATAAGGCCGGGGACCTGGAAAAAGCGGCTGAGAAAAATCAATGGGCGGTTTTAATAGAAGAACCCTCGGACGGGGATAATGTCCCTACACTTGTGAGAAATCCGGGATGGGTGGAGCTTATCAGGCCGGTTTTTAATATAATAAAAACAGTGCCCGGATACAGGGAAGTGGATATAAGCCTGGTTTTTCTCCTGTTTTTCTCGGTTTTCTTTGCGATGCTTATCGGTGACGCGGGTTACGGCGCTTTAATACTGGCCGCCGTGATTTTCGTAAATCTCAAACTGCGCGATAAGATTAAAGACAAAAGACCTTTGTTCCTTATGTATGTTTTGAGTGTCGCGACGATTGTATGGGGTGTTTTAACCGGCACTGTTTTCGGGCAGGTCTGGATAAAACAGGCATTCAAGCCGCTGATGCCGTGGCTGACGGTTGATTCCAATATGAAAGAGCTGTGTTTTATTATAGGAGCCTTACAGCTTACGATAGCGCATGTTTGGCTGGCTGTGAGAAAGATGCCTTCGGTTATTTTTGCCGCGGATTTAGGATGGATTGCCGTGATATGGGGAGCGTTTTTTCTCGCGAGGACATTTATTGTCGGCGCCGACTTTCCCGCCTTTGCCGTCTGGCTTTTCGTGTGCGGTATTTCCGCGGTGCTGTTTTTCAGCGTCCCGTTCAAAAGTTTTTTCAAAGATCTTTTCCCGCGGCTCATTACGACCTTTTTAAGCATCATAGGCAGTTTTTCCGACGTGGTTTCTTATATAAGGCTTTTTGCCGTGGGGATGGCATCCGTCGCTATAGCGGATGCCTTTAACCAGATCGCGGAAGGCTTCGGCTGGTCGTCCGCGGCGGCGGGACTGGCTACGGCGTTGATTCTTCTGATAGGGCACGGACTGAATATTGTATTGGGCGCCATGGCTGTTCTCGTGCACGGCGTGAGACTCAATGTGTTGGAGTTTTCAAACCATTTGAACATGGAATGGTCGGGAGTGGAGTATAGCCCGTTTAAAGGACAGCGGGCGGACTTGGTAAATGATAGAATTGAAATAGGAGGAAGGGAATAATGACCGGAAATATTTTATCGCAGTTTCAGGATTTGGGGTTTTCCGCGGCCTTGACTTTGGCGGCCGTGGGATCGGCATTGGGGACAGGCGCCGCAGGGATGGCGGCCGTCGGAGCATGGAAAAAATGTTTTGCGCAGAGCAAAGCGGCTCCTTTTATTCTCACGGTTTTTGTCGGCGCGCCTTTGTCGCAGACGATTTACGGTTTTATCGTTATGAACACCCTGTCGGCTAAAGCCGGCACGGGCGTATATCTTTGGGCGGCCGGGATTCTTGCGGGCATTGCTTTGGGAATGAGCGCTCTTATGCAGGGCAGGGCCGGCGCGGCTGCTTCCGATGCGATGGCGGAAACGGGTAAAGGTTTCGGCAACTATATCATGGTACTTGGAGTAATCGAAACAGTGGCCCTTTTTGTGATGGTATTTATTATGATGGGCGTCGCGAATGTGAAATAGTTAGAAATTAAGTTTAGTAGTCAGAACCGCCGGATTGTTCAACTATTGAACTTTTAAAGCATTGAATCATTTAACTGTTTAATTGTCCGCGTTCCGCGGACGCGCTTACTTCGTAAGCAGGAAGTGTTAAAGGCGAAAAAATAATGGCTGAAATAAAAAGAGACGCTAAAAGATACGAAAAAATCAACAACCTGCTTTTTCTCGCGGACATTGTCCTGACCGTTACCGTATTGCTCTGTTTCTTTATGACGCCCCTTTCGCTGAACCTTATGAAAATAGCGGAGAAAAACATACCCGAAAGTTACGGGCGGGTAGTCCATTTTATTTCTCTGAACGCGGTATATCTGATAGCTTTTGCCGTCATCAACTGGGTAATATTCCTTCCCCTTCATTATTACGGTTCTTATCATATAGAGCATAAATACGCCCTTTCCAACCTTAACCGGTTTAATTGGTTCAAGGATGAGGCAAAGAAACTTGTTATCGGAGTTTTGATGAAACTTATCCTTATGGAGGCTTTGTATCTTCTTTTGTGGAAACAGCCGGGAAGCTGGTGGATATGGACGGCTGTCATATGGATAATATTCAGCGTAATTATGAGCAAGGTATATCCGTCGCTTATACTCCCGCTTTTTTATAAGTTGAAGCCGATTGAGAATGAAAGCCTCGAAAAACGGATAAAAGGGTTCATTGAAAAGGAGGGCGGCAGGCTTCTCGGTGTTTATGAATGGATATTGAGCGAGAAAACAAAAAAAGCAAATGCGGCTTTTGCCGGAATGGGTAACACCAAGAAAGTAATACTCGGAGACACGCTTCTGAAAAATTATTCGGAGGATGAGATTGAGACCATTGTGGCCCATGAGTTCGGGCACCATCGGTTCAGGCATATATATAAATTTTTATACGCGGGCGCCTTTTTTTATATTGTCAGTTTCGCTTTGATAAATATGATTTTTAAAGGGCTGGTCGATATAAGATATCACGGTTATATTGAATTTTATAATATAGCTACTTTCCCGCTTATCGCTTTGCTGATATATGTCATCCAGCTTGTGGCTATGCCCACGTTTAACGCGCTTTCACGGTTTTTCGAGAGGCAGTCCGACAGGTTTGCCTTGGAGAAAACAGGGAACCCGGACGCGTTTATATCGGGAATGACAAAGCTGGCGGAACAGAACCTGGCCAACAAAGAGCCTAACAGGATAATCGAGTTTTTACTTTACAGCCACCCCGCGATTTCCAAAAGAATCAAGGTGGCCGAAGAATATAAGAAAAATATTTCGCCGGGACGACAAAACATTTGAAAACGCCCGTTTTATATGTTGTGGCAACGCCCCTCGGCAATCTGGATGATATCTCTCCCCGCGCGGCGGAAATCTTCAGGACTTCCCATTTTATCATCGCGGAAGATACGAGAAAAGCCAGGGTATTGCTGGAAAAATGCCGGATACCCAAGAAAAACATCATAAGTTTTTTTGAAGGGAATGAACGGGAGAAAACCGACTATGTTATCCGAAGAATTAAAGAAGACGGCGACGCCGCGCT
>JAQUNG010000004.1:39588-41653 GCA_028717725.1 bacterium | reverse complement strand
GGAAGTTTCTTTGTCAAACTTCCACGCCCACTTATCCATATCGCCTATAAGCTCCACCGCCCTGGGCATAGGCTTGCCTTCACATAAAACCATCCACGCCAGCTCGCATCCGGAATAATCGTTGCTACGGATCCCTGGTATTACCACCCCATATTTTTTCTCGTATTCCATAGCTGTTTTATGGTGGTCCAGCCAGAGGATATCCCGGGTCCTTTTTAATAGCTCTTTCATAACCGGCGGCTTAATTGAAAAATCAACAATCACAACCTTTTCCCCGAGCGCCACAACTTCCAGGGGAAACCTGTCCTTATAATCTATCTCTATCATCTCGCACTTTTTATCTGAGGCGTGAAACACTATCGCGCCGGCGCACCAACCATCCAAGTCATTATGATGAAAACACTTCATTTCAGCTCCTTCCTACTCCTATAAAAAAGTTTTCCCATTTGATCCCGCTCTTCAAAATATAAATATCCGTTTTTCTTGTATCTTTTAAAATGCCGGGCCTGCATCCACCCAAGTAAAGAAAAAGAACAGTCTCTGCATAATGGCATGTCTACAGTGGCACCACGCGAATGACCATCTATAACCGCATAGTGATCTTTTTTAATTCCTATTGCCGTGGGCTTGAGTTTATGTTTTCCACCACAACGCCAACATCTTACTGTTGGATCCTGTTTATTTTTATTTTTAACCATCGCACACATCCTCCTTTAGCCGCCCTCTGTGTCTTTTTTATCTCCCTCACACTTTTAAATAACTCTTTTCGATTCTCTTTTGCTAATTCCCTATATCTTGCTTTACCGCTGCCAAAAAGACCTTCAACAAAAACCATATTTACCCCCTCATATCCAGGCAGACACACTTCTTCCCCTTGGGAAGGACCTCATAGAGATCCCCCGTCACCTGAGTCAAATAGCCCTTATCTCTGTTCGCATCCGCTTTGCGGCGGTAAGCGTCCACAAGCACAGGTGTCTTATAAGTAAAAACCCTGTACAAACACCAATTAGCTGATTTATGTGCCTTCGGTCCCTTCATCTTTTAAATCCTCAAAATCAAAAAGTTCATTTCCTTTTTCCTCTTGAAAATTGCTTATTATCAACTCCTCGCCCTGGGTAACCTTTTCTTTCGACACGGAATAATTCAACTTTACAGGCCGAACCTTAAAATCATTAAAAATATTCCTTATCTCCGGATGATCATTCAGGCTCAAAATGAATTTCCCTTTAATATCCCGGAGAGTATCCTTGAGCTCAACAAAACTATTAATCCCCTCAAAATTATGCTTATAACAGGGCTTCAGGTAATAAGGCGGATCCAGATAAAAAAACGTCTCCGTGCGGTCGTATCGCGCAATAAACTCCTTCCAATCAAGATTTTCTATTGTTACGCCCACCAACCTCAAATGGACATGTGACAGCTCTTCTTCAATCCTCAAAAGATTTATCCTGGGCGCGTCATCAACCTCAACCCCAAATGACCTGTTTTTCACGCGGCCACCAAAACACAACCTCTGGAGATAAAAATACCGGGCTGCTTTCTGGATATCCGTTAAACCTCGGCCTTCGATCTGGTTCTTCCAGTCATCAAATACCTCCCTTGAAGTTAAAAGCCATTTAAACTGTTTTAAAAACTCTTCCAAATGATTTTGCAGCACCCTGTAAAAAGAAACTAAATCACTATCTAGGTCGTTTAAAACTTCCACATCAGATGGCTCCTTCCGGAAAAACACCCAGCCGGCGCCGGCAAATGCTTCACAATAGGTTTTATGCTCGGGGATCATCTTTGCTATTTCCCTTGATAAAATGCTTTTTCCGCCTACATATGCCAACGGACTCTTCATGTAAAACCTCCTTTACAATCAGCTGCCGCTCTGCTCTAATGTTTTTATCCACACATGCAGCAGCTTACGCTGTGGTCCACAGGCTTGTTCTGCGGATCGGCGGGGGACCTTAATTCCCCCGCCTGCATTATCCATTAATTAAACTCTTCATATACACGTTTCAAACCCGCCATTAAATCGCAGTCTATGGTCTTCTCTGAATACCTAAAAACCTTTCTGTAA
>JAQUNG010000004.1:0-39578 GCA_028717725.1 bacterium | reverse complement strand
AAACAGACGCCAGCTCTCTTAAAGAAGCCTTGTCTTTTTCACTAAAGGCCTTTTTTGCTAGCACAGCGTGGTTTTTCAAAAAGTGCTTTTTCTCTTCTTTTCTTACAACTTTCCTCTTCTTTTTCATCTCATCCCTTTCATCGATAAGTTTTGCGGAGAACATTTCACCTTCGATGTTTTTATTTTACTTTTTTTGCCTCATCTTCTTCTTTTTCCAACTGCAGTGCTTCTCTCCTGAAGCCATATGCCGCGCGGGCCAGGCGTAATGTCTTGTCCGGGGTTTTATCCTCTTTGCTGATGTGCCCAATAAAGTCTTCAAGATCAAGTTTTTTCACGATAGCAGCGGCTTCTTCAAGGCTCTTTTTTGTCTCGTTGAAAACGCCGCCTTTGTTGTTTTTCTTGTCTACCATCACCTTCTCCCTTCTTTAAACTACTCCTGTTCTCCGCAAAATTTTTTAATCGCACTCATCCCACTGGACAATGTCGCCTTTGAAATTAATCGTTTTCCCTCTGGAAGGTAAATCACTCTTCCTGACCCACCAATTACCCCATCGTTTTGCTTTTAAAATACCCTTTTTAATTGCCACATTAATATATCTTGTCCCGGACGCTTTAATTTTAAGTCTATGAGCGGCTTGTCCTGGTGTTAGCCACTCATCTTTCCATCTGCGACAAGCTTTCAATACAGCTGCCCGGGCATTTTCCCAGAATGCATAATCATAATCACCATAGCCTCTTTTACTTTTTCTGCAAAAGTTCCCAACCCGGGTTGGTCTAAAGTAAAGCCAGTTCTCTGGATTAACTATCCATTTCAACAACGCAAAACGATCAATAACACGCATTACTCTGCTGCTTGGCAGGCGTCTACAAGGCATAAGTCCTCTATCCATGAGTAAATGGATAGATTTACTGTCCTTACCCAACCCGTTTGCTACCTGCTCCGCAGTCATAATACTCGGACTTTTTGATATACCTTTGAGTTTCATTTCTCGCTCTTTATGGATATGCACAGCCACCAAAGTTCTTTTAAGCCTTTTTGCGCTTTCCTTCTCCGACAACCGGCCATGATTCTCCAAAACAAATCGATCCTCTTCTTCGGTCCAACGCCTGGCCCTGGATTTAGCAACACAACAAAGAGGGATATCTCCTTTCCCTCCTCTGACACCCGTTTCGGCTTCTGCCAAGGCAATCGCCATTTCAACTTCCGACTTATTCGTCATGCTTTTTATCTCTTTTTAACAGGCTTTTAAGAAACAAAACCACCGGGCACAATGTACAGATATTCTGTATACCCTTGAGATCGCAGCTGTCACATGTGTCATCAGCCGCATGAACAATCATTGACCACTTAAGCTTTAATAATTCTTTTTTCATACAAGCTCCTTCCTCAAAAAGTCAAACTACTTGCTGGGGCGCACGGGCCGCACATAGTTATCGAAGACCTTATTGGAGTTGCCCACGTCGCCGCGGTAGAAATTCACCGTCCACGCGATGCCCGGATAAGCGGCAACAGGTGTTCTCGTCCAGTACCAGTCGCAGGTCTTTGTGTCCGGGAAAAACTCGGGGTTTATTACAGGAAAGATTTTACCGAAATCTATCAGGCTTATCTGCTCGTGAGCTTCCGGCATCCGGCCTTCTTTATCTTTCTCAGCGCAGAATTTCCCGGCATCTTCCCAATTCATGCGTTTTTCTGAGCTTGGGCCCCAGTCTATACCCAAGAAATTATCTTTTACCCAACCGTCGGGGAGTTTCTCGAATCTTCCAAGCGCCGCCTGGAAGCCGTCTAACAAAATGCTTTTCTGTTTCGTCATAACTTCCTCCTTTTTAAAAATTCTGATTCAACCTATCACCTACATGGACTTACCACCCTCAAATCATTGATATCGCCTCCTTCTCGGTTTTTAAAAAATTTTTAAAATTTTTTTCAAGATTTCACACACGCATAGGGTAATATAGAGGGTACCCCCTGTGGCAACTTGGGCTCGTGGGGACGCAGGGGGGTGAAAATTAGCATCATCTATTACGATCTGGAATACATCCCCTACCCCATTGATTAACCCACGCGAAAACAGTCTGTGGGGTCTATGGTCCGGGGAATAAATGGTCATCTTAACCCAAAACATCCCCGTTATGTCATAAACCGCCAGCACCCCAGGGAAACCTGCAACGTCCGATAATAACAGTGTATGTAAACTTGGGGAACTATTTGTAAGTCCTTTAAAATAAAGCAGTTTCGTCATATTTTCATTTTTTGCATTTATTATGGTATTCACAAATACCCCCAAAAACACAAGATATAGTGGTTCTATTTTCTATAAAACCGGTATAACCTCAGCCGAGATTGTGTTAAATTACTTGACAGTTCGCGCAACCTACTCATACCTGCCTTAAAAAACATTCCAGTCGCCATTACTCTGTCTATGGCGTACTCCCTATAAACACAGGGCTCTACTTCTATAACAACACAATTCCCCTTATCATCAGCCACAAACACCTGGGCTTTTTCCGTTTTTTTATCCCCTAAAAATACTGATTTTGTCGTCGATAAACATTTCTGCGACCTGCAATTCCCTATATTCGGCATAGACAGCTCCCCTCCGGCTATTAACCTGGTATTTTTTACAGCTCCCCCGCCTTTTTCTTCTCTCTTTTGTACTGAGCATCCAGCGAATCGCTCCTATCCCGGACAATTTCCTCAAATACTTTCTTTAAATAAGACCCCTTGTACTTCACTTTTTTCAGTGCTGCTTTACTTACTGCTTCTCCTAGGTATTTAATGCAGAAATCGGGGTTATCACACTCTTGTAGACACCACCCGTGATTTTTCATTATTGCGCAAAAGGCCTGTATCCCTTCCTTAATCAGAGCTTTATCTTTTTTTGTCATTACCGAACCGTACGGCAAATAGCACAGTTTCTCTATTGCAAGAAGAAGGTCACCATAGCAGGAGTTATCCACAAGACTACAGCTGTAACAGCTGTTATTTATTCTAAAGCTGTTACTGCTTCTGTGTCGTCGGTCAGTTATGACAAGTTTGTCAGGTCTGTTTTTGTCAGATGTGACAGAGTTGTCATAACCTTGTTCTTTACCTATGACAGTTTTGTCATAGGTTGGCTCTTTAGTTATGACAGATTTGTCATAACCTTCAGGGTTATCCACAGGCTGTTGTGACAGTTTTGTCATATCAGCTATGACAGATTTGTCATAGCTTCTGTGTTTATCCACAGGTTGATTTACTGTATTTATTATTTCATCAGAAATCTTTTTTGCCGCGGACTGGTTACCGTTTTTGTAGTGATCCGCGATGGTTTTTAGGCTATCTACCAGGTAAGAAAATATCTCGAGGTCATTTACCGCTTGCACGGGGTTCTCTATAAATTGTTCGTGCAAATAATCCAGAAACTGCGGCAGGTATAGAGGATTTTCTTTATCCCCTTGAAAATGCTTCTTGGGCTTTAAAATCTTTATCCTTACGCCGTTTCCGTTCTTCTTAACTTCAATGTATTCATACTGCGCCAATGCCGACACTTCTCGGTGAATCGTGCGCCAGGACTTTCCTAATAAACTTGCCAATTCCCTCAACTTAATCGAATTGCCAAAATTAACGGTGCCATCCAGCGAAGTTTGCCTATCAAGCAAAGCCATGAAAGTGTAGATAGCTCCCCCTATTTGAGCCACGTGCTTTTTCTCCAATATCCCACCCCGGATACCTATGGGATAGTTTCTCTGCTGCATAATAATCTCCGCATTAAATTCAAAAAAAAAAAAAAGACAGGAGCACTAAACTCCTGTCTTTTTGCTTAACCTAATCTGCCAGAAAAATACTTTCTTAAACCTTCGGGAAGCTTCATTAAAAACTTGTGTACAGCTTCAATGAAATCTTCCTGGGCCGCACGGGTTTTCTTTGCTTCAGCACGGGCCTGCAGATACTCCAAATCAGCAATTTCGGCTTCATAGGTCTTTATGTCCGCAATCATGGCCATATGACCCCCTACTTTTGGAGATTCAACTAAATTGTGAAAGAGCTTAAGTAACCTGTCTGCCTCATGATGCGTTAATCCCTGGACAGCTATTTCCAGGTTACGCACATGAGCCTGGCGACCCCAACGGGAGTCGAACCCGTGTTGCAGGGATGAAAACCCTGTGTCCTAGGCCACTAGACGATGGGGTCGCATAAGACATTTTTTAAATCAATCTGCCCGCCATAGTTGCCGTAGTAAAAAACACTACTTTAAGCGAAAGCGGATGGTGAGCCAGCTGGGACTCGAACCCAGGACACCCGCCTTAAAAGGGCGGTGCTCTACCGACTGAGCTACTGGCCCAAAAAATAGAAAGAGCAAAGCAGAAATTATATACAAAAAAGGGGCTATGTCAATTACTTTATGTATAAACACTACAAAGGAAAGTCAGACTTCCATTATTTCTTTTTCTTTGTGTTTAACCAATTCATCGATTTCTTTTATGTATTCATCCGTTTTTTTCTGCGTTTTTTCAACGGCGTCGAACTTTGCGTCTTCGGTAATAGCTGCATCTTTAAATGCTTTTTCAATGTCATGGTTGGCATTCCGTCTGATATTTCTTATGGAAATTTTCCCGTCTTCGGCCAATTTTTTCACAACCTTTATCAAATCTTTTCTTCTTTCCTCATTCAATTCCGGTATGGGCACGCGTAAAATCCTGCCGTCGTTGTTCGGCGTTATACCGAGATCGGACTTCATAATTGCCTTTTCAATCGCCGAAACCGCTCCGACATCCCAGGGCTGAACAACAATAAGCCTGGGATCCGGGGTCGTAATACCCGCAATCTCCTTAAGTTTCATTTGAGAACCGTAATACTCCACCAATATATTTTCCACTAACATAGGAGAAGCTTTTCCGGTACGTATAGAAGAAAATTCGTCATGAATGTTCTTCACACTTTTTTTCATATGTTCTTCCATTTCCGCAAGAATTTTTTTAAGAACCATCGATACCCCCCTGTCCAAAATCAGCCGTGGACAACCGTTCCTATCTTTTTGCCAAGTAAAACATTTCTGACAGCACCGGGTTTTGACATGTTAAGCACTATTATCGGCATATTATTATCCATACAGAGCGAAATAGCCGTGGAATCCATAACCTTAAGATTTCTTTTTAGAACATCTATGTAAGTCAAATCTTTGAACATCTTTGCTTTCCTGTTCTTCATAGGGTCATCAGAATATACTCCGTCCACTTTTGTAGCCTTGATTATGGCATCCGCGTTAACCTCACTTGCGCGAAGCGCCGCCGTAGTATCGGTTGAGAAAAACGGATTGCCTGTTCCCCCGGCAAAAATAACAACTCTTCCTTTTTCCAGGTGGCGGACTGCCCTTCTTCTTATATAAAGCTCCCCTATGGCTCTCATTTCAAAAGCCGTCATAACACGTGTCTGAACACCGATTTTTTCAAGGTCAGACTGCAATGCCAGGGCATTGATAACCGTTGCGAGCATGCCCATATAGTCGGCGGTTGTCCTATCCATACCTTTTTCACTCGCAGACAACCCCCTGAAAATATTGCCGCCGCCTATAACAATACCTATCTGGGTACCTGTGCGGGAAATTTCTTTCAATTTCTTTGCGATTTCAAGTGTTTTGCCCCTGTCTATGCTATATTGTTCTCCTTCAAGGGCTTCCCCGCTGAGTTTTAGTATTATTCTCCTGTATTTTGCGGAAGTTTTCCGGACGGACATAATTATTCTTCCCCGATCCTGACCCTGACAAAAGCGTTTACTTTTATGTCTTTTCCTGTTTCCTTTGATTTTTTTTCAAGATATTGTTTAACCGAAATGTCCTGATCTTTGATAAAAGCCTGTTCCAAAAGGCATATCTGATTAAAAAACTTTTTGATTTTGCCCTCCACGATTTTTTCGACAATATTGGCAGGTTTTCCCTTCACCTGATCGGCAAAAATTTCCCGTTCTTTTTCCAGAACATCTTTGGGAGCCTCTTCGGCGCTTACACAAAGCGGGCTTGCCGCCGCTATCTGCATAGCAATATCTTTCCCGACTACCCTGACTCCGTCGTCCAAATCCGATGTGATATCTACTATAACGCCAAGCTTATTGTCGAGATGTATGTAAGAGATAAAACACCCTTTTGTCGAAAGCATTTTAACTCTGCCTATTTTGATGTTTTCCCCTATGCTTGCTCCGATATCACCTATTAAATCGGTAATTTCCCCGCTCTCTTTTGCCGATTCGCCGTTCTGATAAATGATTTCAAGCACTTTATCCGCGAAAACTCTGAATTTTTCATTGTTAGCCACGAAATCGGTTTCGCAATTCAGTTCGACTAAAGCGGCTTTTTTGCCGTCACTTGAAATTTTTATTCTTATCAAACCTTCCTTTGCGACTCTGCCCGAGCGCTTGGAAATAGCCGCAAGACCCTTTTTCCTTAAAATATCCACTGCTTTTTCCGTATTGCCTCCGGTTTCCGCGAGCGCCTTTTTGCAATCCATCATACCGGCACCGGTTTTATCCCTTAATTCTTTGACCTGGGTTGCACTTATATCCATTTTTTACTCCTTTTCTCACAAATATCCAAAACGAAAACACAAGCTATAAAACAATCGGATTCTGCTTATAAGATGCCTATTCCGGTTTTTCGTCTTTTTTCAGCCTGGTTATTATTTTTCTTTTGGGTTTTTTCTTGTCTTCTTTTTTCTTTTTTTTGTCTATATCTTCTTCTATCGTCTCTTCGACTTCCGACTTCTTTTTCAAAATATCTTCTTTGCCTTTATCGCTTTCCGCCTCTTCCGTCATCCTCTTTAATTTTCCCTCATTCCCCTCAAGCGCCGCATCGGCGATTTTATTGGCAATCAAAGAAATTGTCCTCATAGCGTCGTCATTTCCCGGTATCGGGATATCCACAATATCGGGGTCACAGTTGGTATCGACAATAGCAATAACTTTTATTTTAAGTTTTCTTGCTTCCATAACTGCGATTTTTTCTCTTTTGGGGTCAACCACAAAAACTACTCCGGGCAGCCGCTTCATATCCCTGATACCCTGAAGATATTTTCTGAGGCGTTCTTTTTCCTTTAATATGCTTATCACTTCTTTCTTTGGGAGAGTTTCAAATATACCTTCCTCTTCTTCTTTCTCGATTTCATTAAGCCTTGCTATACTTTTTCTTATGGTAATAAAATTGGTAAGCGTTCCTCCAAGCCATCTCTCGTTCACATAATACATACCGCATTTATCGGCCGCGTCTTTTATGCACTCTTTGGCCTGTTTTTTTGTTCCCACGAACAACACATCAAAACCCGCAGAAACTGTTTCCTTTATCAGACGATACGCTTCTTCCAGTTGCAACGCTGTTTTTTGAAGGTCAATGATATAAATTCCATCACGCGATTCAAAAATATAGCGCTTCATCTTCGGGTTCCACCGGTGAGTTTGATGCCCAAAATGAACCCCCGCTTCGAGCAACTCTTTAATAGTGACTACTGGCACAACTTCCTCCTTTTGCTTTGGGATTCCGATCTCGACTTCTTGAAATACCCGGCTTTCCAAAAGAATACTTTTCGGTTCATATTGTTTTTTATTATCAAAAACCGGAATCCAATCCCCTTTTCAGTATTCCCCAAAAAGGAAAGCAGGGTTTATATTAACAAAAATCACTGTATTTTCAAGGGTTTTTTAACTGCCGCTGAATTAAGCGGTTATATTTAACTTCGCGGCGCATATATTGTCCAGCCCGTTCAGCGCCTTCTCCAAACGCTCCCTGTATTTCTCCATATCAGTTTCTTTTATATCTCTGGGCACTTCAATCGGATCTCCAAACGCGATATGAACCCTGCCGAAAGGCTTTAAAAGAATAAATTTATCCCAACTTCTGAGTGTCCATTTGCCGCTCGCATCATAACTTGCCGGAATTATTCGCGCGCCGGTCAATTGGGCAATTTTAATTATACCGTCATTTACCCTGAAAACCGGGCCCCTGGGCCCATCCGGGGTAATAGCCACATTATTGCCGCGCATAATTTTCGATGCAATCTCTTTTACCGCTTTTTGGCCGCCTTTACTGGAAGACCCTCTTATAACATCAAACCCGAAATTCAGGGCCAGAGCAGTGGCGTAATCTCCATCCCTGCTCATACTTACAAGTGCTGATAATTTTTTACTTTTGCAGTAGCGAAAATAGTAATATGTGTGGAAAAAAAGCCTGCTATGCCAGAATGCGAAGATGTTACTTCCCTCTTTCGCATATTTATCGAAGATATCACTTCGTGTTGCGGTTATTTTATTTGTACTGCAGATCAATCTCAAAAAACAACCGAAAACAAACCCGAATATATTAGTCAAAAAAGAATGCATAGCCATATTTATCAGAGGTTAAACTGAAGATTATAAAGTTTTTTATAAAGCCCTTTTTCATCATTCAAAAGCTCGCTGTGCGTACCATGCTGTACCACCATGCCGTTTTCAAGTACGATTATAGAATCGGCGTTTTTAACTGTCGAAAGCCTATGTGCGATCACAAACACAGTTCTCCCTTTCATAAGGACATTCAAAGCATCCTGCACCAATCTCTCAGACTCAGTGTCAAGGGAAGATGTCGCTTCATCCAATATCAATATCGGGGGATTTTTCAGGAGCGCTCTTGCAATCGTCATTCTCTGCTTTTCACCTCCGGAAAGCTTTGCGCCCCTCTCACCTATTACGGTATCATACCCTTTTGGAAGGGTTCTTATAAAAGAATCCGCGTTTGCCCGCTTCGCCGCTCCCACAATTTTTCCAACCTCGAGATTCCTATCGCCGTAGCTGATATTATTGGCTACCGTATCATTGAACAATATAGTATCCTGTGTGACAATTCCTATCTTCTGCCTGAGAGATTCAAGTTTGAACCGCCGTATATCTTGACCGTCTATCAAAACAGCCCCCGCGGCAGGATCATAAAACCTCGGGATAAGGTTCACCATAGTGGATTTTCCCGCCCCGCTCGGCCCGACAATCGCCAACACTTTACCTATTTCAACTTTAACGGAAATATTCTGAAGGATATCCTGGCGGCAACCGGAATACTTGAATGAAATGTTCCTGAATTCTATATTGTTTGCGAACCCGGAAAGTTCAACCGCATCGTCCGCATCCTTTATTTCGGGTTCCTTATCTAAAATATCAAACAATTTTGACGCGGCCGCGGCGGCTCTCTGTATATCAACATTTGTTTTGGCCAGGGTTTTAGCCGGCTTCAGACACGAAGCTGCCAAACCATAAAAATAAAAAAGCCAGCCTGCGGTCATATTACCCGCGACAACCTGCTTAAAACCATAAACACTTATTCCCGCAAGCACAACTATCCCGACTATTTCGACAAGAGGACTTACAAACGCTTCTCTTTTAATAGCTTTTATCATAAGTCTGTAAAACTTTTGGTTTTCGGCTCCGAACCTCTCCTTCTCATACTCTTTCATATTAAAAGCTTTTACTATTTTTATACCCGTAAGGGTTTCCTGCATTATAGCGCTTATATCCGCGACCCTGTCCTGCGAATTAAGGGCAAGTTTCTTTATCTTTTTTCCGATAACCGAAACAGGCCCTATTATGGCAGGGGAAACAAGCAAAACCATAAGTGATAATTTCCAATCTATAATAAATATTAAAAACATGCATAAAATAAGCTGCATTCCCTCAAATATCGATTCCGCAACCCTTCCGGAAAGCCCTTCCCTCAACAGTGAAGCATCATATGTAATACGCGACATTATCTCTCCTGTCCTGCTTTCGCTAAAATAGCCGACTGAAAGATCATGTATATGAGCGTAGACATCCTTCCTTATGTCTCTTACAACACCCTGCCCCATTTTCTCCATAAGCACTTTCTGGGCAAATGTAAATACGCCTTTAATGAACAAAGAGATAAAAATAAATACAATGGCGCCGTAAAGAAGATTTATCCTGTCAATGGTATTAAGATAACCCAAAAAAGAATTCAGATAACTTTTGAACGGGAAATTCAGCGATGTGGTATCCACAAGTTCTTTTCCCATCAACACTTTGTCCATAACAGGCACCAGAGTCCAGAGTGATATCACACTAAAAATCGTGGCGAAAAACATACTCAAAAGCCCCATGATAAGATAGGCAATATAAGGTTTCGCATATTTTAAAAGCCGCAGGTATTCTTTCATCCGCCCGCCATATTAATCGCGATTTCAGCCGCTCTTTTGTTTGCGCCGCTCTCTCCCAAAAGTCCTTTTATTTTTCCAAGTTTCATTTTAATCTCCGCGTATTTCCGCTTATTATTCATAATATCAGAAACCTGCCGGGCGATTTCCGCCGGGATTGCGCCGTTCTGTATCAGTTCGGGCACGACTTTTTCGCCCAGAACGACATTTGCCAATCCTATATAAGGTATCTTTATCATTTTCTTGCCGAGAAAATAAGTAAACCAGCTGACCTTATAAACTATAATCATAGGGGTACCGAAAAACCCGGTCTGCAAAGTTGCGGTCCCTGACGACGCAATAATAAAATCGCTGTATTTCATTATATCAAAAGTCAAATCCATGCTGATTTCTATTTTCAAGGAGCTTTTTCCTATTTCTCTGCGTATCATCGGCTCAAGTTCTTCCGAAGCACAACCGACTATATATTGCCTAATCCCGCAGTTTTCATATAAAATCCTGCATGCTTTCAGCATAACAGGTAAAAGTTTTTTAATCTCATTTTCCCTGCTTCCCGGTAAAAGCCCGATAACTTTTTCTCCCGGCAAAAATCCGAATTTGTCCCAAAACTCCTCTTTGCTCAATCGGGTTTCCAAAATATCCACAAGCGGATGCCCGACAAATTCAACATCCAGGGAAGTCTTTTTATAATATTCTTTTTCAAAGGGGAAAATTACCATTAATTTGTCCGCGATTTCGGCCATTTTTTTTACTCTGCCGGGTTTCCACGCCCATATTTGCGGACTGATATAGTAAAGAACTTTTATGCCCATTTTTTTGACAAATTTCGCTAAACGCATATTAAAACCGGGATAATCGACAAGTATAACGAGATCCGGACTGTCGGACCTTATAATATTGACCACCGAAAAAAAGACTTTTCTGAAATATTTGATATTTTTTAAAACTTCGATAAAACCTATAACCGAAACAGCAGTCAGATCGTAGTGAAGCTTTACCCCGCTTTTCTCCATTAAAGGGCCTCCCACACCGGAAAAAACCGCGGAAGGATCCCTTTCTCTAATCTGTTTTACAAGATTCGACGCATGAAGATCGCCGGAATGCTCTCCGGCGACTATAAAATATCTATTTCCCATGTTGGCCTTTTTCTATCTGGTCGGCTATCCGGACAGCGACTTCAAGGGCTTTTGCTCCATGCTCGCCGCTTACAACAGGATTTATCCTGTGCCTGACACAGCTTATAAAAGATTCCAACTCGGTTTTCAAGGGCTCTACCCGCTCGAAAGGAATTTCTTTTTTTGCTATTCTGAACATCTTCTTTTGGTAAAGGACCCCATGCTGTTTTTCATAATCCAGAGAAATATAAGTGTTTGGCTGGAATATTCTGATTTTTCTAAGATTCCTCGGAGAAACCCTGCTCGTGGTAAGATTGGCTATACACCCGTTTCCAAACCTCATCCTGGCATTGGCGATATCCGCTGTCTTATGTATTACACCCACTCCGACAGCTTCCACATTATCAACAGGGCTATTCACCATATTAAGGATTATATCTATGTCGTGTATCATCAGGTCCAGGACAACACTCACGTCAGTTCCCCGGGGATTATATTTGCACAACCTGTGAGCTTCTATAAATTTAGGCTCCGTCAGGATTTTCTGAAAACTTATTATTACGGGATTAAAACGTTCAATATGCCCGACCTGAATTATACATTTTCTTTTCGCGGCTTTCTCCAGAAGATCCCTGGCATGGTTAATTTCGGAGGTAATCGGTTTTTCTATAAGAACATCCTTTCCCTGTTCAAGAACCTCTTTCGCAATCTTATAATGAAGAGTTGTCGGGACTGCAATGCTTACGACATCAACTTCAGCCAGCATTTTCCTATAATCCCTGTAAGCTTTACAGCCGTATTTTTGCGCTATTTCAAATGCTCTTTTTTTGCTCGTATCAGCAATCGCAGCCAGTTCGACACCGTCTAAAGAGGAATACACGCGGGCATGGTGCTGCCCCAAATGCCCTACGCCTATAACCCCTGCTCTTATCTTTCCCTCATTCATATTAAAACTTTTACAAAATTTCCCGGCTGTCCACGCCTATAATTTTAATATTGTTTTTTTCCGCGGCATCTATCACTTTCTCTTTATCGAAGAAAACGGTTTTCCCAGCTTCCAAAGCTATTACCTGAACACCGGCCGAAACGGCATTTTTAACCGTCTCCAGGCCGATAACCGGAACGTCAAACCTCATATCCTGCTGAGGTTTTGCGACTTTTACAACAGTTGTGCCCGAACCTGCGATTCTGCCGCTTCTTTTTATTGTTTCGTCTGTGCCGTCCATCGCCTCAACCGCGACAACTGATTTATTTTTCACCACTACAGTCTGTCCTATATCCAAACCTGAAATTCCTTTGGCCATCCGGACACCGAAATTCACGTCTGTCTTCTGCGCACGGCTCAGCGGCTTGCCTGTTATAATGCCCTTGGGTGCAATAAGCGCCTTAATAAATATAGTTGAATCTTCAAGTGTTATGCCTTCTCTTTCAATCTCGTCCGCTATGCTTTTCAGAACAGTATCTGCTCTTCTGTCTTTAAGCCGGAAAATCAGTTTTATCAGTCTAAAATCCAACCCTATGAAATTTTTCAATACTATTTTAGGATTTATCTGTCCAACCATAACAACCGATCTCACACCGGTTTTTTTGAATATTTTAATCATCATGGAAAGTTGCCCCACTTTAAGCCAGTGTAGTTCATCAACATATTTCGAGAGTTCTTTCATCGTCTCGCCGTAAAATCCTACGGCAACAATCTTTTCTACACCCTCTGCCCTAGCGGCTTTCGCAAACTGTACGGGGAATGTGTTGTTTCCAGCTATCAAACCTATCTTTTCTTTAACCATTTAGTTCCCTCAATAAACCAAAACCCGGATCAGATTTATTATTTAGTTATCATTATTAATCACAGACAGGCCGGACAATCACAGATAAAATTTTCATTTCACTATATATTTATATCTTTCCATCTATCCGTCTGTCCAAATCCCCGCCAAAAACGGACAAGTGTGTTCTGAATAATTTCTTTAATTTTTGACTTATCTGCAAAATCCTCTTCCCGAAGTTTGGATAGCTTTGATAAATATCCCGATTTCTTCCGAGGTCCCGCATTCAGCTTCTATCTTTTCGACAATTTTCTGCAGATTCTGAGTAAGTTTTATAATTCTGACAGCTCTTTTAAGATTAGATATCAGTTCGGGGGTTTTTCCTCTTCTTTTCAAGCCTATAGAGTTAACACCGTAAAGTCTGGCGGGGTGCCCGTCCGTCATGCAAAACGGCAGTACATCCTGGACAACTTTCGAACAACCTCCTATTATAGAGCTTTCCCCTATAATACAAAATTGATGGATAGCCACAATCCCGCCTATAATCGAAAAATCGTGTATTGTAACATGGCCGGCTATAGCAGCATTATTTGCTATAACGACATTATTTCCTATAAGCGAATCATGCCCGACATGTGAATATGCCATTATAAGGCAGTTAGAACCTACCGCGGTCCTGTATTCCGGGGAACTCGCGCTGTTAATAGTCGCATATTCGCGTATGGTGGTATTATCGCCTATAATAACTTCCGTTTTTTCGCCCTTATATTTCAAATCCTGGTTGCCAAGTCCTATACATACTCCCGGCAGGATAAGACAGGACTTGCCTATTTTCGTTATGCCTTTTATATTAACCGATGACACAAGTTTTGTGCCTTCGCCTATGATAACATCGTCACCTACGATACAAAACGGCCCTATTTCAACGTTGTTGCCCAATTCGGCTTTATGTGAAACAATGGCTGTGCCGTGAATTTTATTCATACGAGCGAGTCCTTTTAATATTTCCCAGAAAATAAATAGATATTTATGATTCCACCAAAGCAAATTTTAACTCGGCTTCCGAGGCAAGTTCATCTCCGATATAAGCCTTGCCCGAAACTACCCCGGTCGTAGAACGCATTTTTATCACATCTATTTCGAGACGAAGCTGGTCTCCGGGAACAACAGGTCTTCTGAATTTTGCCTTATCAATACCCATGAAAAACGCCAGTTTGCCCGCATTATCAGTTTTCTTCAGCATGAGTATTCCGGCAAGTTGAGCAAGAGCTTCAACCTGAAGAACCCCCGGCATAACGGGTTTTTCAGGAAAATGCCCGTTAAAGAATTCTTCATTCGCGGTTATATTCTTAATGCCAACCGCTCTTTTATCATCTTCGATTTTAATAACCCGATCAACAAGAAGAAAGGGATACCTGTGAGGAAGTATCCTCTTTATCTGAGATATATCCAAAACCGTTTCTTCATATCCTGACACACCCATAGGGACAGCGGAACGTTCCTTCTTTTTTATGGCGGCATTTATCAAGCGTGAAAATTTCACATTACTCGGATGCCCGCTTTTAACTGCGACAACATGTCCTTTTATTCTGGCTCCGGCAAGAAACAAGTCGCCTATAAGATCAAGGATTTTGTGGCGGACAAATTCATCTTTAAACCTGAGCGCTTCTTTGCTGTATATCGCATCATCCCCTATAACCACGGCATTATCAAGGCTTCCGCCTTTTATAAGTTCCTTATCCATAAGAGATGCAACTTCGCTGTAAAGGCAAAACGTACGGCTCGGAGCAATCTCCTTTTCAAACGTTTCTTTATCCACGGCAATAGAAAGATATTGAGATTTTATCGCAGGATGCTCATAGGAAATAGTGTATGAAATCCTAAAATCATCCGAAGGCAACAGAACAAGGATTATATCTCCCTCAATAACCGAAACGGGCTCTCTCGGCACAAAATATCTCCTCGGATAACCCTGGTCTATAACGCCGGCTTTATTTATCATATTAACAAAAGGCAAAGCGCTCCCGTCGCCGACCGGAGGTTCGTTCGAGTCAAGCTCAATAAGCAAATTATCGATACCGCACGCGAAAACGGAAGCGAGCACATGTTCAACCGTATGGACCTCCACACCATTCTCGGCAATGGTAGTGCCTCTTGTAACCCCTATCACGTTTTCAACGGAAGCTCTTATAGTCGAGGATTCCGCCAGATCCGTTCTTGAAAATTTTATTCCCGAATTTGCCGGTGCCGGCTTGAACGTAATCGCAGTGAGGTTTCCGGTGTGGACACCTATGCCAGAAAAACTCGCATCTTTCGCAATAGTTTTCTGCGCATCCATATCATTCTTCCTTTTTATTTATGATCTCTATTACTTCGGCGGTGATGTCAAATTCGGGCTTTTTATAAAGCATCGCCCTGTCCTGAAAAACAAACGTATATCCTTCTTTCTCCCCTTTTTCCTTTACCACCGCTTCTATTTTTTGAATTATATCGATGTTCATTTTATTTTTCATAGCCATGAGTTCTTGTTCGGCTTTAACTCTGGCTTTTCTGAGTTCCGCTATTTTCTGCAGTATGAGATTTTCTTTTTCCTGTTTCTCTTTTTCTTTTAAAAGTTCGGCTTCTTTCTGAAGATTCCTGATTTCATCGGTCAGGTTTCTCAGTTCCCCTTCCCTTTTTTTCTCTTCCTGTTCGAATCTCTCCTGCGCTATTTTGGTTCCCTTATATTCACTAAATACTTTTTCAATGTCCACATATGCGAATTTAAATTGTTGAGCGCTCATTGCAGCGCCGCAAAAACAGAACACGCAGAACACAGCAAATATAATCAATAACTTTTTCATTTTACCTCCCTGCTTAAGTAGCAAAATTCTAAAAAGTATATCCCATGTTAAAATGAAGCACGCCGTTTTTCTCATAGTTGAAATCATCATATTTTATAGGCCAGCCGTAATCTATCCTTATAGGACCTATGGGAAGATTCAGTTTAACTCCTACTCCCGCTCCCATATTATAAGCGACATTATAAGGATCCACCCCTCCTTTGCTGAAACTCCAGGCATCAGACCAAACATTACCTATATCAATGAAGCAGGCTCCGAAAACGACTCTTTCATAAAGAGGGAATGTTACTTCCGCCGAGCCCCATGCCATTGTTTTCCCCCCTATCGGTTCACCTCTGTTTACGTCATCATTGCATTTCGGCCCTACCTCTCTGTAATTGAACCCTCTTATGGTTCCGGATCCCCCGAGGAAGAATCTCTCAAAAAACGGAACGTCATCCGAACCCGAATGTTCTTCGACTACACCCGCTTCGCCGGCAAGCCTAAGGACAATCCCGCTGTCATAATCTATCAACGGGAAATATACGCTGGTTTGCACAAAATATTTAATAAAATCCACATTTCCTCCAAGAAAATCCCCAGCATAAGTTATAACAGCCGTATTTTTCATTCCTCTGGAGGGATTATAAAAATTATCCCTTGTGTCTCTTGTAATACCGGCGGCAATACTGCTCACGTTATGCCTGCCTTCCTGAGCTTTTATGACATCAGGCGCATACTGGTCGATATTTTTAATTTTTATCTGTTCTAATTTATACATGGTATCTACTCTAATAAACTCACCAAGCGGTTTAGCTAAACGAATGTCAAAACCCCTGCTAGCCTGCTCATAATCGGTGCTCAAATACTTATATTCATTTGCAAAAAGATCGAAACCAAATGAAAGTTTTTTGCCTAAAAACCAGGGTTCTGTCCAACTTAAAAGAAGGTCGTACCTTTTGCTTCCCATTTGCGCTTTAATCCTCAGTTTTTGACCGGCGCCGGTAAAAGTAGGCCAGTTTTTCCAGTCAAAATTAGACTGCGTTAATTCAACAAAACCGACAACGGAATCTATCGAACTGAAACCGGCTCCGAATCCTACCGTACCCGTTTTCTTTTCTTCCACATTTACGACAAGGTCTTTTGTGTCAAGTTTCGAACCCGGCTCATAGGCAGTTGTAACATCTTTGAAATATCCCGTATTTTCAAGCCTTGCTTTGCTTGTTTTTACTTTTACGCCATCTATAATTTCCCCGGGATACACATTCAGTTCTCTCCGGACAACAATATCCTTTGTTTTCGTATTGCCTTCAACCCTTATTCTCTCTATTTTGAACTGTCTGCCCTCATCAATATAATAAGCCACGTCTATTTTATCGGTATCAACATTGTATTTTGTTCCATAATTGACACTCGCATCAACATATCCCCTTTGCGCATAGTAATCTTTGATTCTGTCGGCATCATCCCTTGTTTTCGTCGGGGTAAACAAACTGTCTGTTTTCATCTTGAGTATATTTTCGACAGATTCAGAGGGAAACACATTGCATCCGGCTGTTTCGATATTTCCAGCGCTGTACGTCCTTCCTTCATTTATTTCGATGTCAAGCGTCATCCATTTGCCGGTTTTATCCATTATTTTCCTGATATCAAGCACTTCCATATCTATATAACCGAGAGAATTGTAGTACATAACTGTACGGTCAAGATCATATTTCAGCAATTCTTCCTGGTATAGACCTCTCCTGACAAACAGAAAATAGTTTTTTGTTTTCATCCTTTTCAACAATTCTTTCGCCTTTACATTTTTATTGCCTATAAAATTAATTCTTTTAATCCTTATTTTATCGTTCTCCTGTATTTCTATGGTCACTACCGCCTGACCGGCTTCCTTGTCTTCCACAAGTTTATAATTCACTTCGGCATCGGGAAATGCTTTTGTTTCATAAAATTTTTTAATAGACTGGACATCGTTTTTTAGTTTTCTTTCGCTCGCTATTTCACCCAGCGTGCTTTCCATCTGCTTCAGCAGCAGTTTATCTTTTATCTTCTCATTCCCCTTGAATATAACCTCTTTTAAAATAGGTTTCTCCTTCACGATAAAATAGATATTGACTCCGTTTTCGGTCTCGTCGACATCAACGGTTATATTGTCAAAAAAACCAAGCGAATATAATCTTTCAATATCCTCGTTAATGGTTTTTTGGTCAAAACCGGCGCCGGGACGGACTTTTATTTTATTGATTATAACATTCTCGCTTATAGATCTGTTTCCGAGGATGCTGACTTTCCTGATTTCAGGCGCTTTATTTTCTCCCTGTGCGGAACACATCGACACGGCAAAAAATAAAATCAGGCAAAATAAAATAACCGATTTAACAGAAAAATTCATGTTTTCTCCTTGTAAACTCGTAAGATTGACTGCGCTTAATAATATCCGTCCTCATCAGCGGTTTGCTGTTGATCCACATAAGCCGAATCTTTTTGCATAAAAATCATAGAATCTTTTTTGAAAACGAGATCTACATTTCCTTGCGGGCCATTCCTCTGTTTCGCAATGATGAGTTCGGCTTCGACAACCGGTTTGTTTACTTCTTCTTTATCATAAATATCCGGTCTGTGAAGCATAAGAACAACATCCGCATCTTGTTCTATTGCCCCGGATTCCCTTAAATCGGAAAGTCTGGGACGGTGACCCTCCTTGCCGTGAGCCCTGGTTTCGGGCCCTCTGTTCAACTGGGAAAGAACCACAACGGGGATTTCCAATTCTCCGGCAAGCGCTTTAAACCCTCTCGAAATCTCGCTTACTTCCATCTGCCGTGATTCTTCCCTGGTCCCTGATTTCATAAGCTGCAGGTAATCAATGAACACAATTTTGATACCGTACTGTTTTTTCCATCTCCTAGCTCTTGCCCTCAGTTCCAAAACGCTTATATTGGTGCTGTCGTCAATATATAATTTTGACTCGGAAACCTTTCCGGCCGCTATCAGAAGCCGGCTGCTGTCTTCTTTGTTTATATAGCCTGTTGACACGTCATGGTAATTAATTCCAGCATGAGCACAGATAACTCTCTGGACAATGGAATGCTTGTTCATCTCCAAACTGAAAAACCCGACCGGCACCCCATTGTCAACTCCTATGTGATCTATAAAATTAATTGCCAGGGAAGTTTTTCCCATAGACGGTCTCGCGGCAAGCACAATAAAATCATTGTTGTGAAACCCGGCGGTAAGCGTATTCAGTTTGGGAATACCCGTCGGTAAGCCGGTAACCGCGCTTTTGTTCTGACGCGCCTGTTCTATCTGTTCGAGAACTTTATTGACTATTATGTCTATGCTTTCAAATCTCGTATCTACGTTTTTTTCCGAGATTTCAAAAATCCTGCTTTCCGCCCTGTCCAAAACCGCAGAAACATCGTCCGAAGACCGGTAACATTCCTCAATAATCTCGCCCGAAGCGTTAATAAGCCCTCTTAAAACTGCTTTACTTCTTACTATCTGGGCGTAATACCTGATATTTTCCGCGGTAGGCACATAATTGATTAATTTAGACAGATATGAAGCGCCCCCCGCCGCCTCAAGCTCCCCGTTACTCCTCAAATAATCATTGACGGCAACAAGATCCGGGATGGCATTACTGTCATTCCTCAATCTGACAATCGCTTCGAAGATTCTGGCGTGCGCGTCCGAATAAAAGTATTCTTTCCTCAGCAGTTCGATGGCAATCTCAATCGCGTCCTTATCAAGCATCATCGAACTTAATACAGCCGCTTCAGCATCGTTGCTGAATGGAGGAACTCTTCCCTCTGTAGTTTTCCTATTCTTCGCCATTAAAACCAGCCAAAATATTACTTCTTAACTACCCATAATTTAAAAGTGGCTTTTGCATCACGATAAATATTAACAACTATATTATATACGCCCAGTTTTTTGATCGGGATATCAATCTCAATCTGTTTTTTATCTATCTCAAAACCTTCATCTTTCAGAAGTTTCGCGATATCAGCTGTCGTAACAGACCCGAAAAGTTTGTCTTCTTCGCCGGCTTCCATAGATATAGTGCATGAAACCTCGGACAATTTAGCTGCGATATCTTTGGCATCCTGAACATTCTGTTCTTCCTTTTTCTTTTCTTTTTCTGCTTTTTTCTTAAGAGACTGGATATTAGTGTCCGTCGCCGACACAGCCAGTTTTTTCGGAAAAAGATAATTCCTCGCATATCCGGGAGCAACGTTAACAACATCTCCGATTTTACCCAGTTTATCAACACTTTCTGAAAGAATAACCTTCATTTAACTTCCTCCGGCAATCAATTTTTAATCATACACTTTCCTCAAAAATTAATCCATAATATAAGCAACCAAAGCCATATATCTGGCGCGTTCCACGGCAATAGCAAGTTGTTTTTGATGTTTGGCACAGGCTCCCGTTATTCTTCTCGGAAGTATTTTGCCTCTTTCTGTCAGATATTTTTTGATTAAATTAACATCTTTATAATCAATTTCCTGTACTTTATCCTGGCAAAATCTGCATTTTTTCTTTCTGAAAAACTTTAGGTCGTTCATTTTCTGTCAACTCTCCTTTTTTTAAAACGGTATATCATCTTCGCTCTGTTCAGAACCGTCATCCTGCATATCAGAGGATGTATCTGCCGGCACCTGACTGCTTTCGGATTTCGAACCTCTGTACAAAAACTGCACTCTCTGTGCCCTTATCCTGATTTTGCTGCGCTTTTCCCCGGCAGTGGTTTCCCATGTATCCTGCTGCAGGCTGCCTTCAATAAGAACGGGAGATCCTTTGTCCAGGTATTCCACACATGTTTCCGCCTGTCTTGCCCAAACAACAACATCAACATAGCAGACTTCATCCTGCTTTTCTCTGTCTTTGTTCAAAAAAGTCCTTGAAACCGCAATACGCAGATCGGTTACAGATGAACCCTCTTTCGTCGAGCGAAGTTCGGGTTTCTTTGTTAAATTGCCTATTATAAAAACCTTATTCAGACTAGCCATAATTCACTCCTTGTGTAATCAGCTTTTTTTCAAAATAAGATCCCTTAAAATTTTCTGGTTTAATTTAAGTTTTTCCTGGATTTTATGAAGGGAAGGACCCTGCAATTTGAAATTAATCAGGACATAAAATCCATCCGAATTGCGTTTAATCGTGTACGCAAGTTGTCTCTTCCCCAAAGATTTACTCTCCAACACTTCTCCCTTATTTTTTTTGATTTCTTCCTCGATCTGGGAAATAACACGTCCCAGATCATCATCGCCAATTTTCCCTTCGACAATAAACAACCCCTCGTATTGATTCAATCTACACCTCCCGACATACTTTCCTTCGCATCTTTTTTTTCTCTTTTGTTAAACTTGTTCATAGCTTTTTCAATATCTCCTTTAATAACCATTTCGACCGCTTCAGCGGCCTTTGATACAGCTTCGCTGATGGAAACAATTTCATTTTTTCTGAACCTGCTCAAAACATGACTCACCATATTATTGCAGGAACCGCCTATCCCGATTCTCACTCTTGGGAAATCAATCTCTCCTACGCAGTTTATTATCGATTCGAGCCCTTTATGCCCCGCAGAGCTTCCGCCACTGCGCACTCTTACATTACCTACGGACAGAGAGGCGTCGTCAAGGATAACGATGAGCTCAGAATATCCGCATTTGAACCAGTTCAGCGCGCTTATTGCCGCACGGCCGCTGTTATTCATAAAAGTATGAGGTTTTAAAAGAACTATTCTCCTGTTTCCCAACTTCGCTTTCGCGCTTTCGCCAAATAACCTGGGAGTGGGAGAAAAATCCACGTCAAACTTACCGGCAAGATAGTCTATAACTTCAAAACCCACATTATGTCTGGTTCCGATATATTCTTTTCCCGGATTACCGAGCCCGATAATTATTTTCATTTAAACCCGTCGCTGAAAAGAACAGAGTATTTTTATTCTTTTTCCTTCTCCTGTTCTTCATTTCCTTCCTCCGGTTCTTCCTCCTCTTTGCCGCCTTTTCCGATAACTTCGGGTTCTGCGGCAACTGCTTCCGCAGTTTCTTCCGCAGCAGGTTCCTCTATTTCTTTAGGCATAGCAATGGAAAAAACGGCTTCCCCAGGATCCGTAAGGATTTTAACCCCTTTAGAAATTTTTAAATCTGACACATGTATCGAAAATCCAAGTTCCAGATTAGAAATATCGACATCAATCTTTTCGGGTATTTCACCGGGCAAACATTCTATTTCCACTTCGCGGAGCAAATGCTCGAGCACCCCGCCCTGGTCTTTGACTCCTTTAGCTTCACCTTTCTCGCTAACCGGAACATGAGTCCTGATTTTTTCATCCATATATACTTCGTTAAAATCTATGTGGATTATTTTATTCGATATGGGATCTATCTGAGCTTCCTTAATCAAGGCTTTTCTCTTTTTCTTTTCTTTCTCGATCTTCAGATCTATCAGAAAATTTTCTCCGCTGTGTCCATATGTAGCCCTGTTGAATTGTTTCTCATCGACTATGACAGATATAGGCTTATCTCCGTGTGAATACACTACGGCGGGAATCTTCCCGGCCCTTCTAAAAGCCCTGGCGCTGCCTGTGCCGGTAACTTCTCTTAATTGTGCATCCAGATGAACTTCACTCATAATTTTCTAATCCTCCTAAATTAATTTTAATCAAATAAACAAAGAACTGACTGATTCATTGCCGTGGATCCTCTTTATCGCCTCGGCAAGCAGTACCGATACGGATAAAACTTCTATTTTGGGGCAGTCAGCCGATTTATTCCCAAGCGGGATTGTATCGGTAACAAGAATTTTACTTATCAACGAACCGTTCAATCTGTCAAGAGCCGGACCGACCAGGACAGGATGAGAAACAGCCGCATATACTTCTTTTACACCCTGCTCTTTTACCATTTTTGCCGCATCGCAGAGGGAACCGGCGGTGCTTACTATATCGTCGACTATTATAGCCGTCTTGCCTTTTACATCTCCCATTATGTTATACACCTGGGTTTCGGTGCCGGTTATTCTCCTTTTATCTATAGCCGCAAGAGCCGCATTTAATCTTTTTGCCCAGGCATGAGCCGTTTTTATGCCGCCTTCGTCCGGGGAAACGATAACTATTTCGCCGTCTCCGAGATTCTTTCTTTTGAAATAATCTATAAAAACCGGCGCCGCATAGAGATGGTCAACCGGTATATCAAAAAACCCCTGTATCTGGTCGGCATGAAGATCCATTGTCAAAATCCTATCTGCACCCGCCGCCGTCACAAGATTTGCTACCAGTTTAGCTGTTATCGGAACGCGAGGCTGATCTTTTCTATCCTGTCTGGCGTAACCGTAATACGGAATAACCGCCGTTATTCTGTCGGCAGACGACCTTTTAACAGCATCAATCATAACAAGAAGCTCCATCAAGTAATCGTTTATTTTGGGCGGACATATAGGTTGAACGATAAAGACATCCCTGCCTCTCACGTTCTCAAGTATTTTCACCATTACCTCACCTTCGGGAAATGATTTGACATCACATCCGCACAGCTTTACTTTGAGATTATCCGCAATTCTCTCCGACAATTCAGGATTAGCATTCCCTGTTATTATTTTCATAGACCCATCACCCCAACTTTTGCAAAACTGTTTAAAAATTAATGATTTTTTTCTGCTGACATTCATTTTTTCCGCAATCTCCGCACATCGCAAAAACAGGTCCTAAAACAAACTTTACCGACGGAAAACAAAATACGCCTGTTTTTTTATAACACTCCAAACCTTTATATTTCCGAAATTCCCAGGTTTGGCTGCCCGGCCAGGACTCGAACCTAGACAGAGGGCTCCAAAAACCCTTGTGCTACCATTACACTACCGGGCACTCAAAAGAACAAAAAAAGCTGTGGAACAAATCCCACAGCTAATCAAAAAAACAACCCTTTTTTGAGTGTGGGTAAAATCCTCAATAAAACCAAAGGATACTCAAAATAACACCGCATTATATAGAAAATAAAAAATGTTGTCAACCGTCAAAATCACTTTTGAAAATTAATAGCCCGGGTTTATGGCGGTGCGCTGAGTCTGAACATTCCCCGTTCTTTGAAGTTCTTCTTTGTAGGCGTCAATCACTTTGTTCTGTATGTATTCTCTTGCCTCAGGCGTTATCGGATGGGCAATATCACGGTGTTCGTTCTGACGCCCGTCCTCATCTATTTTTTCTTCCCTTCTTGGATTCAATCTCGACCCGCAGTTGGCGCAGAATTTATCTTTCGAAGCGTTTCTATGCCCACATTTGACACAGGGATATGCAACCTTCCTGCTCGGCATTGCTACAAAAAGACCTCTTTTTCCTTCTATTACCTTAAGATCCCTTACCACAAAAGCATTATCGAATGTAATCGTCGCAAAGGACTTAAGCTTCTTATCCTCCGATTCCTTCAAAGTAATCCTGACCTCAGTAATTTCCATGATCGATCCCCCCAGAAAGATATTTTGAACACATATTAGAATGATTCAACAATAAATATGGAAATTTTGCTGCCGTAGTGTTCAAGAATGGATTTTTTAGCACGCTGAGCATCAGACGCTGTCCTATAGAGCCCAAAAACGGTCGGACCGCTTCCTGACACCATAGCTTTCAAAGCGCTGTTTTTATAAAGAACATTAATTATTTCGGTTACAAAAGGTATTTTCTTTTCGCAAAACCCCTGCAACCTGTTAAACATATTTTTCGCCGAATTTTCTATGTCATTATTTTTAAGGCTGCGAAGTAATATGTTAATGCTTTTGTTATCGGCTGTCAAGAATGTTTTTAAATTTGCATAACTTTCAGCCGTAGACAATGTTACATTTGGATTTACTAATAAGAAATGCATTTTGACATTTATTTTAAAAGGTTTTAATATATCTCCTTTGCCATGACAAACAGCACTTTCCGTGTCAACAAAAAACGGGATATCGGCTCCAAATTTTGCCCCGATCTTTTTAAGTTTTCCGTTGCTTAATCCCAAACCACATTCGGTATTCAAAAGTTTCATCAGAGCAGCGCAGTCGCTGGACCCGCCGCCCAATCCGGCGGCAACGGGAATATTCTTCTTTATAAAAACTTTTAGCCCCTTGATCTTCGAGGGGAAAAGGGACTTAAGAAAAAACGCGGATTTGTAAACAAGGTTTTGGGCGCCTGAAAGTGCTTTCAGATCGCATATTACTTCAATATTCTTTCCTTCTAAAAACACCTCGATTTCGTCAAAAAGAGTAACGGGCGCAATTAACGTTTCAATATTATGGTATCCGTCACCTCGTTTTGATATGACTTCCAGAAATAAATTTATTTTTGCGGGCGCAAAAATTTTCAATCGTAAACTTTTTCTAATTTTTCTTTTAATTCGGCTCTGTCAGGGTTGAATTCAAGAGCTTTTTTCCATTTTTTTATCGCAAGATCTTTCATTCCCCTTTTATAATAAACATCTCCAAGATGTTCTATGACAACCGGATCGTCACCGACAAGTTTCTCCGCTTTCTTCAGAAGGCGCGTTGCTTCCAGCAGCCGACCCTGCTTATAATAAGCCCATCCTAAACTGTCTATGAAAGCCCCGTTATTGGGTTCTTTTTCAATGGCTTTTTTTATTAACCGGATAGCTTCCGCGAGATTTTCTCCCCGTTCCGCATACATATATCCCAGATAATTTAGAGCATTCGCGTTGCCGGGATCGTTTTCAATCACATACTTAAAAGTTTCAATTGCCATTTCATAATGACCGCTTTGTTCATAAGCGGCGCCCAGATGAAAATAGACAAGATTTTTATTTCCCCCGAGCTCAACAGCCCTCAGATAAGCCGCTATAGACTGATCTGTGTCTCCCAACCTGAAATATATCAAACCGAGGAGCAGAAATATTTCGGGAACTTCAAAGTTTTTTTCTCTTCCTTTTTGAACAATACTCAGAGCATCCTGAAGTTTGTTTTCCTGAAGATAAATACTCCCGAGAGAAATATAATTTCTCAGGTTGCTGGGGTCAAGATAAACCAGAATGCTGTAATATTTCTCCGCGTCTTCCAGTTTGTTTTTAAAATCCGACAATTCGGCAAGCCGCCTGTAAATATTAACATCGCTCGGATTTATCAAAATGGCTTCTTTATACACATTAATAGCTTCTTCGTACTGCTCGCTTATTTCATATGCTACCGCGAGCGCCAGCTTTGCCTGAAGCCAATCCGAGTCAAGTTCGCACGACTTTAACAGGTATTCAACAGCTTTGTTGATTTTCTTATCTTTGCTGTAAAGAAGTCCTATTTTAAAGTACAAAGTGGGATCATCCGGGAAAAATTTTAAAGCATTCCTGTGTGTTTCTATGGCTTCTGTGATTCTATTTTCCTGTATATAAAGAGCACCCAATCCGACATAAGCGGTCAACTCATCGGGATTGTTTAAAATCGCCTTTTTATATATCCTTTCCGAATCGCTTATTTTTCCCTGGGCATAATAAATAGTAGCCAGCATTATATGCCCAAGATA
This sequence comes from bacterium, assembly GCA_028717725.1. Lineage (GTDB taxonomy): Bacteria > Auribacterota > UBA6266 > UBA6266 > UBA6266 > UBA6266. Next base: position 13,216 of record JAQUNG010000004.1, on the reverse strand, counting down.
ATATTCGGGAAACATTTTAGACGCTATTTCAAATGTTTTCTGGGCTTCGGGAAACCTCTTCAAACGGTACTGGGCATTGCCCAATCTAAGAAGGATATTGAAGTTTGCCGAATCTTTTTCAAAAGCTTTTTCATATTCGGCTAAAGCCTTTTCCAGATCGCCGAGCGCCTCATATCTCGTTCCTGCGAGATAATGAGCTTTAGCGCGGGTGGTATCGAGATTTAGAACATTTACCTCTTCGTCCGGGAAGAAATTAACGATATGTTTTGAGGCATATGAAGGGTAAACACACCCCACCACAGCCATATAAAAGGCAAAGATTGCCGCACTTTTCTTCAAAAAACACTTCCTTTATTTCTTCTTGTGGCGATTAGCCCGACTTCTCTTTTTTCTCTTATGCTTATTTATTTTAGACTTTCTATGCTTTCTTCCACAGGGCATTTTTACCCTCCTTTAATATAAACGTTTTAGCCTATAACTTTGTTCAAAGGATATTCAATTATACCACACGCGCCCGCCTTTTTTAGTGAAGGTATCAGGTCTCTGATTATCTTCTCGTCAACCACCACTTCCAGTGCAAACCAGTCTTTCTTGTTGAGGTGGGAAACCGTCGGGGAAGTAATTGACGGCAAAGTCTTGATGACCTTATTTATATCTTTTTGGGCTACATTCATCTTCACTCCCACTTTGCCCGCCGCTTTGAGAGCCCCCTCAAGAAGAAGGGCCATTTTCTCTATTTTCGCCTTTTTCCACTTATCATTCCACGACCTTTTTCCGGCTATAAATCTTGTGGTTGACTCGATCACAGTATCCACTATTCTAAGATTATTCGCTTTTAATGAAGAACCTGTTTCGGTAAGCTCTATTATGGCATCAACAAGTTCGGGGGCTTTTATTTCGGTAGCTCCCCATGAAAATTCAACTTCGGCGGAAACCCCTTTTTCTTTAAGATATTTTTTTGCCATATTTACAGCTTCAGTGGCAATTCTTTTGCCTTTCAAATCCTTAACGGATTTTATCGCGGAATCCGCAGGAACGGCCAAAACCCATCTCACCGGCTTTAACCCCTGTTTCGCATATACAAGGTCGGATACTTCTATGACTTTAGCCCCGCATTCCTCTATCCAGTCTTTCCCTGTAATACCGGCATCGATTACACCCTGTTCAACATACCTGGCCATCTCCTGAGCCCTTACCAATATCACGGATATCTCGGGATCGTCTATCGCCGGTTTATAAGATCTGCCTGAACCCGATATCGAATAACCCGCCCTTCTCATCATATCAAAAGTAGATTCCTGCAAACTTCCTTTGGGAAGTCCCAGCTTCAACACATTTTTCATTATTACCTCCTGGCAAACATTAATGACAAACCCAAAACAATATCAAAGAATCATTTTAAAGGCAATGATATTTTAGATGAAAAAAAAATTTTTATACAGCAAAAAACTTCCTAATATATATTATAATAATTATAATAACGATTTAAACCGGTCTGCGGAGAAAATCATGGCGGTTCAAACCTCAGTTTTGAACGTATCCACAAAAGGGAATACGGATATAATAGATATAACGGAAAAAATCAACGTCATAATACGCAAGAGCGGTTTTTCGGCAGGAATAGTCACTGTATTCGTTCCGGGTTCAACGGCGGGAATATCTACCATAGAATATGAACCGGGTTTATTGAAGGACATCAAACTGCTGTTCCAAAAAATCATTCCCGAACACGAAGATTACGCTCACGATAAAGCATGGCACGACGGGAACGGGCATTCTCACCTGAGAGCTTCTTTGCTGGGACCGTCAGTTACGGTGCCTTTCACGGGAAAAACACTTCTCCTTGGAACATGGCAGCAGGTCATTTTAGTTGATTTTGACAACCGCAGAAGAGAAAGAGAAATAATTCTTCAGATAATCGGAGAACCATAAAAAAGGATGGAGGGGATTATGTGTTTGAAAAATAAAGAAAAAATAAAAAAGATAGCGGTTTTAACGAGCGGCGGAGACAGTCCTGGTATGAATCCGGCAATCAGGGCAATTGTAAGAACCGCGATTTACAATAAAATCGAAGTTTTGGGAATAAAAAACGGATATGACGGATTGATAAACGACTGGACAATTCCCCTGACCAGCAGAAGCGTCGGAGGAATAATAAACAAAGGAGGAACAATGCTGTTTTCCGCCAGAAGCGAAGATTTCCAAAAACCGGCGGGGAGGCAGGCAGCCCTGAAAACCCTTAAGAAATATAATGTTTCGGGATTAATTGTTATAGGCGGAGACGGGACATACAGAGGTGCTCATGCACTCCATAACGAAACCGGCTTCAGCGTAATAGGGGTCCCCGGCACAATCGACAATGATATCGCCGGCACGGATTATACAATAGGTTTTTACACGGCTGTTGATACGGCAATGCAGGCGATAGATAAAATCCGCGATACGGCGGTATCCCATAACAGGCTTTTTCTTGTTGAGGTTATGGGAAGACACGCCGGTTTTATTGCGCTCGCAAGCGCCATTGCGGGGGGAGCGGAAGACGCGCTGATACCCGAAACAAAAACCGATATTAAAGAATTATGCAAAAGGCTGCATGAAGGCAAAAAAAGAGGAAAAATAAGTTCTATAATCGTGGTTGCGGAGGGTGACGAAGAAGGAAACGCCATAGAAATCGCTAAAAAAATAGAAAAAAAGGGGGGGTATGAAACCCGTGTTTCGGTCATAGGTTATCAGCAGCGAGGAGGCAGTCCGTCTGCTTTAGACAGAATTCTCGGCACAAGACTCGGAAACGCCGCAGTCGAAGAACTGTTGAAAGGGACTCAATCCGCAATGGTAGGCATACAGCAGAATAAAGTGGTGACCCATCCTCTTGAGATGGCCTGGAAAGAAAAAAAATCCATAAACAAAACTCTTGTCAGCCTTATTGGAATAATGTCTGTCTGAATGGTTTTTGAATGATTAAAAATACATATAACAAAAAAGAGTTTTCCAGACCTTCAACTATTGCTTTAGTAGCGGCCAATATGGTTCCGGTTTATGGCGTCTTTTTTCTCGGCTGGACAGTTTTTCCCCTTATGCTTCTCTTCTGGCTCGAGAATATAATAATGGGATTTTTCAATATATTAAGGCTTATAATCTGTTCACCGGGCAATATTAAACTATGGTTTGCTAAAATATTCTTTATCCCGTTCTTCTGTGTTCACTACGGCATGTTTACGGCAATTCACGGGATATTCATTATAGTATTATTCGGGCGTGAGTCACTTAAGCATTCTCCTTTCTCCGACACCGGCCGGATTATCCAAATTGTAAAATCCGAAGATTTAACATACGCTATTTTTGTCCTTTTCTTAAGCCACGCCTTCTCATATTTCTGGAATTTCGTCGGGAAAAAAGAATATTTAAAATACACACCCGAAGAACTTATGACAAAACCTTACGGCCGCATCGCGATACTGCATATAACCATCATACTCGGAGGCTTTTTCGCCATGGCGTTCAGATCAGCCGTCCCGGCGCTTATACTCCTCATAGTCATAAAAATCATCGCGGACGTTAATTCGCATATAAAAGACCACTCGCGCGGATAAAACCGGGAAGGAGATTGTTTTTGGATTTATCCGTTTTCCGAACTCTGTATTTCCGAGAGATGGGCATAGACTATGTTTTTCAATTCCAGAATAGTGAACGGCTTTTCTAAATAACTCTGGTTCAGGGAAGAGAAGAAATTCTGGGTTTCCGGGTGGAGAGAATCCCCCGTCATGAATAAAAACTGTTTTCTCCGGGCTATCTTTTCCTTTAAAGCCCTATTAAAAAAATCTTCGCCTGTCATTTTGGGCATCTTATAATCCACTATTATCATGTCAAAATTGTTTTTCCTGAGGGCTTTTAACCCTTCTTCGCCGTCATTCGCTATCTCGATAATCTGCCCATCCCCTTCTATCACTTCTTTTATCAATTCAGCTACCACTTTTTCATCTTCCACCACAAGTATTTTCGCTTTCGAAGGCAAAGAAAATTCTATAGGCCTTTTATGTCTCGGCTTAAATTCGCTCAAACTCTTTATGGGAAGTTTTACCGTGAAATCGGTTCCCGCGCCCTGTTTGCTTTTCACAGAAATACTGCCTCCGTGAGATTTAATTATACCGTAAACAAGCGACAGCCCGAGTCCCACTCCCAATTTCATGCTTTTTGTGGTAAAAAACGGCTCGAATATCTTACCTAAATCTTTTTCCGGAATCCCGATACCGTTGTCGGAAACATCAATAAACACCGTTTCGGCATCGCATGAAGTCGAAACCTCTATTTTCCTGATCTTCCCGCTTGTTTCCTCTAAAGCCATTTCCGCGTTTAACAGAAGATTTATAAGAACCTGCTCTATCTGGTAGGGATCCAGACAGGTTTGGGGCATATCTTTTCCCGGATTAAATTTAAGCTGTATGCCTTTTAACTTTGTCTGATAAAGCCTCATATCTATTATTTCGGCTACCAGTTTATTTACGTCCGTCGGAACAGCTTCTATATTGACTTTTCGCGCGAAAGAAAGCATATTCTGGACTATTTTCTTACATCTTTTTGCAGATTGCTCCAAATATTCTATCTTTTCTTTCTTCTGCGGGTCTTTTTCTATCCCTTTCAGAATCTCGGCATATCCCACAACCCCCGAAAGAGGGTTGTTCAGTTCGTGAGCCGCTCCCGAAAGCAGTTCAGCCATAGAGGATAATCTTTCGTGCTGAATCAGCTGCTCCTGATTTCTCTTTAGGGATACGGCCATATCGTTCATTGAATTGGCTATCGTTTTGAACTCAGAACCGCCTTCCATCTTAATGCTATAAGCGAGATTGCCGGAGCTAAACTGTTCGGACCCTTCAACCAGCTTTCTCACCTTGGCCGCAATATTACCCGCCGCGAGATAAGATATCAGGATAATTATGGAAAACACGGAAACCGCTATGATTAGATTGCTTTTATACAATATATCGGCAATATTTTTAGCCTCCTTAAATGCGGACACAACAGGTAAAATAACCCGTTTTGCCGAAAAAACATCCAAGTATATAAAACCCGTATCGCCGACTTTGGAATAGGATATTATTTTTGATTCGTTGCCCAGGTTTACATTTTTGATGATGTTCCCTTCCTTGCGCAGTATCTTTTGGGCAACCCGGCGGACATCAAAATCCGCGGACGACGTTATTTTATAATCATCCCCAATCCGTAATATATCCAACACTCCGGTATTTTTTCCCGCATCCGCGTATCGGGGAATTTGAAAATCTTTATATCCTTCCTCAGGCACACCCAGAACAACCCCGTCGGAATAAAGAAGAAAACCATATCCGCCTTTCACCCTGCTGTCTCTGGAGAGAAGTTCTTTTATATCGTTGACCTTTATGTCCATGCAGACAACACCCTTGTAAAGGTCTCCCAGATAAACAGGAACCGCGCAGGTTATAACCCAATCTTTACTGAATATATCGATATAAGGGTAAGTCCAAACGGCTTTTCTTTCCGGATTTCTTTCCGGCCCCGCCAGTCCGAAATAAAATATATACTCTTTTAAATCTTTAGCTTGAGGCAGGGGAGACAGGTCGACCGCGGGATAACACCGCCCGAAATTTTCCGAAACAAAATAAACGAAATATATAAGCGGCAGTTTTTTTAAAGCGCTCCTGAAAGTAACATCAAGAAATTCTGATGCTTTAATTTCTTTTTTGAGATCATCTGTCATGGAAACATCAAGAGGCGCTATCAGCACGGATTGATCTCCCATAACCCTATTGGTATAATAGCCCCTGTCATTTTTATAGTAGGAATACGTTTCGGTGCTTCTGCCGTAAAAAGACTCGATTCTGCTATACACATACTCGACAAATTCCGCAATTCCGACACCAACGGATTCAATTTCGAAAAACCGCGTATATACTATTTCCGCGTTCAGATCGGTGACCTTCTGAAGTGACTCCTCTTTCGAAAACGTAATTTCTTCCATCCCTTCGGTATATACGTGTTCCGAAACTAATCCGGCCGTGTGAACAAAATGAAAAGCGAAATAACCTACGGGGACAATTACAAGAACAAACAGAATCAGAAGGATCTTAAAGAAGATAGGCATTCTTAAAGTCGTTTTGCTCAAAAAATACCCCTTTCAATCGCGATTGCCATTATATTCCATCCATTATTTTACCAGAAATTTCAAATACAGCCCCCGGTTTGCCGATTTTGCCGGCGTTTACGCTTAATTTCCGGACTGTCTCCGCACTGTTCGCGATTTCAAAAGATTTCCGCACAAGAAAATTTATATCGTCTATTCTTACGCACGCATCGGCTTTTTCAAGAGCGTCGCAGTTAGCTTCCTCCTGCCCGGGAATAGGGCTAAAGACAATTAACGCCTTGCCCATTGCCGTCAGTTCGGAAGTCGTCAATCCTCCCGACTTAGATACAACTATATCGGCGGCCTTATAAAATTTTTCAACGTCCGTCCTGAGATTATCGCAAAAAATGCTTTCCTTCTCGGCAAATTCAAGCTCTGTTTTAAGATATATGCCGATTTTCTTTGACAGTATAAAGACCCCCGTATCCGGATATGTCTTTTTATATTTACGCAAATCCGTTTTAAATTTTTTGGATTCAATATAATCTCCTATAAATAAAATGTTGTTTCGCTTAATATAGGGTTTTAGCATACTCACATCGGGATCGGAACAAAATTGGCTTCCTATGGATATGCCCGTGACGAAAATTTTTCCCGGCGGACATCCAAGCCGGATGAGACCTTCTTTGACAAAATCGGAAGCCACAAAAAACATGTCTATTTCCTGCTGGAACCAGATCGAATGAGCCATATAATCGGTTACCACACATGCGAGCTTGGAATCAATCTTCCCTAACCTTTTAATATAACTCACAATCTCTTCCGAATGAAAATGAGTGAATATAACGCACCGGGGATTTTCCTTTTCAACAAGTTTTATCAGTTTGCGCGCAAACAGAAGATCGGTATAAAGCTGCCATTTATAGTAAAATCCTCCGGGCTTCGCCTTGTCAACACCCGCAAATATCAGCTTCCACAACCACTTCGCTTTATCAACGCTCCAGTAATAAACCCCTTTCGTAACTATCTTATAAAGAGGGAATACATAATCCATGGAATCAAAAATCCTTATATCGGAATCCGGATAATGTTTTTTCATATGATCGCACAAGGCTTCGGCCGCTCTCTTATGTCCCAAACCGTATGACGCATGGAAAATAAATATTTTTTTCACGGGCAGCAAACCCTCAATACTTTCGGAACAACACTTATATCCACAGGAAGTTCGCAGAATGGGTCGCCGTCAACCTGAACGTTTATTTTTCTTTCAGAAAAAATCCTGATTTGCCGTGCCTTCAGATATATCACATCTTTATATTTATGATGACTCTTTGTCAAAATACCCCACAGGTATCTTGCAAGCTGTCTTTTGCCTTTTTTCGTAAATATGCAAACGTCAAGGAACTTATCGTCTGTGGAAGCATAAGGAGCCATAACAAATTTGCCCGCATAATATCTGACATTGCTAACGACTACAAGGCATCCTTCATATCGCTCTTTTTGATCCGTAATTATACTCATCGCGGGAAACTCATATTGCGCGGAAACTTTTAAAGCGGAAGATATATAGGCAAACTTGCCGGTTTTCGCCTTTAATTTCAAATCTATCGAATTCACGACTTCGGCATCGAAACCGGCGCTGGCCATAAGCATAAAATAAGACCCGTTTATCACTCCGAGACTGACCCTTCTTTCATTTCCCTTCAGTATTATATCGCAGGCTTTATGCGCATTATCGGGGATATGCACTTCCCTGGCAAAGACATTTGTAGTCCCGGCAGGAATGATCCCCAAAGCGATATCAATGCCCACTATACCGTTGATTATTTCATTTATTGTTCCGTCGCCCGCCACAGCCACTATCTTTTCAATTCCTCTGGAATACGCTTCGGCGGCAATATTTGTCGCATTACCGCGGAATGATGTGTATTCAACGGAAACGTCGGCTCCGCATGAAGATAAATACGAAACGACTTTTTTCGTCTTATCTCCGGAATTTCTGCCGGCAACAGGGTTCGAGATTACAAGGAGTTTCATTTTTTATTTATCCGGACTTTGCGCAAACTTAAATTCCTTTTCTAAGACATAGTCTTCGCCCGACAAGGTGTCCCTCAATGTAATTTTCAAAGTATACTTGCTTTCTATCAAACCCGTGAAACTGAAATTAAGGTTAAGCGAGATGTCCGTAAAAAACGTGGTGTCTTCTATCTCAAAATCACCGAATTCCACTTCTTTCGCCAGTTCACGTCCTTCATTGTCAAGCAGTTCGTAATCGGCTTTAAGATGAGCAAAATACATTCCGTTCTTTTCGGTTACCGTAAAACCCACGGGTTCCAGATAAACAATAATGTTTTCTCCGCTCAGGAAAGGTTTCTCTTCCCGTATCTCAAACTTCCTGAATCCCGTGCCTCCTGCCGCGATAAAATTTATATTTCTGGCCGAAATGCCGGCTTTTGACCATGCTATTTTTACCGCGTCTTTAAGATTATCCACAGCGTCGATATACTTCCCCTGCCGGTAACAATCATCGGCCTTGTCAACCTTTGTTTCAAATTCACCGGCAAGCAGCATCCCGCCCGGAAAAACTATAAAAAGCCCAAATATTAGTTTTATTACGAATCGAAAGGTTGACATATTATTTAAACTCCAAATCATAGAAAATGTCTTTTGAAACAGATTCAGCCTCGAAAGAGATAGTGTTTTTCGTCGCAGACACCTTAACCGGTTCTCTTTTTCCATTTCTCACAGATGACAGTGCTGAAAACCTATTCCCGCCGCACTTAATTTTAAGCTTAACCTTAGCGCCGGGACGTTCCGCAAATAACATAATCCTCATTCTCTTTAAACTGAACGCAGCGGATATATCACAGGGACTGGATGCGGAAATCTCCCATAAATTAAATTTAAGCAAAGGAGCAACCGATTTTTGCTCATAATCGTTCAGCCCTTTCAGGATAAATCCTCTAACATCATTGTTTTTAATATAGACTGCCGAAATTCCGCCGGGCACACTTCTTAAATAAAGTTCTTTTTTTCCTGTAGGGATTCTATACTCCGAAGTTCCGGAATCTTTTGATATGGCATATATTATTTTTTCGTCTTTCCCGGATGACACAGCTACATCATATGAGTTATATTGCCTCTTTCTTTGTCCGAGTATTCCGGCCAGTTTTTTATCGTCGCTCAGTAAATCTCCGGCTATAAAATGAATTTTACCTTTGCCGATATTTTTCTCGATACTGCATACCTCGGCGTTTTTTTGCGGGAACAGCGATTTTAACAACACATTCGAAGTTTTAAAGTCTTCATCAAGATAGGGAATCGTCCCAAAAATAATCAATTTACCGCCGTTTTTCATATATTTTAAAAGTTTGACCTGGACCTTCTCGCACATCCAGTCGGAAAGCTTTAAAATGATGGTTTTAGCCCCGGCAATTTCCGCATCACTTTCATAATCCAGATATTTAACGCCCGTTTTAAAACCATAACGCGCGGCTTTTTTCATAAAAGACATAAGCCCTTCCTCAATACATACGGGTCTTTCTTTGATTCCTGATTTTTTCCAGGCAGTGTCGTCCACTTTCCATGAAGCCGCCCAGCAATAAGGCATGTAACAGCCCCAATAAATATCTTTCTCAACTTCGGATTCTACGGCATTCTTTCCAAAAGACCCGAAAAATAGATTTATCATCCTGGCAAGGTAAAATTTATCCGTTTTAATACAGTCATGTGTTATCGGAGGAGCGGCCGGATATGGTTTTTCATGAAAGGAATCTATATTGATATCCCACAGTTCAGTTCCCGCTCCGGTATAATAATTCATCCCTTTGGCGCCAAAAGCGAAATAAAGCATACTTTGATAAAAACTCGGAGTGGATTTCTCGAACATTTTATGATAAATTCTGCTAAACCCCCAGTTTTCTTCAAGGCAGATACCCTGATGTTTGCCGGCAACCGCCTGGTAAATGCAATATGCGTCTTCATCATCATAAGGATATTTCGTCCAATTAGTAAACCCCCATGAAGCTATATCTCCGAAAACATACAGGTTGCTTCTTGAAAAGTAAGTATCCGCTTCGGTTAACCGGAAAGGATTCCAATTCACAACAATCGGAACTTTCAAACTGGAAAGATATGATTTATACCGCAGCAGCACTTCTCTGTAAAACACTCCGGAAAATTCGGCCCAATCCAGATTTTTTCTGAAAGATTTGATTTCCCCCTTTTGGAATTCCGTGGGGGGCAGGACTTCGTCGAAGCTCTGAATTTTTATAAGGTTTCTTGCGTTATATTCCCTTACGGTATGGTATTTATTTTTCAAAAAAGCCGAAAAAGCTGATGCCCCGCTCCTGGAATAATCATAACCGGTAATATCAGGCAGGCAGAACGTGTATATGCCTTCATTGAGTATCTGGACACCCACAATCGGACCTTCCGGATATTGCCTGTCTTTAAGGACATTTTGGTCTACGGCTTCAAACCATTTTTGCACATGTTCATGAAATTTTTCATCCAGAGGCGCGGGAAGAGCTTTATGCCAAACGGTAGGCTCTCCGAGCGCGTTTCTGATAGGTTCAATACCGCTTTCGGCAACGGGCTCCACGTAATCGGGCAACCCCCCATAATCGGTTTCCGCGTGTATAAAAGGCCCCGGCTTAACAATACAATACAAATCCAGTTTTTTGATTATCTCGAGAAACCTCGCCATATCCGAATTGGGGACTGTTTCCCCGTTAAAATGAAATTCTCCCGGGGTGGGAGAGTGATGCCTCCACGGCACATAAAAGGTAATAACGGAGACGCCCATTTCTTTAAGAATCCTTAACTTTTTCTCCCACATATGGCATCCGTCCCTGTAATAAGGATAGTCGGCCGAAAGAAGCACAAACGGCTTGCCGTCACGGTAAAATATTCCATTTTTGACTTCTATCCCTTTTGGAGAAAGTTTATTTTTTTTCTTTCCCATTATTTCCCTTTCCGAACCTTGAAAAAATTTTTAATTTATCTCGGCCAGTAAAGCAGATATCATATCATAACAGTATATTCAATAACGATAATAAACTAAACAACATTTTTTATCTTTTTGAACATTTATTTGGCCGGAAAGTCTAAATAAAGAGTATATTCGAAGAAAGGAGCTCATATGAAGAAATTCGCTGGCTTTTTAACCCTCGTCCTTTTTCTGCCCACATTATTAATTGGCGCAGAAACACTTAAGAGCACCCTGAACGACCAGAAAACCGTGGCAATAACTATTTACAACTCAAACCTGGCACTGGTCAAAGACATAAGGGAAATACTGCTGCCGGCAGGTATTTCTGAACTCAGATTTATGGATGTGGCTCAGAATATTAACCCCGCAACTGTTTATATCAAATCCTTAAACCAACCGGAAAAACTCGGTATTTTAGAACAGAACTACGAATATGACCTTTTAAACCCCCAAAAACTCATGGAAAAATACATTGATAAGAATGTTAAAGTAGTTGACAAAAATTATTATACAGGAGAAGAGACTATATACGACGCAAAGGTGCTCTCCACCAACGGCGGCCCTATTTTCGAGGTTGAGGGCAGGATAATGGTGGGGCTTCCGCACAGGATAATATACCCCACAATTCCGGAAAATTTAATAGCAAAACCCACATTAGTATGGCTCCTTGACAACAGATACAACAAAAAACACACCGTGGAGGCGTCATATCTCACGGGAGGAATAAACTGGAAAGCCGATTACGTCGCCGTTCTTGACAAAGATGATAAAAAGGTTGATCTGAACGGATGGGTAACAATCAACAATAACAGCGGCGCTGAATACAGAGACGCCTTAATCAAACTGGTGGCGGGCGATATAAACAGGGTTTACGATGAAGGCGGTTTTAAGCGTATGGATAAACTTATGCTCGCCGAAGCCAGATCGGTTTCCGATTTTACCGAAGAAGCTCTTTTTGAATATCATCTTTACACCCTGCAGCGGCCCGCAACCATCAAACAAAACCAGACAAAACAGATAAGCCTTCTGCAATCAACTGACATCCCAGTAAAAAAAGAGTTGATATACTGGGGTTCGGAATATTATTACAGAGGCCAGTACGGACAGCCAATCTCCAACCAGAAAGTCGGCGCTTATATAAATATCGAGAATAAAAAAGAAAACCACCTGGGAGTTCCCCTGCCCAAAGGGACTGTCAGGGTCTATAAAGCCGACAGAGAGGGAAGCCTGCAGTTCATCGGCGAGGACAGTATAGACCACACGCCCAAGGACGAAAAAATAAAAATTAAACTCGGGGATTCTTTCGATGTGATCGGGGAAAGGAAACAACTCGACTGGAAATCTTATGGGGTTTTAAGAAATATCTACGAATCAGAATGGGAAATTTCCCTCAGAAACCATAAAGACGAATATGCTGAAGTGAGGGTCATTGAACCCGTGCCGGGCGACTGGGAAGTGCTGAACGCAACCCACAAATGGGAAAAAACGGAAGCTCACACTCTCGAATTCAATGTTAAAGTCCCCAAAAATGAAGAGGTAAAAATAAAATACAGAATCAAAACTCATTATTGAGATTAACCTCCCAAGTAACTGAAAGCGCCCGTTTTTGGTTTAAAAACGGACGCTTTTATCTTATAATTGCAAAAATTCCCGAAGGAGTCCCGGTGCTTATATGAAGGTGAGATTATACCCCAAAATTTTATTGTTGGCTGTTTTCATCTCATCCGGTTTAAATGCCCGGGACATTCGGCTTCCCGAACCGGACACATCGGGCGGCAATAAACTAATGGAAACATTGAAAAACAGAAAATCAGATAGGTCTTTCAGCCGGAAAGAACTTCCTCCGCGTACGATTTCAAATCTTCTTTGGGCTGCGTTCTGAATTAACCGTCCATCGGGAATGAGAACGGCGCCATCGGCAAGAAACTGCCAGGAAATAGATATATATGTCGCAACAAAAGACGGGCTTTTTCTTTATGACGCAAAAAACAACATACTCAAGCAAATATGCAATGATGATATCCGGAGAGAAACCGGTAAACAGGACTTTACACATCAGGCTCCGGTAACCCTTATTTATGTAGCGGATTACTCCAAAATGGGTAATATTCCCGAAAATATCAAAGATT
>JAQUNG010000003.1 GCA_028717725.1 bacterium | reverse complement strand
AACCGGCGCTTCCCTATTTTTCCAATATCGTGTTGAACGCGAAAGGGGATGCCGTTTTAAAAGAAGGGGAAACTTCCGGCATCTATATTTCGGACAGTTTCGGCCTTCCTTTCGCGGCCCGGATATTTATGGGCGAATTTAAGATGTCCGGGACATCCGATGAAAAAATGTCCGTGGATATTTCGCTGGACGGCGGAAAGACTTATTGCTCAAACTGCGCCGAAGGCAGGAAATATTATTCGGCGAAAAAGGATTTCTCATCAGGCAGTGAGCTTAAATTGAGGATAGCTGTCCGTTCGACGGAAAACAAAGAGGAAACGGCTGTTTGCGGTGTGGAAACGGCGGGAGCCGAGTGCCTGCCGGGCAATATACTGGTGATTTCCCCTAACGGGGGGGAAGAATTCGGCGCGGGCGGCAAAGCGGCCATATCCTGGACAGCGCTTGATTATGACGAATATTACCGCATGAAAATAGAATATTCGCCTGACGGAGGAAGCTCATATGAAATGATCGCCGATAAAATCCCGAATTCCGGGACTTATATATGGAATATACCCACCGGGTTCGAAACGGGAAGTTTTTTAATCAGGGTTTCCGACGCTCTCGATTCGGCGGCAAATGACACAAGCGACGGGCTGTTTCACATAAAAGCGGCGGAAGAACCGGAAGAAGCAAAAGACCCTGATAAGATTGAAACAATAGGGCCCGACGAGTTTGACCTTGAGAAGGCCATTGAAGAAGGAGAGAGGCCGGGGACCAAACTGTACGACCTTCTTATAAAAGTGGGAGACAACGTTTCTTTGAATCAGCAGGAAGATGCAGTTGCCAGTTTTAAAAACGGGGATATAGTGATAGTAAGGCCTTCGGGACACAGATGGGGCGCCCAGGAAAAAAGGAAATTTCTGATAGTGAAGGTTTATCTGACCGAAGAGGAAGTAAAAGATATTACGCAGGAGAAAAAAATAGAAACGGGAAAATTCGACAGGATCGGCAACCCGATTATGAAAACGGTAGGCAGAAGGAAAAACAAAGTCAATCTGCAAAAACTGGGGATATCCGGAGGCAGTGTTTCCCAGGCCCAGGATATCCTTAATAAAAAAGCGTTTGAACCTGATGTAATAGAGCAAAAATAAAAAAGCGGGTAAAAATATGGCTATGGCGGGAAGAAAATCAATAATATCGCTGGGGCTCTTGCTCACGGTCTTACTGCTTTTCTCGGTATTATCCGGTTACTCTTACTCGGCGGCTGAAGTTACGAAGATAATAAGGGCCGGCCAGTCCATAAGTTCTATAAGCAGAACCGGCAATGTCGTTACTGTTAATCTTTCTTCCAATTACCCGAACGGCAACCTTAAATCAGGCCAGTCGATAGTTATCTCCGGCGTCGGCAACACTTCGTTTAACGGGACATTTACGATTTCAACGGTCGCGAGCCAGCAGAATTTCACCTATTCCCAGACGGGAGACAATGAATCGAGCTCGGGCGGGACGGCAGGCGGCGATTATACGAGCCTTACTTCATGGGTCGCGGGCGAACAGAAAAACCTGGTCTCCGCGGACGAAATAGCCGTTGCCGAGTGTTATGATGACTGGGCATCCGGGTTGGAAGATAATGTTACGATAGACGGTTTTACGACGGATTCAACCCGCTACGCGAAAGTCACATCTCCGGAGGGGGAAAGGCCCGACGGGCAGGCGGGAACGGGTTTTTGCGTTAATCCCGCGTCCGACGGCGACGCGGTGGTTATTTCCGATGACTACACCGTATTTGAGTATGTAGAGGTGAAAGGCTGGCAGGGCGCTGATTCGGCAGATGTCTGCGGCATAAAAATCAACGCCGATAATGTTACGGTAAAAAGTTGTGTCGTCCATGACCCCGACAGCGGGGCGCTCAAACAACATATAGGAATACTTGCCGGAGATTGTGCGGCGAATATATTCAATAATATAGTCTACAATATCGCCGGCACCGCGAAAGGTTACGGTATTTCCGCGGGCGGCTCGAACAATAAAATCTATAACAATACGGTTTATAACGCGCTTGATAACGGTATAATCAGGGCTGGAGGCTCACCTGATGTACGCAATAACCATGTTACATCGTGCGGGACAAATTATAACATCAACGGCGGTTCATGGGGCGCGTCAACGGATTACAACCTTTCTTCCTCAGCTTCCGCCACCGGCGGAGACAATGATATCATCAGCGTAACTGTTGCCGATGAGTTTGTCAGCATAGTGTCCGGTTCGGAAGACCTGCACCTCAAAACGGGCTCTGACGCCATAGGCGCCGGCGAAGACCTGTCGGCTGTTTTTACCGATGACTGCGACGCGCAGGCAAGGTCCGGTGATTGGGATATAGGCGCAGACCAGATAGGCTGTGTGTGGAGTAACGCTACCGGAAACAGCCAGTGGGCGGACGCGGGTAACTGGGTGAGAAACATACTTCCCGCCTCCGGAGTTCCCGTCGTCATCGATTATACCTGCGCTAATTTTTCGAAAGTCTGGGTTTATGACGGCGCGACATACGAAAATATGACCGACCAGGCGGGCAACGAAACTGAAGCCGACATCAAACACTCCTCGACAAACGCGTTCCTGAAAAATACGGACGACGCGTTATATATGGGAAGAAGCAATACTTTTAACGCGGTTTATTTTGAACTGTCGACGCCGAGAACAGGCGGGAATATCGTATTTGAATATTGGGTCGGGGCTTACAGTTTCTGGAATACGCTGACGACAATCACAGAGGATACGACATCTTCTCTTACACGCTCAGGTTATATAAGGTTTACTCCCCCGCCCGACTGGGGGAGCACAAGCGTAAACGGCAGTTCGCAGTATTATATAAGGGCGCGCGCGACATCGAATATTACAACCGGTCCCGTCGGGACAGCGCTGCTCCAGAGTTATATAAGAGTCACATCCGCCGCAAATAATCTGCTTTCGCTGACGGCGGACGCGCCGTGCCTTATGTATTTTGAAGATAATTCAGTCGAGAGCGCTATGGCATTTACGGTTGCCGGTGATATCACGCTTAATAAGGGCGAGATGATATTCGAGGGGGATATCGCGACGGATTGCAACAGCGCCACGCCGGCGAGCGAAGGGACAGGATGGGTAATCACCGCAGGTAATATTACCATAGAGTCAAACGCCGGCATAAGAGCCGACGGGCTCGGATTCGGCGATTATATCGGTCAGCGCGGACCCGGCGCCGGAGCGACAGGTTCTTCAGGTTATGGTTCTGGCGCGGGTTACGGGTCGGCGGGCGGGAGTTCTTCGGACGGCGGCGCGGGTGGCGCTACTTACGGGATTTATGTTTCGCCCAGATATCTTGGCAGTAAAGGCGGCGGCTCGGAAGGAGGAGAGAGCGGCGGAGCGTTATGGTTTAATGTCGCGGGAAGTTTTGTTGTAAACGGGAGGGTGTCCGCTAACGGTAACAATGCCGAATCCGGAAGTTACGGCGGAGGCGGTTCGGGCGGAAGCATAACGATAATTACGAATGTCCTGTTCGGTTCGGGAACGATATCGGCAAATGGCGGCGCCGGCGACGGAAACGGAACTATAGGCGGCGGAGGCGGAGGCGCGGGAAGGATATATATCGAGAGAGGAAATATCACAATACCGTTTAACGGAAGTGCCGAAAGTAACGGCGGCAGCGCCGGCGGCTCAGGCGCACAGTCAGGAGGAGATAACGACGTATTTTATACGGATTCGGTTAATATACATACATATATATGGGATAACGGTTCGGGCGACGGACTGTGGTCTAATCCCCTGAACTGGGACAGGAAAAGCGGTGTTCCGGGGCCTGGAGACGCTGTTGTGTTTAGAGTCCAGGGAGCTGTAGGGACTACGGCTAACTGCACGGCGGATATCGTGGTAAATAACCTCGGCTCGATTACGCTTGAGAGCACTTATACGGGGATACTTTATCTCAACACTGATTTTGTCGGTGACAGCAACGAAATCACTCTTTCCGGCGACCTGACTCTTCATCCGGGAACGCGTATTATCTGCAAAGGTGATACCGACGGTGTGCCGGTGAACGGTTTAGGTATATCGATTAAAGCCGCGAATATAAATATTGCCGCGACAGCAACTATTGACGCGTATATACAGGGTTTTACTTACCTTCAAGGTCCCGGGAAGACTGGTTCAAGCAGTTACAGGCGGAACGGCGCCGCTCACGGTGGTTATGGTGGCCGTGGAACGGATGCCGCCACCAATACGAAAAGTTATGGTTCTATAACACAGCCGACTTCTCTCGGAAGCGGCGGCGGTTATTATAACGGTGGTTCTGCGACAGGCGGCGGGGCGGTTAAACTGACTGCTTCGGGGACGCTCACTGTCAACGGGACAATCAATGCAAATGCCCAGGATTCAACCGGTGAGTGGCAGGCCGGCGCCGCGGGCGGAAGTATATGGCTCAGCGCCGCGACACTGACAGGAACGGGAACGATTACCGCGATAGGCGGGCAGGAGGGAAATTTGCAATACGGCTGCGGCGGAGGAGGCGGCGGAAGAATAGCCATATATTATACTGCCAACACTTTTTCCGGAACGTTGACTGCGCGAGGCGGTTATTCTGCGACCGGCCGTTCAGATACCGAATTCGGCGGAGCCGGAACGATTTGTTTTAAGAAAACAGGCGAAGAGCCGGAAATAGTTATAGAACACGGCACCACATATAACGCTTATATGGCAAGCACTCCGGTTGCGGAGGATTTTACATTAAAATCACTTGCGGTCAGGAGTAACGCCAGGCTGGTTTCAACATGTGACTTTAATATAGGGGAACTGTCGGTTAGCGGAAATGCTTCGAGAATGACACATACGGGTGATATAACTGCAGAGGATGTTACGGTAAATAATTATGGCGCGTTGTATGTTACAGGAAGTCTTTATATCAATAACTCCATAAGTGGCCAGACAGGGCCTGATTACACGCTTGCCGATAACTACTCGGCCACCATAAAAGTCACGAACAGTTTTAATTTCCCGTCCGCGGTGGATAACCTTACTTTAAGCAAATATTACCTCGAATTTATGAAATATGACTCGACCGATGAGTTTATTATATCGGGCGACCTCAGTCTCACAAACTCCAGCAGTCTTGTGATACAGGGGGATTTGACAGCGATAAATGAACCCTCCGGCGGAACGCCTGAAGTTCCCGGAGTTCAGCCCGCAAATCCTCACGGAACCGGCGTTACAATCAGCGCCGCCAACATTGCGATTGACGCCACATCCAAGATTTCAGCGGATGAGCGCGGTTTCCCTATGCTTACCGGCCCGGGAAAAGCAAACAGCGACTACAGGATGTGTGGCGCTACACACGGCGGCCGCGGCGGGCGGGGTGAGCGTTCAAGCAATTCCGTTACGGCATACGGGATAATGGAAGAACCTACCGCTCTCGGAAGCGGCGGCGGTTATTATAACGGCGGCACGTCAACAGGCGGCGGGGCGGTTAAACTGGTTGTTTCCGACACGCTTACCGTCAACGGGACGCTTAGCGCCAACGCGAAAAATTCAAACGGTGAGTGGCAAAGCGGCGGCGCCGGCGGAAGCATATGGATGGATGTCGCGACACTGGCAGGTTCGGGAACGATAACGGCGAGAGGCGGGAATCCGAATAACTATGGCAGCGGCAGCGGCGCCGGCGGAAGAATAGCCCTTTATTACACAGACAATAATTTTACGGGAACAATATCGGCGCGCGCCGGCCAGGCATACGCCAACCGCTCAGACAGTTATTTCGGCGGAGCGGGAACAATCTATCTGAAGCAGTCAGGTCAGACCAATTTTGATTTGATACTTAACAACGAAGCGGATAATCAATATAGGGAGGGAACATATCTTACGGGCAACCACACCATAGATAATTTGACGATCGCGAACAGCGCGGGTCTGATTCACACCGGCAGTCTTACGGCGGATAATATTGACATCAATGTAAGGTCTTTTTTGACTAATACAGGCAGTATCAATGTTGAGGATTTAAGCATACAGAACTTGTCCGTTGTAACCAACACAGGCGACGTTATTGCTGAAAATCTGGTTGTCCAGAGTTCTTCACAGCTTATCGTTACGGGAAGTGCTACGGTTACGTCATCACTTAACGGACAGGCAAGCAGCGACTATACGCTTGCCGACGGGAGCATAATGGTGACCGAATCGATTACGTATCCTGTCGTACCCAACATCCTGACGCTCAGCAACTTTAATTTAAAACAGAAATGTGATTTAACGCTTTCCACTCTCAATCTCACAAACGGCAGCACATACAGTTTCATAGGTGATACAGGTTCTTCTTACGGGACAGGACAGACAATAAACGCCGATAATATTACGATAGACGCGGGTTGTTCAATCCACGCTGACAGGCTGGGTTTTCCCCCGGGACAGGGGCCCAGCGCCAGAAATAATACCAGGGAATACGGCACCGCCCACGGAGGTTACGGAGGATACAGTTATAATTACAGTTCATGGAACCAGAACACATACGGTTCATTGGCTGAGCCGACGGCTCTCGGAACCGGCGGCAGTTCTTATTATGGCACCGGCTATACGAATGAGGGCGGCGGGGCGATTAAATTCAATGTTGCGGGTACTCTTACCGTCAACGGATATATAAGCGCCTGCGCCGGAAATGTTACCAGCCAGCAGGATGTCAGCGGCGGCGCCGGCGGAAGTATCTGGATAATAACAGACACACTGGCAGGTTCCGGCACAATAAGGGCAAACGGCGGTTACGGCGGTTATTATTCGGGGAGCGGCAGCGGAGGCAGGGTAGCGGTATATTATACGACGGATTCGTTCAGCGGCGATATTACCGCTTACGGAGGTAAAAACAGCAGTGTTTATTCCGCCACTTACACCGGAGGAGCGGGGACAATCTATAAGAAACAAGCCGCCCAATCCAACTTCGATTTGATTATAGATAACAACAATTATTATGAAACACCCACGCCCCTGGAGGCGGATTACATAATAGATAATCTAGCAGTCCGGAATCTCGCGTATCTTTATTCGACGGGAAGCCTGACGATAGAAGAGACGCTGAACGACCAGTCAGGGTCGGACTACACGCTGACGGACGGTACTATAAAAATTTTGAAGGCGCTTACATTTCCATCGGGTATAGAAGACCTGACGCTTGATAATTTTAATATAGACCAGCGAAGTTTGTTCACATTACCGGGTGATTTAAATCTTGCAAACGCGAGCAATATATATTTTTATCCAGACAGCGGGTTTGGCGCGACATTAACATTAGGCGGCAACCTGAACATTGAAACCTCAAGCAATATGTATTTTTACGGCAAGACAGATGTCACTGATGGGCTTGGCGGCACGATAAACGCGGGGAATGTGACCGTTGACACGACTTCAAGGATTTATGTCGGATATAACTATGGTTTTCCCGGCAGCCAGGGACCCGGCAAAGGACAAGGATATAGAGGCGGCGGCTCGAGCCATGGCGGATGGGGAGGAGAAGGTTATAACAGAACTACTCTTCCGGGGAAAATATATTACGGTTCTCTGGCAGAGCCGATGTCTTTAGGTTCGGGCAGTGGTTATAGCAGTGCTGCTTATGGCGGCGGGGCTATAAAAATAGCCGCGGAGGGGACTGTTGAAATAGATGGTTATATCAATGCGACCGGAAGAGGGAATTATGGAAGTGATTATCCCGGAGCGTCCGGAGGGAGTATATATATTGACGCCGATACGCTTGCAGGTTCGGGGTATCTCGAAGCTGACGGCGGCGCCGGTGGGCAATATGCGGGCGGCGCCGGAGGAGGAAGGATTTCGATTAACGCTTCAAGTTATTCCAATTCTCTTTCATATATCAGGGTTGCCGGCGGGCTTAACGGCTCGGGTGTTTCCAGTGCTTATCTGCAAAGCGAATCGGGTACGATTGTCTGTGCACCGATAGGAGGGTATTCAAATGATAACGAGATACCCGCTGAGCAGATAACACAGGCGACAGACGGTTCGGGCGTTGTAAACGTGAATTTCAGAATAAAAGACGCGGGTGACCAGATTAATAACACGGATTATTATAAATACAGGACAGGCGACACACAGGTATATGACGGTGGCGACGGTTGGGGCACTGCGGATAAAACTCTGGGCAGTTACGCTAATATATGCTACTACGATGTCAACGGGAACGGGAAATATGATACGGGCGAGGATATCTGGACGGAAAGCATAAGCGCTAACAGGCTCTATGACAGGGGCGAAACGCAGACTTACGACGGAGGAAACGGATGGGAAACGCCTGAAGGAGCTTCCGGCAAAAAACAGGGGCTTTATTATAACGGTAATGATATCTGGGCTAAGACAGGGCTCGATAACGAGAACCACACTTTATCCGGTTTTGAATATTCCGTTGACGGAGGGTTGACGTGGAACACTCCCGATAACGGGGACCAGTCGGCGTGCCTGACAGGTTACTGGCAGGCGGATAACCAGGATTACAGCGGTCCGTTTTATGAAGGCGCTACACTGTTCAGTAATGCGCCTGAATACAGTTTCACATGGAATACAAAACATGCCGATTTGAGCGGACTCAATAATATTGACCAGTCAGATGTCAGGATAAGGTTTAAAATCAAAGACTGGAACACGCAGGGCGTGTTCCCCAACGATGTAAAATATTATTTATATTCAAAGGATTATACGGTGTCGGCTGCGTTCCGCGTCGATAACCTTGCTCCCGCCGTGCCTTCGACTCCGGATCTGGCGGCTGAAGACGACCTTGGGGTATCGGATTCGGATAATTATACAAATGTTACCGAAAACCTGACTTTTACCGGAACCGCGGAAGCGGATATGGTTGTCCGGCTTTATGACGGAGTCTCGCCCGTGGGAAGCCCGGGAATTGCTACGGGAGGGAACTACAGCATAGATATTGACCTCGCGGACGGAGAACATCATATAAGCGCGAGAACAATCGATTTATTCGGCAACGTGTCGGCGCCGTCAGAGGCGCTTACCGTTACTATAAAGACTTCGGCTCCGGAACTGAGCAGTGTCGCGGCAACGTCTCTCAATAACGCGGGAGATACCATAGAGTTGACATTTAACGAGGCTATGGATACTTCGACTATTGACGACGGATGCGGCACCATTGTAATAGAATACTGTGATAACGCTCTGGGCTTAAATCCGGTAGAGATAACGGCCGCGAACGCGGTTGTTATCTGGACAGGGAATACAATAGCGACAATCACGCTCGATGAAAGTGTTGACGGCGCGTATATCCCCGACGGCAAATATGTAAGAGTAACCCCGGCCGCCGACAGTGTTAAAGACCTTGCGGGTAACAGCGCGGCAAATACACCTGTTTATACCGCCGCCGCGGTTTCAAAAGAGGCGGTGTCGCCGTCAATTATAAACGTTGTCGGAACCTCGGTCCACGCCGCCGGAGATACGATAGTCGTGACATTTAGCGAGCCGATGGATATCTCGAGCTTGAACGACGCGAATGTGGCTTCCAACATAGAGATAGATTATTCGGATAACGCCGGAAATATAAACGAGGGTGACATTGTCCTTAATAATGCCACGGTAGAATGGGATACGGCGAGAAAAGTCGCGACGATAACGCTGGACGAAGCAACCGACGGGGCGTTTATCCCGAGTTATAAATATATAGGTGTGACACCTGCCGCGGGCGCGGTAAAAGACCTTGTGGGCAATACTGTCGGCGCCGCGGAAATTTACACCTCGGGCCCTGTCGAGAGAGAAACAACGGCGCCCGCTATCACTGTCAGCGCCGTATCAAGACATGCGGCCGGCGATATTATAACAATCACGTCCAATGAAGTGTTGAGGCCTGATCCCGCGAAAAATATATCCAACTGGCTTATACAGTATGACGATAATAGTGTTCCGGGCGATGAGACGACGTTTGTCACGGCAAACGCGCAGATAGCGCTTGATTCAACCGGCAAGATAGTGACGGTCACGCTTAACGAAGGTGTTGACGGAGCTTATATTCCCGACGGCAAATATGTCAGGGTAACACCGAACAGCAACATAAGAGACCTTATAGGAAATTCCGGAATCCAGGCGAAATATACATCTTCTCCCGTTGCGGCGGAAACCATACCTCCTCTGTTTTCAGTTACGGCGCAATCTGTCCATTCCGGCGGAGATACCATTACTCTGACATTTGATGAGCCGATGAACACCGCTTCGATAACGGGCGGCTGTGTGACTCTGAATGTCGCCTATACGGATAATACGCTGGGCGATGGAAGGGTGGATATAACGGTTGATAATGCCGCGGTAAACTGGGATGTCTCGAGAAAGATCGCGGTGATTACCCTTAATGAAGAGATTGACAGGGCTTATATACCTAACGGAAAATATGTTGAGGTCAATCCGGTCGCGGATTCCGTTCTGGACTTGGTCGGCAACGCCGCCGTACCTTACGAAAGATATACCGCGAGCGGAGTTCCGAAAGAAAATATTGCTCCCACCATAACAAATACGGCTCCCGCGACAAACGTGAGAATAAATAACGCTAAAGTTACTTACACATTGTCCGAGACCTGCGCTTCGGGGACTATCAGGTGGACGAGGACAGGCGGGACGGCCGACCCGGCGTCTCCTCATACGTGCGCGCTTGTCGGTGAAGAACTTTACGAGGGTGTCCATAGCGATATTACGTTGAATGATAATCCTTCGCTTGTCGGAGGCGCGGTTTACAGCGTCAGGTTTGAAGCGGCCGATTTTGTTGGCAATACCGCGACGCCGGTAATCAACACGAATATCACCTGTGACATAACCGCGGTTGTTATAAGCAATGTATCTCCTTCCTCTACGGCTACGGTTAAAAACGCGAACGTAAGCTATACATTATCCGAAGAAGCAAGTTCGGTTACTATTACATGGACGAGAACGGGCGGCGAAGCCGATATCAATTCTCCTCATATAACTAATTTAACGGGCGACAACCTGCTTGAAGGCGCCCATACGGATATAACACTTGGCGAAGTCGCGTTGGTAAATGAAGCTGTTTATACCGTCACATTTGAAGCTTTGGACCTTGCGGGTAACCCGGCCGACCCTGTTTCAAGCACGATGGTAATCTGTGATACGGTTCCTCCGTCATCAACCGTTACGATAGCGAAAGCCAATTACAGCGCTTCAACGTGGAATGAAGTCACGACTATAAACGGGACAGCGAGTGATTCGAGGGGAATAAGTAAAGTCGAAATATCGGTAAAAAGAGAAGACGGGTTGAATGACCATTACTGGAACGGGACAACATGGGATGCTACGACCGAACAATGGCTGAATGTCACAAGCGGGACAACGGCGTGGAGATATACTCTTGCGGTGTCCGACCTGACAGCCGGCAGGATCTACACCGTCAGGGCAAGGGCTACGGATAATGCCGGAAACGTTACGCTTCCGGCGAATTACGGGAGCGATATGTTTGCCTATACGCCGATTGTGGAATTGAAAGGCATAACGGATCCCATAATCGCGGGAGAAGAAACAGACGCGATTGTTGAGATAAAGGATTATCTCGGGAACCTTGTTTCCGAGTATGTCGGTGTTATCAGATTTACATCTTCCGACCCGCAGGCTGTGCTTCCCTCGAATTATCAGTTTGAACCGGCTGATGCCGGCGACCATACTTTCAGTGGTCTTATACTCAAGACCGCCGGAGAGCAGTCGGTGACAGTAGCTGATACTGTCGAAGCGGTGTTAACCTCCACACAAAGCGGAATAACAGTCCTTCACGCGGCCGCCGATCATCTCAAATTCCAGAGCAACATAGCGTCTCCCCGGGATGTAGGAGTGGAGTTTGACCTCGGGCATCTGCAGGCTGTGGACCTTTACGGAAACGTAGTTAACGGGACTGGGTCAACCGCCGCCTACAGCGGGTCAAAGACCGTAGGTTATGTGTTGAGCGGCACGGCCGACGCCCCTAACGGCAGCGCGACAGATTCGTATACCACTTCCGTCTCATTTGCCGACGGTGCTTCTATAACTGTGCTTAATACCACTTTATACAGGTACCAGAATACGACTATAACGGCTTACGCGGGGGACCTTGCAGATTACGCGAGCGGAAGGAATATAGCGTCCAATTCAGTTACGGTAAGGTCGGGTTCCGTCGCGGGTCTTTATTTCTACCGGCAGCCGTCATCTTATTCTCTCACGAATGTAGCTCTTGCCCAACAGCCGAAGGTGGCTATTGCCGACCAGTACGGCAACCCCTGTATGGGAGAAACACCTCTTATCACGTTAAGCGCGTCGGCAAGCAATACAGAGTATGACCCTGATGTAAACGGAACGCTTAGCGCGACGGCGCTCCAGGTAATAGCGGAAGACGGTCTGGCCTCGTTCAGCGGCGTAAAATATAATTACCCGGAAGATATTTATCTAAGGGCGTCCACTTCGGGCGTGGATGATATTTATTCGAATAAGATAACATTTATAAACGCGGCCGACGGAACTTTGACGGCGGGCACTTTAGCGGAGCCCGAGACCATATCTTCAGCGGCTTCTTCGCCCGAGACTAAAGTGCAGGTATTCGATTTTAAAGTTACGGATTTAGGTTCCGACGGAGCCAGTATAAATATTACGAGAATAGCTGTGACGCGCGGCGGCTCCGACACGACAAAAGGCTGGTCTGATTATATAGAGGGAGCTTCCCTGTTTGACGGGACTACGACAGTCGCCGGAACAATCACCGATAACGCCCTGACATTCGGGGACGGTGTGAATGTTATGTACACCGTTTCCGACAACTCGAATAAGACTTATGTCCTGAGTATATACCTTAAGAGGACACTGCCCTCCGATGCCGACGGGAAAAGGATAATGTTCGATGTTGACCCCAATGACGATATAAGCGTAAAGACACCGGGGTCTCTGTTTACGGAAGGGGATTCCGTAACAAGTTCTTCCGTCGTGGATATAATAGCTTCCCAGTTTATCGTGACGGGAAGCGCTTCTCTTATCGCGGCGGGACAAGAAAGCCAGGTTTATCTGAAAGCGACTGACGGTAATTACAATACCGATACGAGTTACGAAGGTGTCAAAAGCATAATATTCAGCGGCGCCAATCAGTCTGCCACGGGAGTAAAACCCTCGTGCACGAATTACTCCGGAGTGACGATTGACTTCGGCGACACCACACTTGTAAGTTTCAATTCGGGTGAAAGCGCGTCGGCGATTACGATGAAACTTTATAAAGCGGAAGCCGTCGCTGTTAAGGCGAGAAATGCCTCGAGTACTATAACGACTTCCGACAGCGATGACCTTGAAATTGTAGTAACGGGAGGAGTTCCCGGACAATTATTATGGGGGACACAGCCCGAAACCACAGTTGTGGCGAATGCGCCGTGGAAAACATTTACGGTAAACGTAACCGACGCTTACGGGAATACCACGCCGAGCAGTATCAATATCACGGCAACGCCCACAGGCGGCTCATGGACGCCGGGGACTTCATATGTAGCGACGGCCAATTCCGGGGTCGCGAGATTTACCAATTTCGCGGTTTACTGTGCCGATTATCCGAGGCAGGTAACGGTAAACGCGACCGCGACCGGTGTCGCGGAAACTGGAGCTTCCGGCGCTGTCACGGTTGTCGAGAAATACGCCGTTACTCTTAAAGTCCTTGACCAGACTACGGCAAGCGCTCTTACCGAGGTCAGGGTTACTGTTTTTAACGCCAATACGGGAGAGGTCGTAAATATTTCCGATGCCGATAACCCGATGACTGGCAACAGCCCGTTTTCGTTCAGCCTGCCTTACGGTTCATATAACTTCAAGTTCGAAAAAGACGCTTATGTCGAGACGACCGTGGGTAAAATCGCCGACACAATGGCCGACGCCCTTGACGGCATCTATGACAACGAAATCACATGGTCGGTTTATATTACATCGATAGCCGAAACACTTGCCGACTATAAAGTTATGTCCGATTTTGTTTACGATGAAAACAATGACATACTGGCTGCGTCTCTCCGTCTTGAGAAGAGGGGGCAGATTGTTACGAGCACGCCGTCTATGGAGCTGAAAACCGCTACGATAAAGATTTATGACGGAGATACGCTGATAGGCGCGATTATAGATACAAGCGCGGATGACCTCGGTAATTACTGGTTTACGCTTGAAGATCCTGTAGAAGGTGTCGGGGGCCTGCCGCCTTCGGGTATGACAGAATTGCTTGAAAGCGGGAAAAGTTATTTCGCGAGATGCAGTATCGCTTACGGTGATTTGATGACTTATCATTCGGGAACCACATTTACGATACCGGTCGCGATGAAAATGAAAGAAGTTACCGACAGCATCAGGGCTATGAGCACCGAAATCAGGACCGAAGTCGCCGGTGTGAAACAGACAGTGACCGCCGAAGCGAAAAAGACACAGGATATCATAGGTGTCGCGGACCTGGTTTCCGGTGAAACCCTTGCGAGCACTCTGAAGAGGGAGCATGCTTCAAGGATATTGACACAGCAGGATTATATCCAGCAGAACAAGACCCTGACGGTGCAGTATAAGACGGATACGGGTCTTTCTCCCACAATCACGGTTTATGATTCTCGCGGCACCATAAGGATAAATAAACAGGTTATGACAGAAAAGGTCCCGGGTTCGGGTATATATGAGTATGACGTAAGGTTTGCCTGGGGCAAAGGACAGCATACGATAGTATGCGAAGAGGAAACCAAAGGGACTGTTGACGGGATACATATCGAAGTGATAACCACGGATTTGGAGGATATATCATCCACCGCGACTACAGTCCAGTCGAAACTTGCGAATATCGATACCGATGAATTCGGGAACCTTGCGACAAGCGTTGACGAGATTAATTCCGTCATAACAAAGATTATATCCAATATAGATGAGATTACAAGCCTGAGCGCGCAGGTCAAAGACCTTGCGGATAAGACCACGGGCGCTGTCTATGACCAGCTTGAAATCGCTATGGCCAAGCTGAGGGAGATAAACGAAGGGCAGGGACTGAAAATAGAGAAAATGTTCGATCTTTCAGAAGACCACGCGGATAATATGGATTATATCAAAAACAAGACGCTTGAGATAAAAGCCCTTGTAGAGCTCAGCCAGGACATACTTTCAAGAAGCAGTGACGAACCCATAGTAAAGACATGGCTGGAATCGAGAGAAGAAGGGGAGTAAAATTTCAATGAGATTTATAAGACGCTTGCCGGTTTTCTTTTTATGTCTTTTCCTGTTTGCCGGATACGCCGATTCAAAAGACGTAGTTCTTAAGACGCTTGTGGTAAACCCATCAAAAACAAAGACCCAGAGCGCCCTTCTCAAGGCATATCTTCCGAAAGAAGCGAAACCCGGCGATATCAAAGAACTCGGCGACCTAAAAATAGACTACGATATAGAGAAATCGCTTTATTATGTTTATAAGATGTTCGAACTGGGACCGGGAGAGAGCGAATCGAGGGAAATAACCATAGACGATATATGGGTAATACCCGCGGAAACAATAGATGCCCTGAACACTCTGGCTCTCGAGTATGTGAAGGTTTTGAGAGACTCGGAATTTTACGATTCGGCCGCGGAGACGCAGAGAGACATAGAGGAAAAAAGCCGGCAGATACTCCTGAAACAGCAGGAAGCTATGGATGCCCAGCCACAGACGCATATCGCCGTTTACAGAGAGAATATGAAAGAACTGGAAAAGATGCGCGATATGCTCGCTAAAATGGAGAAAAATGCCGGGAAGGCGGGAAGTGTTTCGGCCGGCGGCGCAGGCGGCTCGTTCGTGTCCGCGGAAAGAATATCCGTCAAAGCCAGCTGGTGGCTTATCCTCGGCGTTATCGTATTTTTGGGGTTTATGTCGCTGGTTTTCTTTGTCGTGTGGCATAAGCAGGTGGGGGAGAGTGAGCGCGGCGGAGAAAAAGAAATCACGAAACCGGTTTCCGGGGAGAAAGAGAGCGGACAGGCCGAAAAACAGGAAAAAGAATAAAGTGTTACATAAAAAACGTCAAAAAAAGGGCTTGGCGCTATAGAGCAAGCCCTTTTTTGCTATCTATTTATTGCCTCTCGCTCTGCCGTTATGATAAAATTTCAATATTGAACTTTGGATTTTAAAAACGAAGAAGAAAGGCAGACGGCAATGTCACTTTTCTGGCAGTTGATCCTTATCCAGGTGGTAACTTTCCTTCTCATCATACTTTTCCTGAGATGGCTTTTTCTCAATCAGACCCGTAAAACGATAAAAA
The DNA here is from genome assembly GCA_028717725.1 of bacterium. GTDB lineage: Bacteria > Auribacterota > UBA6266 > UBA6266 > UBA6266 > UBA6266. The sequence goes on along the minus strand of JAQUNG010000003.1, from coordinate 29,256 downwards.
GACTCAGGGAACTCAACGAGGAAAAGCAAAAGGAGGAAAAAGCGCTGAAAGAAAAAATCGAGAGTGCGAAAAAACAGATTCAGGAAGAGATGGAAAAAAGCAAAAGGGACGCGGATGAGATAAGGAAAAAGGGGCGCGCGGCGGCGGAAAAAGAAAGAGAAGAGATCATCGAAAAGGCGAAGAACGAATCAAAAAAGATACTGGAAGAAGCTTCGCGCGAAAACAGGAAAAAGGAAGCCGAACTTGTCGTCGAAATGCAGACAAAATCCCTTTATCTGGCGGTCGATATGATAAAACAGATTTTTACCGACAGGAACCTTGAGGAGATGCACCGGCATTTCGTGGATGACGTTATAGACGAAATAAAAAAAATAGATGAGAACAAAAGAAGCGCCGCTTCCGTATCAGCGGTTGAAATCATCACATCGGTTAAGCTTTCGGATTCCCAGATGAAGAAATTGAAAGAGACGCTTGCGGGAAAAGACGGCAAAAGTCTGGAATTCATTGAGAAACGGGATGACGATATCGTCGCCGGAATCGTGGTAAAAGTAGGAGAATGTATTATAGACGGTTCATTGAAAAACAAACTGAAAAAGATTCTGCCGGCGATGAGGGAAAAATCCAGGACCGTTTAAAAAGAAAGAAACAGCGGTTGAAATCTGTTTTTAAATCGTTGATATTATTTTTTGCCGTAATTGCCGTTTTTTGCGGTTTTAAACCCGGCAGCGGCTGGAAAGTAAAGAAAAGCAAACATTTTCTGGTCTATTACAAGCAGGCTCCATACGGATATATCAACAATGCGGCCCGGGAAGCGGAAAGATACTATAAGGATATAACCGAATATCTCGGATTGAAAAGAATCACTTTCTGGACTTTTGATAACCGCTGCAAGATATACATATTCGAAAATCTTCAGGGTTATCTGGATGCCACCGGTTATGAAGAATGGTCCAGGGCCCATGTAGATATAAAAGAAAAAGAAATAATCACGTTTGTGATGCAGGAAGAGTTTTTCACAAACATACTTCCCCATGAGATGGGGCATATTGTTTTCAGGGAGGTTATAGGGTATAACGCCAGAATACCGTTGTGGATTGACGAGGGCGTGGCGGTCCTTCAGGAAAAAGACAGGAATTTTTACCTGGATGCCGCGAAAGAGCTGGTAAAAAGAGACCTCTATATTTCCGTGAAGTCCCTCTCGGAAATCAGGGATTATAGATATGTTATTCCCGTGGTTTTTTACAGCGAGGCGGCGAGCCTGATCGGTTTTCTGCTGGAAGAATACGGCCGGGATGAATTTATAAAGTTCTGCAGGAAGATAAGGGACGGGACGGATTGGCAGGAAGCGTTTTTTAAAACATACGGATTCAGGAGTCTTGAAGGTTTTCAGGAAGCGTGGGTAAACAACATAAACAAGCAGGTTCCAAAATGAAAAATGCAACGGTAATCCTCATTATGCTTATAAGCACGTTGGGCCCTTCAGCTGTAATCGCTTTTGTGGGATATAAAAGCGTTGAAGCTCTCGGCAGGAATCCCTCCGCCGCGGCCAAAATCCTGATTTCTATGCTTCTTGCTTTTGTTTTTGCCGAGGTTATCGCGGTGCTTGGCATCCTTTCGGTGTTTATGCTTTACGGCCACTGGCAGTGAGTTAAGGGGAGACAAGAAACATCATGGAAAACAGGGAAATTAAAATTCCTCTTGTGGAAATAAAAGATACGGGAGAAATAAGGGAAATTAAAAAGGGTATTGTAAGGTTATCGGGACTTCCCTCCTGTATAAACGGGCAGTTGGTCGAACTCTGCCAGAATTTAATGGGGATGGTGATAGGGTTTACGGAAAAAAGCGTTGTGGCGCTTGCTCTTGGCGATGAGACTTCATTGAGTGTCGGCGATACTGTTTACGCGGAATCCGGTATCTTCGAGGTGCCTGTGGGCGAGAGCCTGATAGGGCGCACGGTAAACGCTTTCGGAGAGCCTATAGACGAAAAAGGTAAAATCGCGGCCGAAGACAATTATCCTATATTCAGGGACGCTCCCGGCGTTATGGACCGGGCCCCCATAACACAGCCTCTCCTGACCGGAATAAAGATGATAGACACGGTCATCCCTCTCGGCAAGGGGCAAAGAGAACTGATAATAGGAGACAGGGTCACGGGAAAAACGACTCTTGCCCTCGATACGATTCTCAACCAGAAAGGAAAAGATGTCATATGTATATTCTGCTGGATAGGCGGAAGTTTCTCTTCCTTCCAGAAAATAATTCAGCAGATGCAGAGAGAAGGGGCGATGGACTACAGTATAGTTGTCTCGGCCCTTGCTTCTGATTCTCCCGCCGAACAGTATATCGCGCCTTACACTGCCGCCACTCTGGGCGAATATTTTATGTATAAAGGCAAAGATGTGCTGGTGGTGTTCGATAACCTGACCCGGCATGCCTGGGTTTACCGGCAACTGTCTCTTCTTCTTGAAAGGTCTCCTGGGAGGGAAGCGTATCCGGGCGATATATTTTACATACATTCGCAGTTGGTGGAGAGAGGCGCGAAATTGAACGACGAAAACGGCGGCGGTTCGATGACCATGCTCCCCATAGTGGAAACACAGGAAGGGGATGTCACGGGTTTCATCCCGTCAAATCTGATATCGATGACTGACGGGCAGATTTACCTGAATACGGTGTTGTTTCATGAGGGGTTTAAGCCGGCCGTTGACCTGGGGCTTTCCGTTTCGAGGATAGGCAGTAAGGTCCAGTGCGAGGCGATAAAAGAGGTTGTTGCCCGCCTTAAGGGAGAATACGCGCGTTACAGGGAACTTGTGAGCCTGACAAGGGTGCGCGCGAAGCTGTCTCCGGAAGTCGAAGACAGACTAAAGAGAGGGGAAATATTAAGCGGTTTTTTTGTGCAGGATAAATCAAGCCCGGTTTCCATAGAAGAACAAGTTATCCTTTTCTACGCTTACGGCAGGAATATACCCGAACTCAAAGACCCGTATAAGAGGCTGAATTTCAAAAAGAATATTTTTAAATTTATTTCGGATAAAAATCCCCGTTTGGTCGAAAGGCTTTCCGATAAGCTGATACTGGCCGAAGACATCAAACAGGGTTTAGACGAGGCTTTCGCCGTGTTTTTCAAATAGGATTTATTTAATATATGCTTGATTTGACGAAATTAAGGCAGGAACTTCAATTCAACAGGGAGATAGGCGGTATCATTAACGTATTGAGAGGGGTCGCTTCTTCGGAGTTTTACAGGCTTCAGCGCGAAAGAAAGAGATTGGATGATTTTGAAAAATGCCTTAACGGTATTTTCTCTCTGCTTCCGTTTGCCGGCGGGCAAAATATTTTTATGAAAGAGTCATCCCTTCCCGAAACGGTTGTCATGATTACTTCGGATTTGGGGTTTCTCGGCAAACTGAATGTGGCTATAGTGAATTATGTGATGGAAAAATATCCCGCCGGGAGAAATCTTGTTGTAGTGGGAAAACAGGGTTTAAGATATATAGAGACCGGAAAAGAAAACATAACCGCTTTTCCGGGAATAAGCGATGAAGTGGCCCACGGCGAGGCGGATTCGGTGGGAAACTATGTTTTCGGGAGATTTGCCGGCGGGGAAACGGGCAAAACGAGGGTTGTTTTCCCTCATTTTATTTCGTTCGGCGTGTGGGAAGTCGAAGAAAGGCAATTGCTGCCCTGCGGGCGTATATTCGAAACGCCGGGCGAAAAGGCAAAAAACGAATATCTGATAGTTGAACCCGCGTATGAAAAGGTGTTGGAATATCTTGTTAGAGTATGGGTCAACCATGTTTTCTACGGTATATTTTGGGAGAGCAAGCTTTCCGAATGGTCGGCAAGGGTGATGCATTTGGAAAGGAGTTCCAATGAAATTAAAGAAACGGACAAGAAGCTTAAATTCAGGTATTTCCGGATGCTTCATGAACACAGCGATAAAAACATCAGGGAGATATTTTCCAGCCGGCTTGCCGTTTCCCAGCAAAACGTCCAAATTTACGAAGCATAAAGACATATAAGCGGAGGGAACATAAGTGCCGGACAGAGATGAAACGAAAAGCGCGGGCAAGCCCGGAAAAGTAATCGGGGTCCAGGGCCCGGTTGTAATCGTCAAGTTCGAATCGCCGGAACATATGCCCGATATGTATGATGTCCTGGAAGCGAGAACATATGACGGAAAGAAAGTCGTCCTTGAAGTCGTGGAGTATCTTTCCCGGAGAGCTACCGACGTCGGCGATGTGGTAAGATGCATATCTCTTTCCCCCCTGTCGGGTCTTCAGAGAAACGCCGAAGCCGTTCCGACCGGAGGCGGGATAAAGATACCCGTAGGCAAAGAAGTGTGTTCAAGGATCCTGAATGTTTTCGGCGAACCGGTGGATAAGAAAGGCCCCATAGTATCAAAAGAATCCGCGCCGATACATAAAAAGAAAAAAATAGATTCCAGTGTATCCGGGGCCAGCCAGATGAAATTTGAAATACTTGAGACGGGAATAAAAGTCATAGATCTGCTTTTCCCGATGATAAAAGGGACCAGGACCGGTATTCTGGGCGGGGCGGCGCTCGGCAAGAGCGTTATCATACTTGAACTTATGCATAACGTGACAAGAAAGCAAAAGGGTTATTGTATATTTACCGGAGCGGGAGAAAGGATAAGGGAAGGCAATGAGCTTTACCACGAACTTGACAGGCAAAATATCCTTGAGCGCGCGGTGCTTGCTTTCGGACAGATGAACGAACCTCCCGGAGCCAGGTTCGAGATAGTGCATACAGGGATTACGCTTGCGGAACATTTCCATGAACAAGGAGACGACGTCCTTTTCTTTGTGGACAGTGTCTTCAGGTTTGCTCAGGCGGGAAGCGAAATATCGACACTGCTCGGGAGGATTCCGTCTGAAACGGGGTACCAGCCGACTTTGACATCCGAGATGAGCGATTTTCAGGAAAGAATAAGGTCTTCGGGCAGAAACGCCATCACCGCCATAGAAGCTGTCTATGTGCCGAGCGATGACCTGACCGATCCCGCCGTGGTCAGCATATTCAGTTACCTTGATTCGATACTTATCCTTTCCAGACAGCATGTCCAGCTGGGCCTTTACCCGGCGATAGACCCTCTTTTGTCGTCGTCGTCATATATGGACCCGCATATAATAGGGAACAGGCACTTTGAAGTGGCGCAGGATGTGATAATCACCCTGAATAAATTTGAGGAATTAAGGAGGATAGTGTCCATAATCGGAATCGAGGAATTGTCGCGCGAAGACAGGATTATGTTCGAAAGGGCGCAGAGGCTGAGAAACTTCCTGACCCAGCCGTTTTTTACGGCGGAGATTTATACGGGCAAAAAGGGCGAGTATGTTCCTCTGGAAAAAACCATACGGGGTTGTGAAAGGATAATTTCGGGTGAAATGGACAAAATCCCCGCGGAAGACCTTTATATGACAGGCGAAATCGCGTGAAAGCCTTTTATGTCCGGGACATTTGAAGCGTTAAAACGGAGATATGAATTATGGTTATGAAACTGGGGGAAATACTCGTAAAAGATAATCTCATTTCCGCGGATGACCTTAACTCCGCGCTGAAAGAACAGCAGAAGACCTCGGAACCTCTTGCTAAGGTGCTGATAAAAATGGGATATCTGAAAGAGGAAGAGCTTCTTCCCGTGCTTTCAAAACAGCTTGAGATCCCGATTGTTGACATAAAAAAGGCCGATATCGACGCTGAGGCCGTGAAAAAAGTTCCCGCGAAATTCGCGTGGCATTATAAAATAATGCCCCTCAGGCTTGAAGGAAACACTCTGACAGTCGCTACGTCAGACCCTCTGCATTCCCTGAATGACCTGCAGTTATTCCTCGGGGTTGAAATAAAAGGAGTTCTCGCTCCCGAAAGAGAAACCGTCAAGACAATAAAAAAATACTACGGTGTCGGCGCGGAAACCGTAGAAAGCATTATGGCCAAACAGCGTTTGGAACGGGAACCGGACGTTGTAGAAATCAGAGAAGAAGTCGAGGATATCGAGAAAATGGCCGCGGAGGCTTCGGTTCTCAAACTGGTCAACCAGATCATCCTCGACGCGCATAAAGCAAGGGCCACCGATATCCATATAGAACCTTTTCGCGGAAAGCTGGGTTTGCGTTACAGGATAGACGGGGTGCTGTATAATGCCAATGTTCCCGTGGAGATGAGCAGGCTTTTCCATTCCATAATATCAAGGATAAAAATTATGTCTAAACTCGATATTGTGGAAAGGAGACTGCCGCAGGACGGAAGAGCCTCGATAAAAATAGGTAAAGATGAGTTTGATTTGAGGATTTCCGTTATACCGACGAGGCACGGCGAGAGCCTTGTTGTAAGGGTGCTCCCCGCCAAAATGCTTTTCAGCCTTGAAAAACTCGGATTGAAACCCGGCGAGCTGAAAATAATGGAAGAACTTGTGAAAAAACCCAACGGTATTATATTTGTTACGGGCCCGACGGGCAGCGGGAAGACCACGACTTTATATGCCTGCCTGAATAAGATTAAAAGCCCGGCAAACAAAATAATTACGCTTGAAGACCCGATTGAATACGAGATAGAGGGAGTTACGCAGATACAGGTAATGCCTGAAATAGGGTTTTCTTTTGCGCAGGGGCTCAGAAGCGTCCTGAGGCATGACCCGGATATAATGATGGTCGGAGAAGTGAGGGATTACGAAACCGCCGAGCTGGCTATAAGGATAGCTTTAACCGGGCATTTGATTTTTTCGACGGTGCACACCAATGACGCCGCGGGAGGGATAACGAGACTTATAAACATCGGGATAGAACCGTTTCTTATAACTTCGTCGGTTGAAAGTTTTATCGCGCAGAGGCTGGTGCGCGTCATTTGCCCGGAATGCAAAGAGGAAGATTTATCGGTGACTGATGATGTCGGGAAAATGATATGCCGGGATATAGAGAACTTTAACGCGAAACAAAAATCCGGGAATCTGATCGAGTTTCCCGGACAGGTCAGATTTTATAAAGGCAGTGGTTGTGATTCGTGCAATCATACGGGATACAAACAAAGAAGCGCTATATACGAAATTCTTTTGATTAACAGGGCGGTAAAAGAGCTTATACTCGAAAAAGCTTCCACTGACAGGATAAGGGATAAAGCTATCGAACAGGGTATGAAAACCCTGCGTGTTTCCGGCTGGGAAAAAGTTTTGGAAGGGCTTACGACACCCGAAGAAGTGATGAGAGTTACGCAAACGGCGGATTAACCGGAGTTTTGCCGAATGTTTAGGGTAAGCATATATGATGTTGGGGCGGAGGCGCTGTTATATCAGGATGAGGCTGCCTGTGTCGTGTTGCCGGCCGAAGGCGGCGAGATATCGATTATGGATTTTCACCGTCCTATAGTTTCCGCCCTGGGCAGGGGAACAATCAGGATTGACGGCAGTAAATCTTTTAAGATAATGGGCGGTATAGCCGCTATGGACGGAGCCGGACTCAAAATAATCGCTGAACCGTTGTGATTTTTCGGGGGAATATCCGGATGGAATTTTATTATAAAGCGAAGAAAGGTCCTCATGAAGTGGTTGAAGGGACCATGGAAGCCGGAAACAGGGAACAGGTTGTTGATAAATTGGGGCAGGATGGGCTGATCCCCGTTAATGTAATGGAATTGAAACATTTTTCTTCGGGGCACCGTAAAAAAGGGGAGAAAAAAGAAAACCCTTTGGAAACAAAAATACTTTCGAGAAAAGTAAAAGCAAAAGATATTACGGTGTTTACCGAACAGCTTTCGGCTTTGCTGAAGGCTAAAGTGCGGTTGGCGGAATCTCTGGAAATTTTATGTGAACAGACTGAGAATTCGTTTTTAAGGAATATAATTATGGCGATTCAGGGGAAGATTAAGAACGGCGCCACGCTTGCGGGGTCGCTTTCCGGGTATCCCCATGTGTTCAGCTCCCTGTATGTCAATATGATAGATGCGGGCGAGAAAGGCGGGGTTCTCGATAAAACGCTTTTAAGGCTTGCCGAATTGCGCGACAGGGAAGAACAGATAAAATCAAAAATAGTTTCGGCTCTTGCGTATCCGCTTTTTATCGTAGCGGTCGGAATCATTACGGTTTTTATATTGCTGGGTTTTGTGATACCGAAAATGGCTGTCCTGTTCCAGCAAATGGAGCAGTCTCTGCCGTTCCTGACAAAGATGCTTATATTCTTAAGCCTGCCGGTTAAAAAATTCGGCTTGTGGTTTGTCGCGGCCTTATGCGTTATTATTTTTATGCTGGACAAAACGGGAATAATAAGGAAAAAGAAACTGGCTATTGACAGGTTCAGGCTGAGACTGCCTGTGTGGGGAACATTCTTTAAGATGACTGTTTATTCAAGGTTTTGCAGGACACTGCAGACACTGCTTGGGAACGGGATACCTCTTGCCCAGTCGATAGATATAGCTTTGCCGACCGTTAACAGCGAGGTTTTCCGCAAGGAGATCGCCGGAATCCGGGAAGGCGTTGTGGACGGAGCGTCATTCAAAGACAGTTTAAAGAAAACGGGCCTGTTTCCCCCTTTTATGGTTAATATGATAGCCGTCGGGGAAAAAACGGGTTCTCTCGAGTCGGCTTTGTCCGATGTGGCCGATTTTTATGATAGGGAAGCCGATAAAATCACTAAAGTTATTACCTCTCTCTTTGAGCCGGTTATAATTTTAATAATGGGACTTGTGGTTGGTTTTATAGTGTTTGCCATGTTGTTGCCTGTATTCCAGATGAACCTGGCGGGTTAATTAAGGAGAGTCAATATGAGTTGCTGTAAAACTATTTCGGGTTTAAAAAGATTAGAGGGAAGAAATTTTCTGTCGGGGTTTACCCTTATAGAATTGATGCTGGTGGTTATAATAATAGGGGCTCTGGCGGCCATGATACTTCCCCGCCTGGCCGGCCGGTCGGAACAGGCTAAAATCGCTGTGGCCAAAACGGACGTAGTCGCGAACATCCCCGTCGCGCTGGATATGTTCGAAATCGATAACGGGAGATATCCCACGACCGAAGAAGGATTAAAAGCGCTTGTTCAGCAGCCCGGGGGTTTGGAAAACTGGAAAGGCCCCTATACAAAGAAAAATAAATTTCTTGATCCGTGGGGAAAAGAGTATCAATACAGATGCCCGTCAAACCATGCGACAGACTATGACCTTTTTTCTTTCGGGCCTGACGGAGTCCAGAGCGGCGACGACGTGAATAACTGGGAAGAATAAACGGTTAACTCTCAATCCGTGAATAATATTTTGAAGAGAACTTTTCAGGATACAGTCAGCGGTTTTACTCTTATAGAGGTGATAATAGCCGTCGCTATTGTCTCTGTCGGGCTTGTAATGATTCTGCAGGGATTTGTCTCAAGCCTCAACGCCGTAAAAATTTCGGAAGACACCCTGAAGGCGTGTATTATGGCCGATGACCGAATGGCTTACTCTCAGCTCGAGTCGGAAAACAGTCCCGAATTTGTGCTTTTGAAACCTTCAGAATATTTCATGTCCGGGAGATTGGATTTCTCATGGGAATTTGTGGCAGAGGTTGTTGATATGCCGGGAACGGAAAATGCGGGTGTGACACTTTTTAAAGCGCTCTCGGATTTGAAGTGGAGCGGGGGCAAAAGAAAAGGGGATATAAAAATTGAAACCCTGTTCAGGCAAAAAAAAGAAATACCGGGATTATGAAACAATCGCCTGTTTGAAGCGCGCGAAGGGGTTTACACTGCTCGAAGTGCTTATTTCGGCGGCGATAATTTCCGTTTTAAGCGTTATCGTATACGCTGTTTTTTCAAGCGGCGTGAAAACGTGGAAGAAAGCCCAGGATATGCGGTTTCTGGAAAAAAGCGTTTTCGGTTCATTGCAGGAAATGACAGTTGATATAAGGAATTGCGTTGAAACAACGCTTTTGCCTTTTGAAGGAAGTCAGGACAGCATAAGTTTTTCCGGCCTGATCACAAAAGGTTTGGACAGAGAGTTTGGGCTTATAACTTACTGTTTCGACGAAAGCCGTTCTTCGATAATGAAAATTGAAAAAACATACCCTGAAGCCGTGAATGAGGAAGGGGACGATAAAAAAACCGGAGGAAAGGCTCTTATCTGCAATATAAATAAGTTTTCTTTAACGTATTGTTATATGGACGATGATGCTGAAAGTTACGTATGGAAAGACACATGGGAGACGGAGGGGGATTCCGCGGGAATCCCCCGTGCGGTAAAAATATTTATCGAGCTGGATAAAGACGGTATTAAGCTTGATTTTGAAAAAATGGTTTTGATACCTATTTCTTTATCCGGCCGGAAAAAATTATTTTAAATGAACGGGATGACAAAAAACGTCAGGGGAAGCATTCTTGTTTTTACGGTATGGGTCTTGTGCTACCTGTCCATACTTGCGGTCGGAGCCGGCAATATGGCGTTTTCCAGGTTGCTGTTTGCGAAATACGCGAAAAACAGGATTATATCTTATTATCTCGCGAAAGCGGGTATCGAAAAAGCGGTTTTTATGATTGAGGCCGATGAGTCCGAAGGGGTTATATCTTTTAGTGTTCCTATCCTTAACGATGAGGATATTTTCAAAGAGTATCCGCTCGGCGCGGGGTTTTTTACCGTTTGCGGTGACCGCGAAGGAGATGAGGAGCAGGTGTTGTACGGGGTTGAAGATGAATCAGCCAAGATTAATATAAATAAAGCGCCTTCCGAAGTCCTGGTGAGTATGCTTGTTAACACGGCGGATGTGAGCCCTGAAGAAGCGCTGGAGATAGCGAATTCTATTGTCGATTGGAGGGATAAGGATTCGCATATTTCGGATGGAGGAGCCGAAGAATCATATTACAGCGAACTTGATATGCCTTACCGCTGCAAAAATTCGGATTTTGAGATCGAGGAGGAACTGATGTTGGTCAAAGGAATGACACCGGATATTTTTAAAAAAATATCCGGTGTCATAACCGTTTACGGGACGGGTAAAGTAAATATCAATACGATGAAGAAAAAAACCATGCTGGCGCTGGGGTTCAGCCCCGAATTTGCCGGCAGTATAGATGAGTACAGGAAGGGCGGCGACGGGATAGCGGGGACTGAAGATGATATGGTTTTTTTATCTCCGGGTGAAATAAGAGAAACCGGATTTTTGTCCTGGGCCGATTCGACAGCGGTTAATTCGCTCTCATCGGCCGGCTTGCTCGGCGTTAATTCCGACGTGTTTAAAATCAGTTCGACGGGGTTTGTATCAGGGGGAGATAAACGTTATGCAAAAAAAGTGATGTGTTTTGTGCAGAGAAAAAAGGGAGAAAACCCCGTTATATTGAGGTGGGTTGAAGATTAAAATTTAAAGCGGAATCCGAAAATTGTATAATAGTGCGGTGCTTGTGTGGGCGCGGGCGGAGAAACAGGATGTTTAAGAAAAGAAATAAAAAAATATCGGTTATTGAGATAGGGAAAGACTGGCTTAAAATCATCCAGGCTCAGCTTTTCTCCAAGGAAAAGAAAATCAGTAAAGTCGTCGTCGAAAAAATATCGGGTTTGTCCGACGACCTTATTTCTGAAAGGCTTAAAAATATCGCCAAAGCCGAGGATATCAACCCTCGGTATTTATGCCTCTGCGTTCCTCATACCCAGACAACGGTGAAAAGCATTGAGCTTCCATCGACTCACGAGAGCGAAATAAGAAATATGCTGGACCTCCAGATAGGAAAACAGACGCCATTTTCCCGCGAAGAAGTTATTTTTGACCACGAAGTGCTTAATATTTCCGAAGAGGGTTACAGCAAAGTACTGCTCGTAATAATACATAAAGATATTGTCGAAAGGTTTCTTGGCATAATACACGGCGCTGGTCTGAAAACCGATAACATAGGGCTGAGCTCCGAAGGACTGCTTAAATGGGCCGAAATCACATGCCAGGGAAAAATAGGCGGCGATTCATTCGTCCTCGCCGATATTGATTATGATAACTGCGATTTTGAAGTAGTTCACGAGAAGCACATAATATTTTCGCGTAATATATCTTTTGGGATGGCGGATTTTTCGGACAGCAAGGATGAATGGAGAAAAAGATTTGCGGAGCAAATTAATCATTGCCTGTATGCTTTCCAGAATGAATTTCCGGAAAAGGAAGTTCCGAAACTGGTCATTACCGGAGCGGACAGGGTTAACGAGATAATCAGTATCGAAGACCTGAAAAAAGACCTGAATATGGCGGTGGATCTGATTCCTCAATTCAAAAACGTGCCCGAAAACAGGGAATTCAGAGACGATGAATTATCGAAAGAAGTATCCTATCCGGAACTTATTGGTATGGCGCTCACTTACCCTGAGCATGATATAAATCTGATTCCGCAGGAACTTCTGCTTGAGAGGGAAGTCAAGGAAAGGGGAAAAAACCTTTTTCTTTTAGGGACGTATATCTTTTTGCTTATCCTGCTCGGTTCTACGCTGTTTCTCGGCAGGATATATAACAGGGAGAGATATCTGAACCAGCTTCAGTCTAAATTCGGCGATATTAAGCAGAAAGTGGAAAAACTTGAAAATATGACCGCGAAAATAGAGATAATAGAAACCCGCCTGAAAGAAAGGGATTATTCCCTGAACCTGATGCATGAAATCCACGGGCTCATTTCGCCGGATATTCATCTGACGTCGCTTGTTTACGACGGGAAAACACAGCTTATTCTGCGGGGAACATCAAAAAACACATCAGAAGTGTTTAAATTCGTGAGTAGTCTCGAAGAATCCGGACTTTTTATAAACGTCAAAGCCAGATACGCCACAAAGAGAAGCGAGGAAGACAAGGAACTTACGGATTTCGAAATAGTGTGCCCTTTGGAAATGCCGCTGGGAAATAATATGAAAGAGAAAAAATGAAACATAATATTCTGGCTAAAATATCAAAAAGGGAAAAAATAATAGGGGCGGTTGCCGCGCTTACGGTCGTTGTTTTTGCGGCGAAAACATATGTTATGGGCCCGCTGGCTGATAAAATGAGCGATTTTGACCTGAGGATTTTAACGGCCGAGAAAAAACTGCATAAAGCCTATCAGATTCTTTTCAGGGAAAACACTATCACAAGGGAATATGAGGAAAAGATAAAATTCGTGAAACAGAACCGCAATGAGGAAGAAGAAATAGCCGTGTTCCTTTCCGAGATTGAGAATATAGCCAGCAGCAGCAATGTGTTTCTTTCGGATATCAAGCCGGGGAATGTTGAAAAAGTGAAAAACGGAAAGGCTTATTCCGCGGAAATCAGGATAGAGTCCGAAATATCGTATATTGTCGATTTTGTTTATCAGATAGAGAGGCTTCCCCAAATGATAAGGATAAAAAGTTTTAATTTTGCGCTTAAGGATAAAGGTTCGAACGAGCTGAAAGGGAGTTTAATTGTTACCCTCCTTCTGCTTGATTAAAAACAAAAATACGGAGGCGGCAAAATGACGGATGAGAATATAATAATCAAACAGGAATCCCGAAAAGATAAAATACCGGCGTGGTTCTGGGCGGTATTTACTTTATTTGTTCTGGTGATTATCGCTTTCTGGGTCGCCGGCGCGGGGATTCTTTATATTTTCAGGGAAGCGCAGGCCTCTTTGCAGTATTCTTCCGAAGAAGAGGTTAGGTTCAAAGAGGTTTATGTTGAAGGCAAGGGGGATAAAAAAATAGTTTTAATCCCGGTCAAAGGGTTGATTATGGATTCGGGCGGCGATTCTTGGGGAAGGCCGGATATGGTGAAAGAGGTCGGCGAAAAACTGAAAAAAGCCAAGTCCGACGAAAAGGTTGCCGCTGTTATCCTGCAGGTGGACAGTCCCGGCGGAGGCGTTACGGCAAGCGACATCCTGGCCAACAGAGTGAAGGATTTCAGGAGTTCGGGCAAGATAATAGCGGTCAGCATGGAAGATGTGGCCACATCGGGTGCTTATTACATTTCGGCCCCGTCGGATTATATTATCGCCCATCCCACTACCATTACCGGCAGCATAGGTGTGCTGATGCAGAGTTTTAATATAGAAGGCTTGCTCGATAAGGTAGGAGTGCAGGATATCATATTTAAATCCGGGGAGATGAAAGATATTTTTTCTCCCATGAGGAATATAACGGAAGAGGAAAAGAAGCTTATACAGAATATGGTGGATTTTATGTTCAGGCGCTTCATATCCGTAGTGGCGGAGGGGAGGAATTTGCCGGTTGAGAAAATAGAAGCTGTTGCGGATGCGAGAATATTGGCGAGCGATGAAGCGTTGCGGTTGGGTCTGATAGACGACATAGGATATATAGAAGACGCGATAAACAAAGTCAGAGAGCTTGCGGATGCTCCGGATGCAAAAATTGTAAAATACAAAAAGGAATCTTCCATAAGCGAACTTTTTTTTATGAGAATGGATGACATAAACCCTGTCTCAAAAATAACGGGCGGCGTTCCGCCGGGCTGTAGGTTCATGTATTTGTGGAAAGTAAATCTGTGACCGTAAAAAAAAATATCCACACTTATACGCACACAAGACCTTTGTCTCCCGAAGAAACGGGGATGCTTAAAAGCCTGCTTGAAGAAAAGAATTTTATTTTTTCCCCGAAACCGCACACGCTGTTCAATGCCCGGAATGAAGATGTGTCGGTATCCGTGTATAATTCCGGCAAAGTTGTTGTGCAGGGGAGAAAAACACCGGATTTTGTCGAATTTGTCCTGGAACCGCTTGTCGTGAAAGAGCTTTCTTTCGGTTACTCTGTATTAGAGGTTAACGACAGAGCGAAAAGGATAGGTTCCGACGAGAGCGGCAAAGGCGACTTTTTCGGTCCACTGGTAGTCAGCGGTGTCTGCGCGCGGGACGGTGAAATAACCGAAATGGAAAAGGCCGGTGTCCGCGATTCGAAGAAAATAAGTTCCGATTCGAGAATATATTATCTTGAAAAAATCATAATAAAGATGTGTAAAACCGAGACTGTTTCAATAAGCCCGAAACGGTTTAATCAGATGTACGCCGACATGAGGAATATGAATAAAGTGCTTGCGTGGGCGCATGCCTGTGCCATAGAAAACTTGATTGAAAAAACAGGATGTATGCTTGTTATAGTGGATAAGTTTGCGCCTAAGGCGACATTGCTCCAGATGCTGAAGGAGCGCGGTCAGAAAGCCAGGGTCGTGCAGAGAACAAAAGCGGAATCTGATATAGTTGTGGCGGCGGCTTCGATTTGCGCGAGGGCCGGTTATCTCAGGGAAATGAAGCGCCTTGGCGATACATACGGGGTAGTCTTTCCCAAGGGGGGAGGATCGGATAAAATCACCGATGCGCTTAAAGCGTTCCTTTTAAAATACGGGAAGAGCGAATTGGAAAATGTTGCAAAGATAAATTTCAAGACTGCCGAAGGGTTCCTGTAAGCGCTAATCTTTATCTTTTTCCTTCACATCTGTGTCTATCTGGCTTTTTAATTCATCCATATCCTTCCTGAGGCGTTTGAATTTTGAGAAGAATTTGGGAAGCATGCCTTCCAGCGCGAAAATTTCGGCCATTTCTTTCATTTTTCTGACAGGAGAACCGAGATAAAATTCATTTGAGCGGAGGCGTTTTTTCATCGGGATGCCGCACTGGGCTCCCACCGTCACGTTATCTTCTATCACCGCGT
Source organism: bacterium (assembly GCA_028717725.1). Classification (GTDB taxonomy): domain Bacteria; phylum Auribacterota; class UBA6266; order UBA6266; family UBA6266; genus UBA6266. The sequence continues at coordinate 13,647 of JAQUNG010000003.1, read as the reverse complement.
AATTGCCTACTCCGACCTGGCCGGCCAGGATGCAGTTATCTCCTATTTTTGAGCTTCCCGCAATTCCGACCTGAGAAATTATCAGCGTGTTTTTTCCCACCTCGACATTATGCGCTATCATAACGAGGTTGTCGATTTTTGTTCCTTCCCTGATTTTTGTTGCGCCGAGTGCGGCCCTGTCTATAGCAACGTTTGCCCCGAGTTCAACGTTATCTTCGATTATCACGTTTCCGACCTGAGGGATTTTGCGGTAAGTGCCGCTTTCTTTTTCATATCCGAAACCGTCGCTTCCTATGACAGTGCCCGAATGCACCCTGATATTGTTCCCAAGCAAGCAGTTGTAATATATCGTGACTCTCGGGAATATTCTGCAGTTATTGCCTATTTTAACATTTTCTCCCAGGAACGAATGGGCGTCTATTACAGAGTTTTCCCCTATGGTGCAGTGATCGGAAATGACGGCATAGGGCCCTATGTATACATTTTTTGATATACTGCAGTTTTTCCCGATGAGCGCCGTTCCGTGAACGGAAGGTTCGGGTTTTGGTTCGGGCGAGAAAAGTTCGACAACCAAAGCGAAAGCCAGTTTCGGGTTCTTGACTTCTATAGTGGGTTTTTTCGATTTCCCCGTCCCTTCAGGGACTATAATTGCTTCCGCGTCGGTAAGTTCTGCTTTTTCAAGGTAATTGGAAGAAACTATGAATATGATTTCGCCTTTTTTGGGGTTTGTTATATTCCCAAAAGACATTATTTCAGCATCTGGATTTCCATTAAGCTTTCCCTTGCAGAAAGTTGCGATTTTAGATAGTTTCATCTGAACTCTCTTTCCATTTGAAAAATTTCGAGTATTATTGCATAAAAAAACAAGGAAGCAAACAAAAAAAGTCATAGGGGTCAGACCTTGAAATGTGAAATTATTTGACAATCTTTTTTCAAAGGGTATACTCTTAATATGCCACGACTATATCGATTGCAAGCTAAAGAGTTGTTGTATCATGTAATCAGCAGAGGTGACGATCGCAAGAAAATTTTTGTAAACGATCGTGATTGTGAAAAGTTTTTGCAATATCTGGCAAATGCAAAAGAAAAATTTAATTTTTATCTTTACGCCTATTGTTTAATGGAAAATCATTATCACTTACTCTTAGAAACTCCGCAGGCCAATATATCTAAAATAATGCAGCATATAAATACATCTTATGCGGTTTACCATAACACTAAATGGAAACGTTGCGGGCATCTTTTTCAAGGCAGATATAAATCTGTAATAGTAGATGCGGATAATTATCTTTTGGAGCTTACTCGTTATATTCATCTTAACCCGGTAAAAGCCAATATTCAGGATAGCCCCGAAAAATATAAGTGGTCGAGTTACAACGAATATGCAAACGATGTAAAAAGAGGTTTGATTGATAAAGAAATCTTGCAAAAATATTGTAAGATGCCGATGGCCGAATACAGAAATTTTGTTTTAGAAACCTTGGATAACGAAATTAATCCTCTGAATAAAGTTCATGCCGGGCTTATATTGGGAGATGAGAGATTTATCAAGGACACTTTTTGTAAATTAAAGACACAAATACAGAGTAAGGATTTTGCCTACAAGAAAAAAATATCGGCCATTGATCCCGAAATTCTGATAAACAGGGTTGCGGTATATTACGGCAAAAACCCCGAATATCTAAAAAAAGCAAAAAAAAGGCCGCTCCTTGCAAAAAAAATAGCAGTATATTTACTTAAGCGATTTACCGATATGACTAACGAATGTATCGGCAATAAATTTCAGATAAGTTATTCTGCGGTAAGTAAAATCAATAAGGATGTTATAGAGATAATGGAAAGAAGTGAGGATGTGAAGGCTGAAGTAGCGGAACTCATTTCACATTTCAAGGTCTGACCCCTGTGACGGAGATGGGATTATATATTCATATTCCTTTTTGCAGAAAAAAATGCGGGTATTGTTCTTTTTATTCCGTGTGCTGTGCGGAACGGGCAGACGTGTCAGGATTTATAAGAACCCTTAAAACCGAACTCAGGGACTATAACGGTTTGGATTTTGAGACTCTTTATATAGGGGGAGGTACGCCGACCGCTGTTTCAGATGAGGATTTTGACGGTATATGCGGGTTTGCCGCAAAAGTAAAAGGGGAAAAAACGATTGAAGCTAATCCTGAAAGCCTTTCTTCGGAAAAGATTTCCATCTTGAAAAAACATGGGTTTGACAGGTTGAGTATAGGTCTCCAATCCCCGCGGCGCGGAGACCTGGGATTTCTTGGAAGAATACACTCGCCGGAAGATTTTGACAGATGTTTTGCCGGGGCGAGATCCGCGGGCGTTAAAAATATCAATATTGATTTGATTTACGGTCTTCAGAATCAGGGTTTAAAAGAATGGATGGAGAATTTAGAGAAAGTCACGGAATATGAACCCGAGCATATTTCATGCTATTGCCTTTCTCTGGAAAAAGGCTCCGCATTCCATGAAAAATCTGGGGAAAATATTATCAGCCTTCCATGCGATGATATCACGGCCTCAATGTTCCTGAAAACGCATAATTTCCTGGAATCCAAAGGTTATGATCATTACGAAATATCCAATTTTGCAAAGAGCGGGAAGGAATGCGCACATAATATGAATTACTGGAAAAACGGGCAGTATGCGGGGCTCGGGCCGTCAGCATGGTCTTTTATAAAGAATATCAGGTTTAAAAATATATCCGATCTGGGAAAATATATGGTTGCCGCAGGGACCGGCAAGCGCTGTGTTGAAGAGGAAGACAGGGCTGAAAAACAGGTCAGGTTTTATGAAACGATATGCATGGGTCTGCGTATGAAGAAAGGAATCAACATAGAGTATGTCAGCCGCGCACACAACATGGATTTCTGGGATTTTTACCGTGATACGGTCGAAGAATATTATAAAGAAGGGTTTTTATCCGTGGAAAACGGATATCTGAAACCCACATTGAAAGGAATGCTTTTTCACAGCGCAGTCGCTTCCGAATTTGTCCTTCTTTAAGTGTTTCGGTCACTTCAGTTTTTTTTCGAAAACAAGGATGTTTTTATCTCCCGAACGGGAATAAGAAACGCTGTCCATAACCTGATGTATTAGGTATATCCCCAGCCCTCCCACGGCTCTTTCGGTAATGTCGGAAGAAAGGTTTGGGTGTGTCGGTATGGATTGGTCGAAGTGAGGCGCGTTATCGGTTACCTTTACGGTATATTTTCCGGGGTTTTTCGCTATTTCAATCGTTATCCTGCCCTTTTTGCCCTTGAGCCCGTGCCTTATTATGTTCGTCACCGCTTCATCAGCGGCAAGTTCGATGTCGAACAGTGTTTTTGAGTCGAGGGTGTTTTTAACCCCGAATTTATGCACGAATTTGTGGAGACTGTCCAGTTCCCTGATTTTTCCCGAAAGGATGAGTTTATCTGGACTAAGACGGCGTTTTTTCATATAAATTTAATATCATAAAATATTAAAAAATAACAGTAAAATACAATACCCATTTAAATATGATAGTTTTGATTTAATATGGTAGAATGAAAATCTTGTTTTCGCGTATTCAGTAAGGGAGGCGTATTTTGGAAAGAGGGTGTATAGCTTTGTTCTCGGGCGGTCTGGACAGTATTTTGGCTGCTTTGGCGGTTAAGAATCAGGGGGTCAGGGTTGTAGCGCTAAGGTTTGTTTCGCCGTTTTTCGAAAAACCTCGTTCAGAAAACATCGAGCGCATACTTGAAAAAAACGGCATCCGTATTCTGGAGAAGAAGGTGCGGAAAAGCTATCTTGATATGGTTGTAAACCCCCGGTTCGGCAGAGGGAAAAACATGAACCCATGTATTGACTGCAAAGTCTATATGTATGAAGAAGCCGCGCGTATGTTTAAAAAAGAGAAGGCATCATTTATAGTCACGGGAGATATAGTAGGGCAGAGACCTATGACACAGAATAAAGCTACGATGTATATGATGGATAAGAGAGCGTTTCTAAAAGGGTATGTTCTCCGCCCTTTGACCGCCCTCAATATGAATCCGACGGTTCCCGAAAAAAAAGGGATAGTGGACAGAGATAAATTATTGTCTTTGTCTGGAAGGGGCAGGAAAAGGCAGATCGAACTTGCCGAATATTTCGGGATAGAAGATATTCCCCAGCCGGCGGGAGGATGCCTGCTTGCGGATTCGGGTTTTTCAAAAAGGGTGAAAAATCTCATAGAGCATAAAGAATTTTCTTTGGGGGATGTTGATTTGATTAAACACGGCAGGTTTTACAGAAATAATGCCGGTGACCGTATCATAATAGCCAGAAACAGGAGCGAAAGTATGTTGTTGTGGGATGAGCAAAAACGCGGCGCCGTTAATATGCGACATTATAATATTCCGGGTGCGGCGGCTGTTTATATGCCCAAAGGGAGAAAAGATATTGAAAACGCGGCATCGCTATTGTCTTGTTTCGGAAAAGGGAAAAGTCTCGATAAAGTCGAAATAATATACAGGTTTGCGGGCAAGGAAAGTGTTTTATCCGTATCTCCTGAAAATCCGGGGAAAACGGGTTGGATGCTTATATGAAAAAGAGACCAGTGGTTTTAACAGTTGCAGGTTCTGATTCGGGGGGCGGAGCCGGAATCCAGGCTGATCTCAAAACATTTTATGCATTCGGTGTTTACGGCGCCAGTGTTATAACCGGACTGACGGCCCAAAACACGGTCGGTGTAAGGTCCGTGTTTAAAATCCCTCCGGAATTTGTCATCGAACAGTTGGAAGCGGTGTTCGATGACTTTGATGTGGGTGCGGTAAAAACGGGGATGCTTTGCGACGCCCGGACAGTAGAAACGGTATCCGAATTTTTTGTTGGGCGAAATGTTAAAAATATTATTGTCGACCCCGTTATGATTTCCAAAAGCGGCCATGCGCTTCTTGAGGAAAACGCCGTCCGCGCGCTGGTGAAAAGACTTTTGCCGCTTGCCGCGGTTATTACCCCGAATATATTTGAAGCTGAAAAAATAACGGGAATAAAGATATCTTCGGTTGAAGATATGCGTTTAGCCGCGGGAAAAATAGTTGAGTTGGGCGCGAAAAACGTTTTTATAAAAGGGGGGCATCTTAAAGGAGAGCCGTCCGATGTCCTGTGTTCAAAAAACAGATACGTTGTCATTAAGGGGAAAAGACAGTCCTCATTATTTACCCATGGCACAGGCTGCGCGGTATCGTCGGCAATAGCGTCGTGTGTTGCAAAAGGTTATAATATCAGAATGGCAGTCAGGACAGCAAAACAGTTTGTTGAAGAAGGTATTAAAAAAGGATATAATCCCGGCAAAGGCTGCGGTCCGGTTAACCATTTTGTCAGGCCGCGGTTCCCTGAAAACAGAGATAAAACGACATGAAAATTTTTAAATACGGTTCAGACATCTTAAGGAGAAAAGCCGAAAAAACAGCGTGGTCCGAAGATATCAGAAAACTTATCGCGGATATGTTCAGGACTATGAGGGAAGCAAGAGGCGTCGGTCTTGCCGCTCCTCAGATTGGAAAATCGGAAAGAGTTATAGTCATAGATATAGGGGAAGGAGGGGTCGCCTTGGTCAACCCCGAAATAATGAAAAAGAGCGGAAAAGAAACCTGTCCGGAGGGTTGCCTCAGTTTCCCCGGAATCGAATTCGAAATAGAAAGGGCGGCGGAAGTCGAGGTCAGAGGCCTTAATGACGAAGGAAAAGAAGTGCAAATAGCGGCTTGCGGGCTTTTTGCCCGGGCTTTACAGCATGAGATAGACCATATTAACGGAGTGCTGATAGTAGACAGGACGAGTTTCCTGAGTAGAAAACTCGCTTCGAGCAAATTGAAAAGATTGAAAAAAGAAAGCAAAAAAAATGAAATGCTATCTTGAATGTATCCCTTGTTTTGTAAAACAGGCTGTTGAAGCCGGCAACATACTTTCGGCAAGCGCGAAACAGAGGGAAGAAATTTTGCAGAAATGCCTTAAGTTGATAATAAATATGGACAGGGATATGACTCCGCCCGAAGCGGGAATGAAGATACATTCAATAATAAAATTTATCACGGGCAGAAAAGACCCTTATCAGGAGATAAAGGACTATTACAACAACCTTGGCCCTGCGTTTTATGAAAAATATAAGAGGAAAGTCAAAGAATCGGAAGACGGGCTTCTTTCTTCAATAAGGTGCGCTATCGCAGGAAATGTAGTTGACTTTGGCGTGGCGGGCGAATTCGACGCGGAAAAAGATATCGAAAAGGTAATGACACAGGATTTTGCGTATTTCGATTATGACAGATTCAAGAAAGTCCTGTCGGGGTCGCGCTCAATCCTGTATCTGGCCGATAATGTTCCGGAAACGTTTTTTGACAGAATACTTATAGAGGAATTGAAAGGCAAAGATATTGTGTATGCCGTTAAATCGGCTCCCATAATAAACGACGCTACGGTCGAAGATGCTTTAAAAGCCGGCATAGACAAGTTTGCCGCCGTTGTCGAAAGCGGTTCGTGCGCTCCCGGCACGGTGCTCAGTCTGTGTTCATCCGATTTTTTGGAAACCGTTAAAAAAAGCGATATGATTATAAGCAAGGGACAGGGTAATTACGAAGCGCTGGAAGACATTGGCAGAAAGAACGTTTTCTTTATGCTGAAAGCCAAATGCAGGGTCGTTTCCAGGCATCTGAACGTAAAAATCGGGGACATAATATTTAAAGCAAACAGCGACTGACGGGAATTTTGCGGTGAACACAAAATATGATGATAAAATATTGCCGAGATGCAGAAAATTGGGACATGAAATTAATTTCCGATACTGCAGGACGGCGGAAAACGGTCTTCCCTGCGGCGATATCGCGGGTTGTTGGAAAGGTGTGTTGGACATAGAAAATTTTTTGTCGGATGCTTATTCCAAAAACGAAGTCGGAAAAATATCGGACAGGAAGATGTCCCGTATGGACATTATTTCAGAGCAGGTCAGAAAAGCGCGGGAGGGCAGGAAATGAAATATTTATACGGTCCGGTTATTTCCCGGAGACTGGGGCTGTCGCTGGGAGTGGACCTTATACCGCTGAAAACATGTTCTTTTAATTGTGTCTATTGCCAATTATCTTCTGCCTCGGACTGCGTGACGCGAAGAAAAAATTATGTCCCGCCTGAAGAGGTTATAGATGAATTTAACAGGTTTAACGAAGAAAATGCCGTCTATGAATGGATAACATTTTCCGGTTCGGGAGAACCCACTTTAAACGCGTCGCTGGGATATATAATACGGGAGATTAAAAAAACCGCTTCAAAGAAAATTTGCGTGATTACAAACAGTTCCCTGATAGATTTAAGGGATGTCAGGAATGATCTGCTCGGCGCGGATCTGGTTATGCCGTCCCTGGATGCAGTTTCCCCCGAAATGTTTAAAAAGATAAATAGGCCGTTTGAAGGGGCGGATGTGGGAAAAATAATCGATGGGCTTATTGAATTCAGGAAAGATTTCCCGGGACAGATCTGGCTTGAAATAATGCTTGTTAAAGGCATAAACGACAGTGATGAAGAAATATCCGGGTTTTCGGAAGTTATTAAAAAAATCAAACCCGATAAAGTTCATCTGAATACCGTTGTAAGGCCGCCGGCCGAAAAGAACGTATTGCCTATTGACAGGTATACGCTTATAAAAATCGCGGAACGTTTAGGAGAAAAGGCGGATGTCATAGGGAATCTGCCCGAAGTGCCGCAGTTTGAAAAAGGTCGACTGAGCGCGGAAAATCTCCTTGGCCTTTTGGAAAGTCATCCGGCAACGCTCCGGGAGATTATGAATTCGTTCGGCGCGACAAGATTAGCGGCCGAAAAAGCGATTGAACAACTTATCAAACTGAGGAAAGTGGGAGAGAAAAGATTTGAGAACAAAGTATATTATGTACTGAAACCCTGATTTCGTGCCGCAGGCTTTTTTGCCGTCGACAAACAATCTTTTGCCCGTAATTTCTTGACACCGAAGTATCAAGGTGTTACTATCCGGCGACAGTTAAAAATCATTCTTCAGTGTCTTTCCGAAAAAGTTCAAAAATCGGCTGTTATGGGTGGATAATATGTCTTTCAACTGGCTGGATATAATTTTACTGATAGTCATTTTGCACGGCGCGAAAAAAGGAATGCAGAAAGGATTTTCAGCGGGTATCATTTCGCTGATGGGTTTTGTGGCGGCCGGTATTCTGGCGCTGCATTTTTATAAAGATATCGGAGCGGAGATAGACGGTCTGGTACCGATAGGGGAAGGCTTTTCGGGATTTATCGCCTTCGGGATTATATGCGCCATGATAATTTTTTTAAGTATCGCGGTCCAGAAATTTTTCCATTCGGTTCTGCAGATGAGGTTTGCCAAGAATTTTGAAAAGTACGGAGGGGCTGTCGTGGGATGCCTGAAAAGGACTTTAATGATAGGGATTGTCTTTTACGGCTGCCTGTTCGCCGGGGCATTTACTGAAGTCCCGCAATCGGTAGTTGAGAGCGGAAAGCATTCCGTATTAACCGGCGTGATATTCGATATTTTTAACGGAGCGTATAAGGCCGGGATGGCCATTGCCGGTTCGGAAAACAATCTGGATGAGCAGGAAATTGTCAGCAGGAACCACCACGGTTCCGGTTATGCAAAAAGGAAAAAATCATAACAGCAAACAGGCCATAAAAACGTGTAAACGCGGATAAAATTTAGTGTTGACATGCTATCGGGCGTATGTTAAATTATGCGTCTGTTTTTTAATGAAGAGGAATGGTTATTACTGAAACCGGGATATATATGAAAACAAAAAATAAAGAAAAAAGCAAAAAATGGTATCTGGTAGACGCGGAGGGGCAGGTTCTGGGAAGAATGGCTACCAGAATAGCCGATATTCTTCGGGGAAAGGATAAGCCCACTTTTGAACCTCATGCCGATACAGGCGATTTTGTCGTAATCATTAATGCGGAAAAAGTTAAACTGACCGGCAAGAAGAAAGAGCAAAAAGTGTATATTTCCAAGAGCGAATATCAGGGCGGACAAAAAATAGTTCCGTTTAAAAAAGTTTTGGAAAAAAAACCGGAACGGATTATTTTTCATGCTGTTAAAGGTATGCTCCCGAAAAACAAATTAAGCAGCGCCATTATCAAAAAACTTAAGATATACGCCGGATGCGAGCATCCTCATGCTGCTCAGCAGCCGGAAAACCTGAATTTAGGAGTAAAATAAAGCAATGATCGAAGAATACAGAGCTATAGGAAGGCGTAAGACTTCTGTTGCCCATGTGCGTATGATGCTGGGAAAAGGTAAAATTGAAGTGAATGAGAAACCTTTAAAAACATATTTTACGATGGAAAATTTAGTCCGGCTTGTCGAGAGGCCTTTGATGGATACCAACAATATAGGCAAGTATGATGTAATTGTGAATGTCAGGGGCGGCGGAGTCGCGGGCCAGGCCGGTGCCACCAGGCATGGTATAGCCAGAGCTCTTATCAAGGCGGATCTCAACCTTAAAAGCCGCCTTAAAGAAGAAGGGCACCTTACAAGGGACGACCGCAAGAAGGAAAGAAAAAAATATGGTCGGGCAGGCGCCAGAAAGAGGTTCCAGTTCTCAAAACGTTGATATATACGCGCAACTATCAGGGCAGAGGACTTACCTCTGCCCTTTTTTTATTTATTTTTTATAAAACTTTACGTTAGAAACGTTTGACACTTTTGCCGCAGTAAAATATAATCGGATACATTTTAAACGTATAACGTATTTTAAAGGAGATGGATATGCTTAAGGCTTCGATAGTTGGAGCCACCGGGTATACCGGTGAGGAAATAATAAAAATACTTACAAGGCATAAGCACGCAAAAATAGCGTCCCTGACTGCCAAAATAGACAAGGAAGTGTTTATTGATGAAGAATTCCCTGAATTAAAGCATGTTGTCCGCATTAAGTGCTATCCGTTCGAAAAGGAGATTGCCGCTGCTGATGCAGATGTTGTTTTCCTTGCTCTTCCCCACACGGTCAGCATGAAATTCGCGAGCTTTTTTCTGGAGAAGGGTAAAAAGGTTATAGATTTGAGCGCTGACTACAGACTTAAAAATATCGGTGATTATGAAAAATGGTACGGATGCGGGCATGAGGATAAAGAGAATGTTCAGAAAGCGGTTTATGGTCTGCCGGAATTGTATGAAGATTAAATACGGACCGCTGAACTTATCGCCAACCCCGGGTGTTATCCGACGAGTGTAATACTGGGACTGGCGCCTTTGCTCAAAAACGGGTTTAATACAAGCAATAATTTTATAGTGGATTCCAAAACGGGTATTATGGGAGCCGGCAGGAAAGCGACCCTCAGTTTCCATTTTCCGGAGTGTGAAGGAAGTGTTTGGGCTTACAAGATCGGACAACACCAACATACTCCCGAAATGGTTCAGGAGCTCTCGCGTATTTCGGGAAAAAAGACCGGCGTGCTTTTTACTCCTCATGTAGTCCCTGCGTCAAGGGGAATTTTAAGCACTATATATGCGGATATAAGGGGTGGGCTGCGGTTGACAGAAATAATCGGCGCATATGAGGATTTTTACCGGGAAAGCCCTTTTGTGAGGATTTATCCTGAAGGAAAACTCCCCCACACAAAAGACATAAGTTCCAATAATTTCTGCGACATAGGATTTGGTTACGATAGCGAATCGGGTAAATTAATCATAGTATCGACGGTGGATAACCTGCTCAAAGGAGCGGCCGGACAGGCTGTGCAGAATATGAATATTATGTTCGGTTACGACCAGAAAGAAGGATTAATCTGATGAATGAGTCTTTTATCAGGCAGATATCCCAGGGGGGAGTGACATCGCCCAGGGGTTTTAAAGCCACTGGCGGGCACTGCGGCATTAAAAGGAGCGGCAAGAAAGATTTGGCTATAATATATTCGGAGGCGGAAGAAACCGTAGCGAAAGGTTTTTTTACGACCAATGTCCTTCCCGCGGCTCCGGTATTGCTGTCCAAAATGCGGCTGAGAAACGGCAGGTTGAGGGCTGTAGTAATCAACAGCGGCGTTGCAAATGCCTGTACCGGCAGGCAGGGGTATGAAGACGCCGATGAAATAACCGAAGAAGTTGCTGCTATCCTCGGTCTGAAAAAAAATATGGTGACAATGTGTTCCACGGGGAAAATAGGGGTTCCTCTGCCGGTGGAAACGATAAAAAGGGGATTGAAATATCTGTCCAAGAAGATGTCTGCGGAAGGCGGCCATTATGCCGCTGAAGCGATATTGACTACGGATACGAGAGAGAAAGAACTTGCTTATGAGGTGACTTTAAGCGGTGGTAAAGTGAAAATAGGGGCCATGGCAAAAGGCGCCGGCATGATAAATCCGAATATGGCGACAATGCTTGCCCTGATTACCACCGATGCAAAATTGAACGCTGTTCAGTTGAAAAAAATTCTGGCAAACGCCGTGGAAAAATCTTTTAACAAGATTAATATAGACGGGGATATGAGCACTAACGATTCCGTCATTGCGATGGCTAACGGTTTTTCGGAGGTTGGAGTTAAACCCGATTCCGCGGATGAAAAGATTTACAGCGCTGCCTTCGGCAGGATATGCTTTGCGCTTGCCGAAATGATAGTTAGAGACGGGGAAGGAGCTACAAAATTTGTCAAAATCAGGGTAACCGGAGCTAAAAGCGGAAAAGACGCGTCGCTTGCGGCCAGGACCGTTGCCAACTCCCTCTTATTTAAAGTTGCGTTGTACGGGCAAAATCCGAACTGGGGCAGGCTTATGGACGCGCTAGGTTATTCAGGAGCGGCGTTATCCGCTGACAAGATAAATGTTAAATTCGGGGATATCCAGGCCGTAAAAAACGGAGTTGCCGTGGAAAGTTCAGAGCATCTCCTGAAGTCATATATGAAACAGAGGGAAATAGATATTTTAATAGAGCTTTCTCTGGGCAGTTACCAGGAAGAAATTCTGACCTGCGATATAGGCAGAAGGTACATAGAAGTAAACATTTAGGAGGGTTTTTGGAAAAGGCTATTTCAAAAGCGGCCGTTCTTATAGAAGCGATGCCTTATATACAGCGCTTCAGGGATAAAGTTGTCGTTATAAAGTTCGGCGGGAACGCCATGGACGATAAAATTATAACCGATAATGTGCTTAAAGATATTGTTTTTATGGAACTTGTCGGCATGAAACCCGTTCTGGTGCATGGCGGCGGCAGGGCGATATCTGAAGAAATGAAGAAAGCCGGAAAAGAGCCGGTTTTTTCCGGCGGGCTCAGGGTGACCGATCTTGAGACGATTAAAATCGTAGAAAGGACATTGTTCGATGCGGTAAATAAAGAATTAGTCAGCTCGATAAAAAAAATCGGCGGCAGGGCAAAGTCAATTTCGGGAAACAAGGACAGGATAATACATGCCGGAAAGAAAAGATTTTTCGACGCGGAGAATCCCGAAAAGGAGATAAATCTCGGTTATGTGGGTGAGGTGAAGAAGGTGAATCCCGCGAAAATCAGGAAAATCTGCGGGTCCGATATGATTCCGGTCATAGCGCCTCTCGGATACGGGAAGAAAGGGGAGGTATTCAACATAAACGCCGATCATGCCGCGGCGGATATCGCATCCGCGCTTAAAGCCGAGAAACTGGTATTTTTGACAAATGTAAAAGGCGTTATGGTTAACAGGGGGGAAGAGGAACACTTGATTCCATCTATTAACGTGGTGGAAATTGAAAAGCTGAAAACAAGCAGGGTTATAACGGGCGGTATGCTGCCCAAAGTGGATTCCTGTATCCATGCGGTAAGGTCGGGAGTCCGGAAAACACATATAATAGATGTTAAAATACAACATTCCCTTTTACTCGAGATTTTTACCGATAAAGGGATAGGGACTGAAATTATCATATGAGGTGGCGGATGCGGAATCGGGCTGATAGCATTATTGATTTTTACAATACATATGTGATGAAAACATATGCGTGGAATCCAATTGTTGTCGTTAAGGGCAGGGGGTCGTGGGTTTGGGATATAAACGGGAAAAAATATCTGGATTTTTTCCCGGGATGGGCCGTAAGCGGTCTGGGCCACTGTAACGCTGAAGTGGTCAGAGCCATAAAAAGACAGGCGGCTGAACTTATCCATATGCCGAATAATTTTATGACCGGACTTCAGCCTGTGCTCGCGAAAAAAATTGTCGAACATGCGTTTAAGGGAAAATGTTTTTTCTGCAATAGCGGCGCTGAAGCTAATGAAACCGCTTTTAAAATTGCGAGGAAATACGGGAGCAAAACAGGCAGATACGAAATAATAACGATGAAAAAATCGTTCCACGGCAGGACTCTTGCCGCGGTCACTGCTACCGGCCAGGAAAAATACCATAAGGGTTTTGAACCCCTGGTCCCGGGTTTCAAATACGCGGAGTTCGGGAGTAAAGATGACCTTGAAAAAGCCATTACGGATAAAACGGTTGCAGTTATGCTTGAGCCTATTCAAGGTGAGGGAGGCATTAATGTTTCGGGCCGGGATTATCTCAAATATATTAAAGATTTATGCGATAAACGTGATATCCTTTTAATACTGGATGAGATACAGACCGGGATGGGCAGGACAGGCCGGATGTTTGCTTACCAGCATTACGGTGTCGAGCCGGATATTATGACTTTGGCCAAAACATTGGGCGGAGGTATCCC
>JAQUNG010000002.1 GCA_028717725.1 bacterium | reverse complement strand
AATGTGGTTGGTGTATCTGCGTGGGTTCTCAAGCTACACACCTGCCATAAATAAAAAACCCCCATAAAGGGGGTGTTTTTTATTTATGGCGGAGGAGGTAGGATTCGAACCCACGGTCCCGTGAGGGACAACGGTTTTCAAGACCGCCGCGATCGGCCACTCTGCCACTCCTCCGTGCTTATATTTTTCTTTAGCCAGCGCCTGCCCCAGCCTGATTTTAAGTATCGTTCCCTTTTGGCGGCTTTCATTTTTGAGGCGTACTCTTCGAGGAGTATTCTTTTCCAGGGACGATATCTTTTTGTCCATCCGCCTCTGCCGGCATTATGGGCTTTTAATCGCTCATCTGGCTTAGCGCTGCTTCCGATACAAAGTTTTTTGCTGGAGCTTAAAAGAACATATACGTAATACATAATTATACAATTTTTTAGCGGTTTTTCGCGTGATTATATTTAAACTTCCGCGGCAATTTAAATATAAAACGCGACCACGTTTTTCGTGCTTGCACGAAATCACGTGGCAAGACCGCCGCGATCGGCCACTCCTCCGCGAAACTGTAACTTATGGAATGTTAATGAACATAAGCTGCCAAGTTGAGCGGATCCCCAACGTATTGATTTGCGAAGCAAATCAGTAGGGGATAGCCCCAATAAAATTATATATCAATTCAGGTGTATCCTCAGTGTTTTGATTTGTAAAACAAATCAACAGTAGGATGAGCCCTGATATATCAAAAAACCTTTTGCTTCATGAAACTGTAACTTATGGAATGTTAATGAACATAAGTTGCTAAGTTGAGCGGATCCCCAACGTATTGATTTGCGAAGCAAATCAGTAGGGGGTAGCCCCAATAAAATTATATATCAATTCAGGTGTATCCTCAGTGTTTTGATTTGCGAAGCAAATCAGTAGGGGATGAGCCCTGATATATCAAAAAACCTTTTGCTTTTCGCGCAATAACTTTCCCCGTCAGTATCTTGTGGCGGGAAATTAACTTAACACGACACAGATAAAAATGCAAGCGTATATTGTCCCGGCGAAAGTGGTTTTGCCGTTACAAAAATAGCGGGATCTTGTAATTTCCAACTCCTTCTCCGCGTGTTATATAAAGGTGACATTGGGGGCAAAGGAGGTGGAGCGATGAAAGAAGTAATCAGAGATTATGAAAGACGTAGAAAGAGCAGGATGAGCGTTAAAGGGTTAATCCGGCTAAATGAGGAAAAACTTTTTTCAAAAGGCGACTTTATGAGCGCCCGGGTTTTTGATATATCCGAGGCCGGTGTTAAAGTCGCGGTTCCATTTCCGCTGAAGGATTCCTGTAATGTGAATCTGCATTTTCAGGGAAGGGATATGATAGTGCCCATTGTAATCAAAGGAAAAGTCTGCTGGACCAGGCCGGCAAATTCCGGAGAAAAAAGGTTTACCGTTGCCGGCATTGAATTTAGGAACGCGACAAGAGCTATATTTGACAGAGTTGCCACAATGCTCATCGCGAATATGGCCTGAAAAGCGGGGTTTTCAGCTGTTTTTTGTGTTAGTGAGAATCGATTTTTTTTCTGAAAAGGGCTTTGTAATGCTTAAGGCATATCGGGCATACTCCATCTCCTTCAACCCATTCGGGGTGGTCTTTTTTAAACTCTTCGACAATATGTTCTTCTGTGTGCAGTTTAACGGTAAGCGCGTCTCTTGAGATTGTTTTCTTGCAGATGGGGCATTTCATTTCTTTCATAAGAGGTTTTTCCCCGGGAAGCTTATAACATTCTTGCGTATAACATTGTCGCTACTCTCTCGAACAATTTTTCGTTTTGAGAAACGAATTTTAATCCGGCAAGCGTGTATTCCTTATCGCCAGATTTCAGGATTCTTGTCCAGAGAACAGCTCCCTTCATCTCAATAGGCTTTATCATTTCTTTTGTCTGAAAGGAAAGGACTACTTCCTGTTTTGGTTTTAATTGTTTTTCCGAGACTATTTTCGCGCCGCCTTCGGATATGTCATACATCTTTACTTCGAAGGGTTCGGTTTTCGCGAAGAGCGCTTTTTCCAATATTTTTATTTTACCGCGGACTTTCAGACGGCTGACCCTGCGACGACCTTTAACAACCAGCTTGGGTTGTTTGATCATTTCCCTTCCCCCCATAAACATAAATATGTAACTATACAATTCTATTTTTTGTTTGGGATTCTTACAAGTAAAAAGTTTTATAATTTTCACGCAGATTTTCTAAATTCTGGTAGAATATAAATATGGGCAAGTTTATTTTATTTTTTACGGTGTTTGCTTTTATTCTCTCCTGCGCGGCTTTTTCGGAAGACTGGGAGACGATGATGTATGACCATTCTCTGCAGGGGACCTCTGCGCCCGAGGGATCGGGTCCCAAAGCATTCGGGTCTTATAACCAGCCTGATACTCCCTCTGTAGAAAAAGGTCTGGATGCCGCTCCTTTTGGGGAGTCAAGCCCGGTTAACCAGCCGTCCTCAGCGGATATAAATGACGGTCCCCGGCCTTACAATTCCCCCGCCCCCGGGTACGGTATTACGGATGAAGATTAGGTTCTTACCTGATGAAATCAAGATATACGGCTACCGCCAGGACGACTGCCGAAAGAATGAATATAACAAAATAGTTTATCTGTTCTTTAGCGGATCTAATGCCGCACAATACAGAACTTATTAGTTGAGAGTCTTCGTTTGAAAGAGTTTCTTTATTGCGGAGTTTTTCTATTAAGTTATTTTTTTCCAGTAGTTCCCCGCGCGTTTTGTTTACCCTGAACTTATAAGCAAAGAAGATAAAAAAGCCGCCTACGCCCACATACCATGCCAGCTTGCCGTACAGGGGGTTAAGATGTATGAATACCGTTACAAGGCGCATGGCGATTGTCGCGATTAATCCGATGATAAAAAATATCCACGATGCAAAGCTGTCTTTGCACCTTTTATATTCACTGCAATTTTTGCATTTGTCATTCATTTTATTCCTTTGTTTCTACCGTGCCGCCGGAAAGAATTAAAATACTGAGAATAGAAAATCGAAAATACCTGCCTGCCGGTAGGCGGGGACCACAATTGAGTTTTTATTTTGTCTAATGCGCTATTTTCTATTGCTCAATTGCTCTGTATCCACCTGTGGTGGATACTGGCGGAGAGGGAGGGATTTGAACCCTCGGTTCCCAAAGGGAACAACGGTTTTCGAGACCGCCACAATCAGCCGCTCTGCCACCTCTCCACGGTAAAACAGTTATTAAGATAATAGGTTACTAAGTTACTGAGTTAAAGATCAAGATCCTGAACTAAATAACTAAATAGCTCAATAACTCGATAACTATTTCCCCCTCAATTTCTCAAAGAACGCTTCCAGTATTTCCGCGCAGACGCGGTTTTCCTGAAATTCTATTTCAAGAGAAGTTTCGATTTCCGGGAATTTCCCTGTTTTAATAAGCTGGATGAGCCCACCGCACCTTTTTTCCGGGCATCCGTATATAATCTTCTTAATTCTTGATAAAAAAATGGCACCTGCGCACATCGTGCACGGTTCTTTGGTGACATACATAATGCAGTCATCCAGCCTCCAGTCGCCTGTTGCGTTTGAGGCCTGTGTAATTGCTATCATCTCAGCGTGGGCAGTCGCGTCTTTTAATGTCTCAGACTGGTTATGCGCTCTTGCAATCAGGCTCCCGTCTTTGTTTATTATTACGGCGCCGACGGGCACCTCTCCCTTATCAAAAGCCTTTACAGCTTCTTTGACGGCTTCAGCCATATAATCCGGTTTTATTAATGTCATAGGCAAAGAATTATACAAAAAATAAAACCGAAAATGTAGAAGAGTTTTAAAGATTTTTATTTGGCTTTAAGGAGTTCCATTTGGAAAGACACGAAGTTTTGAGTGTTAATTATTTTCTCTTTTAGGGAAAAAGCGCACAGGAATACTGCCGAAATAAACGCAACAAGGAAAAGAATATATAAAACTTTCGATTTCATAATACACCTGCAAATATTATATAAAACAGTCCGCGAAATCCAAGTAAAAAATATCTCGTCAATCGAGAGTAAAAATATGGCTATGCTTCTTAAAGGAGAGTTGGTTTCCCATACAGCCCCAGACCGGTCAGGAGAAGACAGATAGAACGAGGGATTATTCTGGGGATTGCTGCATATATCCCTGATATAAATCTGTCGCGACAGGCAGAACCATAGCCATTAATATAAAGAACAAGAAGTTTTATCAACACGTTTCGCTGATTCAAGGGTAAATATAATGTTATTTTTTATATTGTCAAGCGCCTAAAACCGTTAACGCTTATGTAATCGGTTACATAATATACGTTCAGATTTAATTTCTGTCAAGGAGCTGTCGGCTTGGAAAGCTTTGTAACATTAAATTTAGAGTATAAATAATACTGGCTTGATTTTTTTATTATGGTTATGTTACCCTAAAGCGCTTTTGGGTTCCGAAAAGCATTAAATTCAGCAGTTGAGCAGATTAGCAGTTAAACGGTAAAAGATATTAAGCTTTAAAAACCGTTGAACTACTGAACTGTTGAACTGAACAACTGATGCTTTGCGGGTTTCCCCACGCTGATTTGCTTTGCAAATCAATACGCGGAGGTAGGGTTCTTTATTATAAGTTTCGCCCCCCACTGTTTTACTTTGTAAAACAAAGCGTTGGCGGGTAAACATAGGGTGAAATATTGAGGGTTTGATAGAACTTGCTGTTTCTTTGACAACAAATGTTTTGGATTGCGCCCGTAGCTCAATTGGATAGAGTGTCTGGCTACGGACCAGAAGGTTAGGGGTTCGAATCCTCTCGGGCGCGCCATGAATATGATATAATCGAAAATATTATTTCTTTGAAATTGAAATTTGCCGTGCTAGACGGGGAGGTAGCGGTGCCCTGTAACCTGCAACCCGCTTTAGCAGGGTTTAATTCCTGGTTGAGGGTTTCGGCGGATACCTTTGAAATAGTTTCTTGATCTGTGAAGGTCGGGTCCTGCGGAAGGCATGCCTGTGAACCCCGTCAGGTCCGGAAGGAAGCAGCGGTAAACAGGATTTTGACTGTGTCGCGGGTTTGCCTGACCGGAGTGAGAGAGCTATGAACGGGGCTCTGTCAGATCTCAATGCCGGGTGCACGGCTTTATAAAATATTTTAAGGTGAAAAATGAGTTATTTAGTTTTTGCGAGAAAATGGCGCCCGCAGAAATTCGATGAAATCGCGGGGCAGGAACATATAGTTAAAACGCTGAAAAACGCCATAAAATACGACAGGATAGCGCATGCGTATCTTCTTTCGGGTCCCCGCGGTATCGGGAAAACAAGCACAGCGAGGATATTCGCCAAAGTTTTGAATTGCAGTCAGCCAAAAGATGCTGAGCCGTGCGGCAAGTGTCCGAGTTGTCTGGAGATAACGTCCGGCAGCAGTATGGATGTTATAGAAATCGACGGCGCCTCGAATAACAGGGTTGACGATATAAGGGGTATCCGCGAAACCGTCCAGTATATGCCCGCAAAAGGCAAATACAAGGTGTATATTATCGACGAAGTCCATATGGTAACCAAAGAAGGGTTTAACGCTCTTCTTAAAACTCTTGAGGAACCGCCCCCCCACGTCAAATTTTTCTTCGCCACAACTGAACCGCTTAAAGTTCCCCTTACCATACGTTCACGCTGCCAGCGCCTTGATTTCAGAAAAATCCCCGTGAATATCATTGCCGATAAATTGGATCAGATAGTAAAAAACGACAAAATAAAAGCGGAAAAAGGCGCCCTGCTTATGATTGCCAGATTCGCGGATGGCAGTATGAGAGACGCCGAATCTATTCTGGATCAGATAGTTTCGTTTACCGACTCCGATATTAAAGAACAGGATGTTGTGTCTATGCTGGGGGTTGTGGAAAAAGATTTGATTGATAAGGCCGCGAAAGCAGTTGTTGAGGGGAAAACATCCGAAGTCCTGAAAGTGGTTGAAAAAGTTTTTGAGGAGGGGAAAGACCCCGGGACATTTTTGGGAGGACTTATAGAATATTTCCGGACGGCGCTTATGATAAAAGTTTCCGCGCTGGGCGCGGATGAACTTGGTATCGGGCGGGAAGAAGAGGCTGTTATCCGTTCCGTATCTGACAGGTTGGGTATAAACGCGTTAAGCGATATCATAGCATTGTTAATCGACGCCGAATCCGGTATAAGCGGCGCTCTTTCCGTCAAAACGTTTCTGGAAGTTAAAATGCTGGAGCTGGTAAAAATCAAACAACGGATTTCCATTGACGAACTTATACAAAAACTCGAAAACCTTAAAAAGAGGCTTGACGATCCGGCCGGCGCAGACGCGGGACGCGAAAAAAAAAACCAACAACCCGATGATAAAACACAATCTTTGAAAGAACCCTCCGCCGAGTATATTAAAAACACGCTAAGCGAGGATAATCTTAAGCAGGTTAAAAACATATGGCATGAAACCATTGCCGGGATAAACCGCATGAGGCCTATTTTAAAGGCGTATCTTGTGGAAGGCAGACCTCTGAGTTTCGACGGCGAAAATCTCGTAATAAGTTTTGATGAAGATTTCCAGAAAGTGCATTTAGACGCGCTTAAAACCCCGGAAAACATTAAAATTATCGAGAGGCAGTTCGGGATGAGATTGGGAGCGCCGGTTTCCGTGGCGTTTGATTTTAACGGCAAAACGGAAAATGCCGGGATAGAGAAATCCGGCGGGGTCGCTAACGGTATTTTGCAGGATTTTAAAAAGGACCCTCATGTTAACCGTATTTTAGATATTTTTAATGCGCAGGTAACGGATGTTAAGCTCGGGAGGGATAAATAAATGGTTAATTTTGGAAAATTGATGAAGCAGGCGAAAAAACTTCAGGAAGATATGCTTGAGGCGCAAAAAAAATTGTCGGAGCTGACCGTTGAGGGAACCGCCGGCGGAGGAGCCGTCAAAACGGTTTGTAACGGCGAACTCAGGGTGCAGGATATAAAAATAAAACCAGAAGTTTTAAAAGATATTGACGCGGATATGCTGGAGGACCTTGTGCTTGCCTCTTTGCGTGACGCGCAGGATAAAGCCAAAAAAGCTTCCGAAGAGGTTATGGGAAAAGTTTCCGGTCCAATCGGCGGTGTCCCCGGTTTGATGTAATAAAATAAATTGTATAAGGCAGCACAGCGGAATTATGCCAGGTTATCCTAAATCTATTGAAAGGCTGATTTCGGAGCTTCAGAAGTTTCCCGGAATCGGCAAAAGAAGCGCCGAGAGAATAGCGCTCGATATGCTTAAAAGGGATGCAAAAGAAGCGCTTGCTCTCGCGGACGCGATACGCGAGGCCCGTTCATCCGTTAAAGAATGCGGTTTGTGCCATTCTTTTTCAGATGAAGATATTTGCGATATATGTTCTTCCGGATCGAGAGACAGAAATATTCTTTGCGTGGTTGAGGAACCGAAAGAAGTATATTCGATCGAAGCGACTTCGGATTATAACGGACTTTATCATGTTCTTAAGGGAAAGATTTCTCCTCTTGACGGGATAGGTCCCGAAGAGTTGACTGTTGAACATCTTCTAGACAGGATAAAGAAGGAAAAATTCGGAGAGATTATTCTTGCGACCAATTCAGATATTGACGGCGAAGCCACGGCTGTTTATCTCGCCGAAGAAATCAGGCCGCTTAAAATCAGGATGACGAGGATAGCTTTCGGTCTGCCCGTCGGGGGATTACTCGATTACGCGGATAAATTGACGATATCCAGGGCTCTTGAGGGAAGACGCGAGATATAACCTGTCCGCGGCGAAATGCGGCCCGGTATCAAACAAGAAGGGACTTGACTAAACAATTAACCCGTGATAACGTTACGGGGTATTTTTCTGTAAACCAGATACAATCCGTCAGGCTAAAAATAAAATTGCGAGGAGATTAATATGGACAACCTTACTGAAATAAGATGGCACGGACGAGGCGGGCAGGGAGCTAAAACCGCCGCTCTGCTTTTCGGCGAAGCCGCCATGAGTCTTGGCCAGCATATTCAGGCGTTCCCGGAGTATGGGCCGGAAAGGATGGGAGCTCCCGTCCAGTCGTTTAACAGGATAAGCCCTGAACCGATTACTCTGCATTGCGGGGTGACGAATCCCGATATAGTGGTAGTGCTCGATCCGACGCTGATTGCAACCGTCGATGTTTTTCAGGGATTGGATAAGGGCGACAGCATAATAATCAATACCGAAAAGGCTCCCGGCGAAATCGAGGAAGAACTCAATATCAAAGGCATGGGCATAAAAATTTATACGGTGGACGCGTCGGGAATTTCAAAAGCGGAGATAGGGAGAGATATTCCCAACACCCCAATGCTTGGAGCCCTTGTGAAAATTTACGGCAAACTTAACATAGAGCATGTTCTTGAGGATATGAAGAAAAAGCTCGAGAAAAAATTCAGAAGCAAGCCCGAAGTGATTGACGGAAACATTAGAGCTATTAAAAGGGCTTATGAGGAGGTTAAAAGCTGATGGAAAAGAGAAAAATGGGATGGAAAGAGCTTCCGGACGCTGATTCCATAGAAGCAGGAACATCCGCTGAGTTTAAAACCGGCGACTGGAGAAGCCAAAGGCCGGTTTTCCACGGGGAAAACTGTATTCATTGCCTTACATGCTGGGTTGTCTGCCCCGATGCGGCGATATTGGTTGAAGACGGTAAAGTTGTCGGTTACGACTATGACCACTGTAAGGGCTGCGGGATATGCGCGAACGAATGCCCAATAAACAAAGCAAAAGGCAAAGAAGATATTTCCAAACGTCCGATAACCATGGAAGATGAAAAAAATTTCAAAAATGATATTTAACACAAACAAGGAGCAAAAAAATGGCTGATAAAAAGTTAACGGTAGCCCGGACGGGAAATGAGGCGATGGCTGAAGCGATGCGCCAGATTAATCCTGACGTTGTCGCGGCTTATCCCATAACGCCCGCGACCGAGATTGCGCAGATATTTGCCGGGTTTGTTGCGGACGGGCTGGTAGACACCGAATTTGTTACGGTGGAGAGCGAACATTCGGCAATGAGCGCTACCATAGGGGCTGCCGCCGCGGGAGGCAGATGTATGACCGCTACCTCAAGTCAGGGGCTTATGCTTATGGCCGAAATGCTTCCAATTGCCAGCGCGTTGAGGCTCCCCATTGTAATGCCGGAAGTCAACAGGACTATTTCGGCTCCCATTAATATCCACTGCGACCATTCCGACACGATGTTTGTGAGGGATTCGGGCTGGATGCAGGTTTATTGCGAAGATGCCCAGGAAGCTTATGACAGCGTGTTGATGGGAATTAAGATAGCGGAAAAAGTCAGGCTTCCTATGATAGTTTCGACCGATGGTTTTATCATTTCGCATTGTATGGCAAATATGGATCTTATTGACGATAGGGATGTTAAAGATTATATCGGGAAATATAAGCCGCAGACATGGCTTCTGAATCCCGAGAAAAAAATCACGATCGGATGCCTTGACCTGCAGGATTATTATTTCGAACACAAGATGGTTGCCATTGATGCTATGCGCAATGCGAAAAGCGTGATAAAAGAGTGCTGTGAAGAGTTTGGAGAAAAGTTCGGAAGAAAATACGGGTTTTTTGATACGTATAAAATGGAAGATGCCGAGGTAGCCATACTGGCTATGGGCTCATTGGCGGGAACGGCGAAAGTTGTGGTGGACAATATGCGAAAAACGGGCAGGAAAGCTGGTCTCATAAAAATGCGTGTTTTCAGGCCTTTCCCCGCTGATGAATTGGCCCGGGCTGTTTCAGGGCTCAAAGCTCTGGCTATAATGGACAGGTCCGACGCTATGAGCGGGCTCGAAGGTCCTCTTGCCGTTGAAACAAAAGCGGCCCTTTATGACAGCGCCGGAAAACCCAAAATACATTCTTATGTTTACGGTTTGGGCGGCCGGGACGTGCAAATCAGCGAAATAGAAAATGTTTATAAAGACATATGTGATTTTGCCCAGGCAAAAAAGAAATTCGGCGAAAATGTCACCTATCTTGGCGTTAGGGAATAGGAGAAAAAAATGGCTACTCTAAAAGAACTGGCAAAAAAACCTAAATTTTTTACAAATGGGCACCGCGGGTGCGCGGGGTGCGGCGCCGCAATAGTGGCGAGGCAGGTAATGATGGCGACGGAAGGGAATGTAGTGGTTGCTAACGCTACCGGATGCCTGGAGGTTTTTTCCACGATATTCCCCTATACTTCGTGGAATGTTCCTTTCATACACAGCGCGTTTGAAAATGCCGCGGCTACCATAAGCGGCGTTGAATCCTGCTACCTTGCTCTTAAAAAACAGAAAAAAATTGATAAAAACTTGAAATTCATCGCTTTCGGCGGCGACGGAGGCACATACGATATAGGATTGCAGTCGCTTTCCGGAGCGATGGAAAGAGGCCACGATATTCTTTATGTATGTTATGACAATGGGGCCTATATGAATACGGGTATCCAGCGTTCAAGTGCTACGCCGAAAGGAGCTAATACGACAACGGCGCCTGCCGGCAAAGTTGAGCAGGGCAAGACCCAGAAAAAGAAAGACCTTACGGCGGTGCTTATCGCGCACCACGTCCCTTATGTCGCGCAGGCGGTTGTGGGCGACTGGACAGACCTCACGAAAAAAGTTGAGAAGGCGTTGTCTATAACAGGCCCGAAATTTATTAATGTGTTTCAGCCCTGCCGCCTTGGCTGGGGATATGACCCCAGCAAAACCGTTGAAGTTGGCCGGCTCGCGAAAGAAACCTGTTTCTGGCCTTCATATGAAGTCGAAAAAGGGAAATACAGGTTGAATTATGATCCCAAAGACAAAAAGAAACCCGTAACCGAGTTTTTAAAACCGCAGGCGAGGTTCAAACACCTTTTTAAAAAGGAAAACGAATCTCTGCTTAAGGAAATTCAACAGGATGTTGATGACGCGTGGCAGAATCTCTTAAAAATGTGTAAATGCACGAATGAATAAACCGGCTGTATTATCTATTGAGGGAGCGGGAAAATGCGGTTTTCGATAGAAGTCAGGCAAAAAGAAAGTCTGGGTTTTGTGGTATCGTGTCCGGAGCTGGGTGTTTCGGCTTCCGGATGCAGTTTTGAGGAAGCCCTTGACAAGATAAAAAACATGATATCTTTTGTCCTCTTCAATTCACCTGCCGGTGAAATAAATTTCGAAGAGATTACGGATATATTGGAGGAAATCTCGGAATCGGCGAATGAACAGGCTTTTTTTCTTCCGAAAAATAATCGCCTGCACTAAACTGCCCTATTCCACTATTTCGACGGTTTCCCGCGTTATTGTTGAAGCTGAATAACGTTCTCCGGACTGATAAATGTATCCCCTGTTCGGGTTTACTACCACTCTCCTTGAAGGATATATTATAACCGTTTCGCCCGGCCGTTCTATTACCGTTGTGCGCGTTGAACGTGATACCGGAGAATATTCCGTAGTGACTATTTCTTCCGATTCATAGAAAGGGCCTCCCGAACTGTAAGTCCTTCGTATAATCCTTTCTTCCGACATACAGTTTGTGAAAGCAGGCGCAAGCAGAACAAAAAACACCAACATAGCAAAAATTTTCATAATCACCCTCCGTTTAATAAAAAAGATTGGTTATGAACAATGTGACCAGTTCGAATTTGCCGCTGACAAACAGTATGCCGGTAAGAAGTATAAGAATACCGGATACCGCCTGGATTTTGCCCAGATATTTTTTCAGGAAAGAACTGAATTGGAGAAAGCTCTGCAGTCCGACCGATACAACAATAAAAGGCACCCCGATTCCCAGCGAGAAAAAAAGCATCAGCAGAACAGCCTGGGAAATATTTTTGGTCTGGCTGGCGAATGTTATAACCGCCGCGGCAAGCGGACCGAGGCACGGTGTCCAACCCGCCGCGAAAACAAGCCCTAAAGCAAAAGAACCGATGAAACCGAAAGGTTTTTTCCTGAAACGCAGTTTTTTTTCGAAATTAAGGAAAGGAATATTTACTATTCCGCTCATATGGATGCCGAGAGCTATAAGCAACAGCCCCCCTATCACCTCAATAATTCTTTTGGCCCCGAAAAATGTTTTCCCTATCAGCGAAGCTGAAGCCCCGAGACTGATGAACACCAGGGAAAAACCGAGCACAAAAAGCAAAGAACTCACGATGATGGTTAAAAGATTTTTAAGTCTGTTATCCGAAGATGACAATTGGTCTATGGATGAGCCTGTCATAAAAGATATGTAAGACGGTATCAGAGGGAAAATGCAGGGTGACAAAAAAGACAGGAACCCGTAAAAAAATGCCAAAAAATATGTAACATTCATTTCCTGTTCCATATGAGTTAAAAATTCTTTTTCGCTCCGAGCAGGCTGATAAATTCCATCCTTGTTTTACTGTTAGACCGGAAAGCTCCGAACATCGCGCTTGTGGTGCAATATGCGTTTTGTTTTTCAACTCCGCGCATTGCCATGCATAAATGAAACGCCTCTATGACAACGGCGACTCCGAGAGGTTTTATAACGTCCTGGAGCGTCTGGGCGATTTGAGTGGTCAATCTCTCCTGCACCTGGAGCCGCCGGCTGTAAATTTCGACGAGCCTCGGTATTTTAGACAGTCCGATGACCTTTTTATCCGGCAGGTATGCGACGTGACATTTACCGTAAAAAGGCAGCAGGTGGTGTTCGCACATGCTGAACATTTCTATGTCCTTCAGGAAGACCATTTCATCATATTTCTCTTCATACATGGCTTCCGACAGGAGTTTATGAGGGTTTTCCCCGTACCCTTTTGTGAGAAAAGAGAGAGATTCTTTTACCCTTAGAGGAGTTTTGGACAAGCCCTCCCTTTTGGGGTCTTCGCCGAGTTCTTTTAAGAGTTGTTCTATGAGTTTTTCCATAATATTTTTAAAATTTGCAAAAAATAGTTTAATTTCGCAAAAGACATTATACAATAATCAGATAAAATAAATAAGGAAAATATGGATAAAGCAAGATTAGCGGAATTATTGGAAGAAATCGGGACACTGCTTGAACTTAAAGGGGAAAATCCTTTTAAGATCAGGGCCTATCATAACGCCGCAAGAGCGATAGAGCAATATCAGGGGCCGCTGGAAAAATCCGCGGCGGAAGGGACTCTTGCCGAAATCCCCGGTATAGGCAAAGGTTTGTCCGAGAAAATAGCGGAATTTGCGAAAACGGGGCACATCGGATATTATGACGAACTTAAAAGCTCGATTCCGGACGGGATAACGGAAATGCTTTTGATAGAAGGGCTCGGCCCCAAGAAAATCCGTTCGATTTACGAGAAACTTGATATAAAGACCGTAAAAGGGCTTGAAGAAGCCTGCAGGAAGAATAAAATCGCATCTCTGGAAGGGTTTGGGAACAAGACGCAGGAAAATATACTTAAAGGCATTAAATATCTGAGCGCGAACCATGGCAAATTCCTTATATCGGACGCCGGAGTGGAAGCGGATAGGATACTGGGTATTATGCGCGAAAAGGGGGAAAATAATATAAAAAGAATGGAAGCGGCGGGAAGCCTGAGAAGAAAAAAAGAATTGATAGGAGATATAGATTTTGTCGCAAGCGCTTCCGACCCGGGCAAAATCGCGGATATTTTTGCGTCTCTGCCCGGGGTTAAGGATGTTATAGCGAAAGGCCCCACGAAAACCAGCGTTAAACTTGCCGGAGGAATGAATGCCGATATAAGAATCGTATCCGACAAAGAATTCCCGTATGCCCTGCATCATTTTACCGGAAGCAAAGAGCATAACACCGCGATGAGGATTTTTGCTAAAAGCAAGGGTATGAAAATGAACGAATACGGACTGTTCAGCAAAAACAGAAACATTCCGTGCAAAACCGAAAAAGATATATTCGACGCGCTGGGATTATCTTTTATCCCTCCGGAACTAAGGGAAGACAGGGGCGAAATAGAAGCGGCTTTAGAAGGGAAATTGCCGCGGCTGGTTGAGGATAAAGACATAAAAGGCGCTTTGCATGTGCATACTTCTTATTCGGACGGTTCTGCCACGCTTCCCGATATGGCGGCCGCGGCGGAAAAGAGAGGATACTCCTATATCGGCATATGCGACCATTCAAAAAGCGCTTATTATGCGGGCGGCTTGGATGAGAATAAACTCAAAAAACAATGGGAAGAAATAGATGAATTAAACGCGCGGCGCGGGGGATTTAAAATTTTCAAGGGGATCGAAGCCGATATTTTCCCCGACGGCAGTATTGATTATGACGATAAAGTGCTGGGAAAATTCGATTTTGTGGTTGCTTCGATACACACTAACTTCAAGATGTCAAAAGAAGATATGACGGAAAGGATAATAAAGGCGGTTAAGAATCCTTATACCACGATGATAGGGCACCTGACGGGGCGTCTTTTACTGACAAGGGAAGGCTACGAGGTTGATATGGAAAGGATAATAGACGCGTGCGCTTTGGAAGGAAAATCGATAGAGTTGAACTCACATCCCCAAAGGCTTGATATAGACTGGAGGTTCTGCGGGCTGGCGAAAGAACGAGGAGTTCTTATATCGGTTAATCCCGATGCCCATGATGTCGCCGGACTGGATGATATAAAATACGGAGTGGGCGTAGCGCGAAAAGGATGGCTTGAGAAAAAAGATGTGCTTAATACCCGGTCAGCCGGTGAAATTAAGAAATTTTTCGATAACATCAGGAAAAAAATGTAAAAAACGAAATACGAAACATATAAATTTTATTGAATGAGGGGAAATTCATGAAACTGAAAGACAGAGCCAAAAAAATATACGGTTTGCTTTTGGCGGAATATCCGGGCGCTAAGACAGAGCTTGATTTTTCCAACCCGCTTCAACTACTGGTGGCGACCATATTGTCCGCTCAATGCACCGATAAAAGAGTCAACATTGTTACCGCCCGCCTGTTTAAAAAATACGGCAGCGCCGCGGCGTTTGCAAAAGCGGATACGGGAACGCTTGAACAGGAAATCAGAAGCACGGGATTTTTCAGGAATAAAGCGAGAAATATTATCGCCTGCTGTAAAGAAATCGACAGAAAGTACGGCGGCAAAGTTCCGTCCTCTATGGATGAATTGACGGGACTTCCCGGAATCGGGAGAAAAACGGCAAACGTTATACTCGGAAATGTATTCGGGATCCCGGGTATAGTCGTGGACACCCATGTAATAAGGTTATCCGGCAGGATAGGATTGACGGAAGAAACAGACCCGGTAAAAATCGAGTTTGATTTGATGAAAATCGTGGGCAGAAATGACCGGACGATGTTTTCTCACCTGCTTGTTTTTCACGGCAGAAGCATCTGTAAAGCCCGTAATCCCGCCTGTTATATGTGCAAAATCGAAAAGATATGTTCTTACACGCGAAAAACAAAAACACCGTAACTTCCGGAGGGAAATTTTGAAAAAAACTTTTGTGATCTTATCATATTGGGGGCCGCCTTCAAACAGCATGAAGAATATGAAAAAAGATTATGGTTTCGGTTACTTTACGCCTATCGATGCCGAAAACAATCTCCCCGCGGTTCTTGACAGGATAAGAGGGATGGAACCCGAAGCTTCAGTCATAATTGTCGGGGTTTCGAATCATAAATCTTATGACATAAAAGCCCAGAAAAAAGCGCGCGAGATAAGCGGACTGATGAAGGATAAAATTGACGCAAAAGTCTTCAGTTACAGGGAAATGACAAGGGTAAGGGATCTGCTGACAATAAGCGGCAACGGAGAACTGACAAAGTATGTGGAGCCGGGCAATCCTTCTCAGGTGAAGAATCTCGGGCTTCTCGCCGCGGAAATCGCCGGTGCCGAGACAATCGTGCTTATGGACGAACGCAACATCATCGAATCAAAAGATTTTTTAGACGCGGCGGCCGGGAGAATTGAAAAAAGGCTTGAAGATGAAAGCATCATCTACGGTGTTCTTGGTTTTACTCGCGGGAAAAGGCGCGCTGGTTTTCCTGATTTGGGAAATTGCGCGTGGGACGAAGCCGATGCCGTAAAAACCCTTTATGCCCAAACGGGCGGCGGGGTTATCGCTGAAGGAGAAAGAATAGAACTGGGCGGCTGTATGATGCTGCACAGGAAATTGTTTGAAAAAGTACCCTTTGACCCTTTCATTGAAAGCAAAGAAGATATCGATTATCTGATTTCGGCCAGAATGAACGGCTCTGGGATTGCCGTATGCGGCGATTTTTTAGCGTTGCTGACGGACAAGGGAGAAGAACCGGGAGAATATGAGAAATTCAGGCGTGACGCGGCTTCTTTTATACATATGAGGAAGAAAATAAGGACGCAGAAAGAAAACCCGGGTGAATTTACAAGAGTATATATTACGACCTTGCAGCCTTATCCGGGGAAATTTCTGGAGAGCGGCCTTCTTCCTAAAATAAGGTCAACGTCGGCGTTTTTAAAATCGCGCGACGCCGCTTCGGGAGAAGAAGGGTTTTCGGCAAATGCCGAAAACATACTTTCAAAAATTGAGAGCGACTACGCGTCGGATGACGACCGGTTTGGGAAATATGACGATTTTGCCCGGGATTGGAGAAAACTCTTAAACAAAGTTGCTGATTTTAAAGATAAGGTGTTCGGTTGAGCTTAAAACAGTGTCTTGAAAATACTGATAAAAATGGGGAAACTTATCACGGTAACAATAAGGTTGTAAATCAGGCATTGGCTTAAAAGTTCGTGATTTCCCCCGTATAAGCGCGCAATCAGGGGCAGTACCGTAGCCGGCGGCATAGAAGCCTGTAATATAAGCATAAAACTTACCGATTCTTCCGGCCTGAAGAAAAAAATCAAACACAGAAATACGGCCGGTATGACAACCAGTTTGAATATAACTGTTTTTATAATAAAAGAATAATTGATTTTCGGTTTTTCCCTGAAATGGACGAGTACAAAACCCCCTATGGATATCATTATCAGCGGCACGGTCGCGTTTCCCACCAGTTCAATCGGGTATTGGATAAAATAAGGGATAAATCGCCTTAACCCGAGGAAAAGAAAAAATATGGATAAGACAGTTGATAGAGTGGGCGCGTTGAATACCAGCTTAAAAACCGGAATACGCTCTTTTTCTCTGCCCGACATGAGCAAGGGCGCAAAGGCATATGTCAGAAGACCGTTCACCAGCCCGTAGAGAAAGAGACCCGCAAGCATTATAGTTTCCCGTTCCCCTTCAAAAAAAAGGGTTATTATGGGCAGAGGAAGAAAAAGGGAATTCTGGAGAGATACAAGAGCCCTGAAAATACCGCTGTTTTCCCCAATCGACTTATCCGCAAGGGTATAAAGATGGGCTATCAGAAGAGCCGTTGCGAATATAATCAGAGCCATAACGGGGAAAACCCACATTTTAAAAAGATCGGACGGGTTAAGGTTTTCCACTATGGTGTTGAATATAAGACATGGGACCGTTATGTTTATTACCAGATCGCTAAGAGTTTTTAAACAGCATTCGCCCAGGATGCCTTTTTTGAGTATATAAAACCCGAGCATCCCTATAAAAAAAATGGAAAGTATGGCGGTGAAACTCTGTTGAAAGGCGGCAAAAAAAGTCTGCATATCAGAATTTTTCCAGTATCATTACAAAAAGTTTCCTGTTGAGTTTTTTTCTACCTATTGTTTCGTCAAACTCGATTTTTGTCTGAAAATTCGGAATAAGTTTCAAATTATAAATTTCCCTGAAATCGGGCGGTGAGAAGACCCTGATTTGTTCGTTGCGGATACTATCCGTGAATATGCAGGGAGAGGAAGATTTTTTTTTCGGCTTTCTTAAGGTGCCGTCGTCTTTGGAAGGATATGATATCATCAATTTTCCTCCGGGCTTAAGAACACGCGTTATTTCCGATGAATAGGAAATAAGATCGGCATCCTTCAGAAAAGTTGAAGATGTTGATATATCAAGAACAGAATCAAAGAAATTATCTTCAAAAGGGAATGTTTGCGCGGCATACTGATTATAAAGATGGACATTGCCCAACAGGTTTTCCAAAGCCGCTTTTTCCCTGAATTCCTTAAGGCGTGTCATGTCCGGGTCGAGCCCGAAGAAGTTTACGTTCATTCTGGCAAAAACTATTCCGTTTGAACCGGAACCGCATAGAGGGTCAAGCATATTGCCCGATATGTTAAAGTTGGTTTTTCTCGCGTATTCGGTAAAGACCTCGACCGAACGGGAAAGATTTGTGTCTGTTTTTACAGCTGTTTTGCCGTTGGACATAAATATATACTATTTTAAAATATGCGTATTTTCAAGAGAATAAACCTGTTTCTTATTATAGGAACCCGGAAAACGGGCGGGGTGAAAGATTTAATTCTTTGCGGCGCAATATGATATATAATAACGCGGGAGATTTATCCTAAAAGCGCAAACTCCTGTTTTTGTTGTTATAACATATTGCTCTGGAAAGAGTTAAAAGATGTTTTATGTTGCCCGGATATTCGGCAATCCGGATTTTAAAATTTTATGCAAAATAACCCTATCTGCCGGAACTAAATCGGTCATATTTATTTCTTCAGGTTTAATCCAGATGAAAGATGCGCACTGTAAAGGGCTCGGCCGGCTTCCATTTTTTATCCGGCATATATAAAAATTGATTTCGACCTCTTTTTCCGGATAAGCGAATAAAATTGAATCGAAGTATTTTATGATTTCCGTTTCAATATTAAGTTCTTCCTTAAGTTCCCTCAGTATGCATTGTTCCGGTGTTTCGCCGGCCATTATCTTGCCGCCCGGGAATTCCCATTGCAGCGCAAGGTGTGAACCTTTCGGCCTCTGCGCAAGCAGTACCTTTGAGTTCTCTTTGATAATCGCCGCGCATACGGTTATAACCGATTTCATTATCAGGCGATACCTTCGGCTTTTTTCTTTCTTGTTATCAATTCTTCGGCAATCTTCATATTAACTTTGTTTAATTCGAGAAAACCCGCGAGTTTTCTACTTTGCGTGTTTTCAACAACACATATAAAATTAGCGTTTGTTTGTTTCATCTGCTCAAAAGCTTCTTTAAGCGGGGTTTGGGGTGTTGCGATATCTCTTATCGGGTTCATTATGTCATGCGCGAGCAAAAGCATATCAAGTCCGCTTGTTGTGAGAATGTGTTTTACTTCCTGGAAAGTTATGAAGCCTGCAAGCATATTTTCGGAATCGGCGACAGGATAAGCAAAATAATCGTTTTTGCTGAATGTTTTTAAAATATCCCCCAACACGGCGTTAGTCCTGATAATGGGCGGATTTGTATCCATTACGTCCCCGACCTTATAACACGCGATTAATTCTTCTTCGGTTAAATTAAGCCCTATTTCCCCCGCTTCCTTTAAGGCGTATTTTACAAAAGAAGGACCTATAAGCTGGACGACGAGGGTAGTTGCGGTAATGACAGTTATAATAATATCGGCTATTTCGGGGCTGAATTTCCGCCCGGCCATTATGGATAACCCGACCGCGACGCCGCCTTGCGTAAAAAGACATAATCCGGAATATTTTTTTACATTATCCGGCGCTCCCGATATCTTTGCGCCTATATATGCCCCGATTATTTTACCGAAACTTCTTCCCGCGAGATAGATTGCGGCTATTATAATAATCATCAGTGTGAGATGCGAAAGCTGCAGCCTCGCGCCTACAAACACGAAGAACAAAACATATATAGGCGGCGCGAACTTTTTGACCAAGTCAAAAGTCTCCTCGCTTCTTTTCGGTATAAGATTGACGGTTGTTATTCCGAAAAACATTGAGGAAAGTATGATGTCCAGATTAAATACATTGGATAAACCTATGGTCACAAGGATTAACCCGATTGAAAAAGGAAGCATTTTGTCATGTTCATTAAGATATCTGAAAGCTTTTTTCAATATATAGCCGAAGATTATTCCCAGCGCCGCGGCGCCCAACAACTCATATAAAAAGTGAAATATCGAATGCGATATGCTTATAGAGGAGTTCCCGATGAAAATATCGGCCATATTTGTCGCGAAAGCGTATAACGTAAGGGCCAGAGCGTCATCAAGGGCAACTATAGCCATGACGGCAGTTGTCAGCAAGCCGCGGGTTTTATATTCCCATAAAACCTGGATAGTCGAAGCGGGGTCTGTAGCCGATGAAATAGCCCCGATTACTATCGATATGGCTATGCTCAGGGCAAAATTGCGGGTCATGAACCATATAAACAATGCGGCAAAGGGGGTTACTATAAGGAAAGCCCCGATTCCTTCCCCTATTACCATCGCGAAGAATTGTTTGCCGAATTTTCTGAAAAGGTCTGTTTTCAGTTCACCGCCTATTATAAATCCTATTATTCCCAGGGCGAAATAAGTAAAGGGTCTTAAAAATTCGATGGTAGTTGCGGAGATTATCTTTAGTCCTGTTTCGCCTATTATAAGGCCTATGACTATGTAACCTACGACTTGTGGAATCTTAAGACGCTGGAATATGCGCGCTCCCACTGTGCCTGCAAGTATACAGATGCCTAGCAAAAGCAAAAAATTCATATTTGTTTCCTGAAACAGAAGGTTAATATCGCAAAGTATGCCCATGGCAAAATCAGCTTTCAGTCAAAGTAACGTATATCTCTTCGGTTGAGCCGCTTGAGAGTATTTTTTCTCTCAGTCGTATTTCTTTGAGGATAGATGTTACGGCCGATAGCAGGGTTATATACAAGGCGTGCTGTTTTTCTCCCGCAGCTATCATTATTATTATTTTTACGGGGCTGTCGTCCAACGATTTATAATCTGTTATGCCTTTACGGGATACTCCTACCGCTATAATCGGCTCTGTCACTGTCTTGATGCGGACATGGGGTACCGCAAGGCCCAGTCCGATTCCCGTGCTCATAAGCTTTTCTCTCTGCCAGATACCGTCTTCAAGAGCTTTTTTATCCGTAATATTCGGATTTTGCGCGAGCGCGCCGATTAATTCCAACAAAGCCTCTTTTTTGGATGAAGCTTCAAGGAAAAGGATGTTTTTCTTTTCGAGGTAGTGAGATATGTTTTTTTTCATGGCAATGGTCTTAAATACAGGGATTTAGCGTATCAGAAAGGAGAATTACTGTCAATTCACTTTAATTGACTTTTTTTAAGCGGTGGTTTATCCTTATAAGGATATGCAATTGAAATAGGAGGATATTGATGAAAAAACTGTTAGTTTTTGTTTTTGTGACAGCGGTTGTTTTTATGTTTTCCGCCGATGCCGCGGCGGCGAGAAAACATGATAAAACGCTGACGGAATTTGTTGAAAGACTGGAAGTGTGCAGGGTATATGTCGCGGATTTTGATAACTCTTCGGGTAATCCCGATGCCGCCCCCTCGGTGCAGAAACAGATGCTTATTAACGCTATGCAGCGCAGGACAACGCAAAATTTTATGGTTGTTGACAATCCGGCCGAGGCGGATGTTATTATCAAAGCGGATATAAAGAAATTTCTGTATTCGGAGGAAGATCCTGTTTATGACGGTATTGTAGGCGTGGGTATGACTCCCGTGAACCCTGTGGGGCTTGCCATGGACATAGCGCTTACCCAGCATTATGTAGAGAACGAAATCGCGTATGATATTACCGACCATAAAGGCAGAAAGTTGTGGAACGGGTCTGTAAATTCCAATGTTACTAAAAGCGATATGCCTTTGTCTGACGCGGTTGAGCTTGTCGGAGAAAGGTCTGCCCGCAACCTGTTCCTGAAGTGTTTTAAGAAACACCGCTGATATACGGCAGAGATTTATGAAACGGGCTGATTTCCATCAGCCCGTTTTTTATTTGCCGAGTTCTTTCTTCCTCTGTTCCAGATGTTCTATATATTTTGATTTTCCGCCGCCCATCGAATTTTTCGCGGTTTTTAAAGCGTCTTCAACTTCATTCAACGTCATTTTGGAAAGTTTTTTCCTGCCCTTTTCCGCCGGAGCGCCGGCGGGGACTTCGTCTTTTTTTTGCTCTTTGGGTTCGTTTTTCTTTTCCTGTTTGTCTTCAGCCATAATTCCTCCCTTGCGTGTGAGCTTTAGTCGATTTTACGCATTTTCAAAATATATTCAATGAAAAAACAATTCTTTTCCGCGCCCGGGGTTTATAATATTTTATAATTGCTATTAAACGGAAGGTATTATATTATAAAGCGAAATAAGGAGGAAAACATGAAAAAAACAGCCGTTATTTTGTCGTTTCTGTTTATTATAGGAGTGGGATGCGCCGCGGTGTGCGCCGGGGAAACAGGAAAAGTTTTTCAGTGGTGGCCTACTGACGCCAAACCAGGGCCCGTAAAAGACGAAGAACGCGGAGGATACTGGTGGTGGCCCGAATATCCGGGGCAGATCAGGCCCTATGGAAACAGGGGTTTTATATATGTGAATAAAATAATACCCGGATCCGAAGGTGAACCCGCCATAGTCATAAAGAAAATATTGAAAAATGTTAAAGTTTATTTTGATACGGATAAATCGGAAATAAGGAACGACGCTATTCCCATCCTTGAGACGGGCATAAATCTTCTGCGCAGAAACCCTCAGAGCACTATTCTCATAACGGGTAATTGCGACGCGAGAGGTAAAGAAGCCTACAACATGCTTCTGGGCGAAAAAAGAGGCGAAGCCGTTAAAAATTATATGATGCAGAACGGGATACCGGAAGAAAGGATACGCATAATTAGCAAAGGAAAGTTAAACGCTGTTGCTCCGGTCGGAGACATAGAGGGTATGCAAAAAGACCGAAACGCGCAGTTTATGGTGGCCGATATAGTCGAGGTGCCGATGGCGGAGTGGACCAAAGGAACCGTGAAAGACGTTAAGGAAATTGCCCCCGAAGTGAAAGTCAAAGTTAAGGAATATACCGTCCAGAAAGGAGATACACTCTGGAAGATATCCGAAAAAGTTTACGGTGATCCCGCCAGATGGACGAGGATATTCGACGCGAATAAAAGCAGGCTTAAAGGACCGAACGACCTTAAAGTAGGTCAGGTTCTGGAGATTCCGCTTAACTAGATATAAATATTGAAATACGAAATAAGAATATTGAAAGTTCCCCGAGAAATCTGCAGGATTCCCGGGATTTAATCCTCGGAATTTCACAAATTCCCCGGGGAATTCGTTTTTTAAGGAGATTTTCGCAATATGGGAAATAAAGCTTTTTGCAACAATTGCCGCGGGATTGTTTCCGCCGAACATATTGAGAAAGACGGCAAGATATTGCTCAGTAAAAATTGCCCGAAATGCGGCATTACCGAAACATTAATTTCAAACAACGCCAAAGCGTATAAAAACAAGCGCGATTTTATGGAGAAAACAGAATATGAGGGATGCGGGTTGAACTGTCTTGAATGCACCCATAAAGATCCGAATATCGCGTTTGTGGAACTTACAAACAGATGCAATATGAACTGCCCTATCTGCATCACGAATGTCCCTTCAATGGGGTTTGAATTTGAACCCTGTATGGAATATTTTAAGATTATCTTCAAAAATCTCTCGAATCTTGACCCCAAACCGTCGGTCCAGCTCTTCGGGGGAGAACCGACCGTAAGAGAAGACCTTTTTGATATTATCAGACTTGCTAAATCATACGGCCTTTCAGTGAGGGTTGTTACAAACGGGTTGAAACTTGCCGACAGGGCTTATTGCGAGAAACTGACGGAAGAAGGTGTTTCAATACTTATATCGTTCGACGGTTTTAACAGGAAAATGTATGAAATATTCAGGGGGATGCCCGGCGCGCTGGATCTGAAGCTAAAAGCCCTTGACAATCTTGCCCACAGGAAAAAAGGCAAGGTTATTTTAATGACAGTGGCTTCGAAAGAACAGGATAACGAAGATTTAAAGAAACTGTTTGATTACTGTATAAAAAACAAGAAGATAGCGAGAGGCATCTTTATTATGCCTCTGGCGCATATGTGGTCGCCCGAAAGGCTGGATTATAATCCCGAGAGAACTACCCCCGAAGATGTGGAAGATATGGTTAATAATGCTGTGGGAGGCGGAGTTGAATTTGTTCCGCTGGGTTCCCTTGACACAAAAGTTTTCAATAAGGTGCTTAAGTTAAAAGAGATGCCTTTTGTCGGCGTTCATCCTAATTGCGAAAGCATAACGGTTCTTGTTTCCGACGGCGAGAAATTTTTCCCCATTTCAAGATTCCTCAAAAAAGGACTGTTCGGGCTTATCGGCGACCTGAGAAAAGTCGGGGCGGAAATATCCGTCCACAGGAAAATAAGTTTTTTGTTGAAGAGTAAAGTCTATCTGGCAATCCTGAAGATTTTGTTTAACAATTTTAGTTTTGAGAGCGCCGTCGGCAAAAAGGGATTAAGGGCCTTTTGCAAATGGATGAAAATAATAAGCAAGGTGCTCCTTGGGCGAAAACTTAAAGATGTAATCAGGGAAGAAACAAATATGAAGGGAGCTCTTCAGGTAATGGTTCTTCCCTTTGAGGATTATGACACATCGGAAGCTGTCCGGTTAAAGATGTGCACTTCATCTTTTGTTTATCCCGATGGCAGAAGCGGATGCGTTAAATATATACCGGTCTGCGCCTGGGAAAGGAACAAAAAGGTTGTAATGAAAGAGATTGCCGAGGTTTTTAACAAACCCGGGTTTAACAAAGGGCTTAGAAGGTCAGAAAATGTGGCAGAAAAAGTTTAAAAGCATATGTCCCGTATGCGACATGCCTCTCGAGGCTTTTTTTTATGAAGAAGCCGGCAAAATCTATATAAAAAAAACCTGTCCCGAGCACGGGGACATTATAGACCTTGCTTCTTCGGATAAGGATATTTTTATCGGCAAAATGGCTCTTGCAGGAAAAGATTTTTCCCGTAACTGCAGCATAGAAAGATGTAATGTCGGTATTTTTTCATGTAAAGACCATGTGGCGCGCAAAGCCCCGATTACTTTTATAGAAGTGACCCCGAGATGCAATATGCAATGCCCTATCTGTTATATAGACGCCAGCACAAAGGGCAGTGATATTCCGCTTGAAGATATAAAGAAGATGATAGAGGAGGTCAGAAAAAACGATCCGGATACGCATCTTGTGCTTATAGGCGGAGAACCCACTATCCATAAGGATTTTTTCAAAATCCTCGCCGCCGTGCGGGAAGCCGGGCTTATGAAAAGATGCTATCTTGCCACTAACGGCATAACGTTATCGGATGAGAAATTCTGCGGGCGGGTTTATGAGGCGGGCGTTAGATGGTACTATCTTGCTTTTGACGGTGTTAACAAGGAAACCTGCAAAAAAATAAGAGGAAGCTACCGTTCTTATGAAGCGTCAAGAAAAACGATAGAAAACCTTAGAAAATTCAAGAGGGCGAAAGTCGTGCTCTCTGTTACGGTAGTCAAAGGTCTCAACGAGAATGAACTGCCTGAAGTCATTAAATTTGCTTTGGACAACAGTGATGTTGTCAGGAGGGTGTCTGTGTCGGTTGAGGTTTTCTGCGGTCGACAGGATAAGATAGAACGCCTGGCGGAAAAAAGGATTACGCCTGAATGTGTTGAAAACATATTAAAAGAAAAGCTTAACTTAAAAGCTGCCACCGCGGCTTTGACGTTTTACTCTCTGACGCTGGAATTTTTAAAGCTGGCGGGTCTATTGCCCGGGAGAGTCTGGATGCACGGACTGCCTCACCCGATGTGCGGAAGCGCAGGCTTTATAAGCAGGAACCCGGACGGCTCGATTTTTTCGGTTCTCGACATGGTTATTAAAGAACCGGATAAAAACATTTATAAATACGGGACGAAAATCGCGGGACTTGTTTCCAGGATGGCCAGAGTTAAAGCAAAACTGTCCGGGGGTTTTCCCGGGAAATTATTATGGACGATACTGGTTTTTGTTTTTTTTGCGCCGTTTTATTTTATAATGACGTTGGCCTTTATCAGGCCTTCTTTTTTAATTAAAGTGTTTTCATCCTTTATAAAATCCATTTTCGGGAAAAAGAAAATGAGAGAATATCTGACAGGAAGCGGCAAAGTGGAATTACATTACCTTGTCGCTTGTGATAAATATAATTTTGTCTGGGAAAAGATGCCTTATTGCGCGACTCATCACTACAGAATAGATCCGCAAAGCAAAAAAGTCACAAAAATGTGCGGTTGTTATGTGGTTCCTTTCAGGAGTTATGCCGAAACCTGCAACACAATGGGGTAACGAGAAAAAATGAGTTAAGCAGTTCAATAGTTCAATGGTTTAGTAGGTAAAAAACTAAAAATCAAAACTACTCAACTGCTGAACTACTTATCTATTGAATTCTGTAGGAACAAATGAGTTTTTTGAAAAAAATAAAGAAAAACAGATTTATCACCGGTATCCGCAGATTCATCATCTATGCAGTTTCGATGGCAGCCTGTTTCATCGTAAAAATTCTTCCCTGGAAAATCGTCGTGAAAATCGGCAGAGCTCTCGGTTTGTTTGCTTTTTATATAGTCCGTTACGCGAGAAAAAGGACTGTCGATAACCTTGCCAGGGTTTTTTCCGGAGTGAAATCTGAGAGAGAAATCCGCCTGATTGCAAAAAATGTGTATAAAAATATATGTATTACCTCGCTTGAATTTCCCAAGATGCCGCATATGACCGATGCTGAGTTTTTCGCGGCGACTGATTATAAAAAAGAACAGATAGATTACCTGTGGGAACTTCTGAAGCGTGAAAAAGGGGTCATTTTTGCCAGCGCCCATATGGGTAATTGGGAAATGCTTGCGGAATTCGGCGCGCGCCTTGGTTTCAATATGTCGATCCTGTTCAAACCTTCGACAAACCCCTATCTGAATAAAATATGGTTTGGACTGAGGGGAAACAATAAACTGATAGATATTTCAAAAGACCTGTCCTCCGTTGTCAGGAGGCTGCGCGCCAATGAGGTTATATGCCTGCTGTTTGATGAAAACGCGCGCAATCGCGGGATTATGCTGGACTTTTTCGGTAAGCCTGCGTCCACATACAAGGGCCCGGCGTATTTCGCGCTTAAGACCGGGTGCCCCATAGTCTGTCTTTATTTTATCAGGAAAAAGGAAGACGCGAGACATAAATTTATAATCGAAAGGACCGTCTGGCCGGAGAGGACCGGGAATCTGGAACAGGATATGCTCCATATCCTAAAGCAGATGAACGAGAGTCTGGAACAGGTTATAAGGCAGTATCCCGAGCAGTGGAACTGGATTTACAAACGCTGGTAGCTGTCAGGAAAAAACCTCTCACAAAAAAACACCCCTTAAAACCCATTCCCTGACCCGCTTTATGTTTCTACATATATCAGGGAGAATAAGTAAGTATTTCTCACTCATTCTCGTCCCGCCTCTGGCGGGACTCCGAGGCGCTCGCTGAGAAAAACACTCAGCTCCCGAATCCGTTCGAAACACTTACTTCTTCTCCCTGATAAATCAATCGGCCACTGCTTTATTTTTTCCCAAGCAGCTTCAATACCATTGCGGCGTTTTCTTCGGTCGCTCTGTCGGTCACGTCCAGGACAGGCCAGCCCATTCCGGCGTAGAACCTCTCCGCTGTCCTGATTTCTTCTGATATGCTGTCTAAGAAAGAATACGCCCCTTCTTTTGACCTGTAGGATTTGGAGCGCTCCTTTCTTATAGAGAATAAAGTTTTTGGGTTAATGGTGAAAGCCACGATTTTATTTGATTTGATATCCTGCAATGCCGCGGGCAGGGCCAGGATGGAAACAAACGGGACATTTGCGACCTTATATCCTTTTGCGGCGAGATAGATGGATGTCGGAGTTTTTGAAGTCCTGGAGACTCCCACAAGTATTATCTCAGCCTTGTTCAGGTCTTCGGGCCTCAGCCCGTCATCATGTTTGATTGTAAAAACAATCGATTCCTGCTTTGAAATATATTCAGTGTCTATTTCATGGATTCTTTTTAAATTCCAGCTGGGTTTTATCCCTGTTGAACGGACTATGAAATCCATGGCGCCTCCTGTCAGGTCATAACTCGGCATCTTATTTTCCGCTGAAAAAAGGTCTATCATTTTTTTAAGTTCGGGGAATATGGTGAGATGAAATATAAGCGAATCGGGTTTGATTCTACGCAGAGCCGCTTCTAATTTTTGGGGCGTATTAACGAAATTTTCCACTTTTATTTCGAAGTTTTCTTTGGGAAGCTGCGTCAGTATGGAGGTTATGAAGCGTTCCCCGAGGTCACCTGTAGCATCAGATATTATAATTACCCGGAATTTTTTCATTAAATATATATTATGAAATTTTTTGCTGTTTACAAATAAAATAAAAAACGCCCGGCCGGGAAGCCGGGCGTCCACGAGGGGTAGAAGAATCCGCCTGTTATCCGTTATTCGTATTTTACCTCATCAATATACAGGGTGATGCCGTCAGGGTTGTCCATATAACTGGAAACCCAGCAGAATCCTCCGCTTATGTAAGAAAGATCAAGTTCGGCAAGGTCTATTTCATATTTTTTCCATTCTTTTGTAAGATCTACAGGGCCTGTAGAGGCTGAATCGGTGTCACTATATTCGCCGGTGATTCCCCCGACTTTAAATTCCGCGATTTCGCCGCCATTCTCGCCCCTTGCCCAAAAAGTTACTTTTTTAGCTTTTACGAGATTGAATCCGCCTTTTACTTTACCCCAGTTATTCGCGGGGTTTTGCCAGTAGATTCCAGCCCAGCCGGCTTTTACGTTATCGCCGGGGTTATAGCTGATTTTAATGCAATGCTGCCCAGATTGGGGGTTTTCTTTTGCTGTGGGGGAAAATTTGATTGCGTGGAAGTCTCCCATCCAGCCTGAAGGTATAAAGTGATTTCCTCTTGCCATGTTGTCGGAATAAACGCTGAAAGGCATTTCCTGTTCCGGCGCTGCTATGGACGCCTGGCAAAAACCAAGTATCAATATCAGTGTGATGTTTGCTACCCAAAGCTTTTTCATTTGTTCCTCCTTCCTCTTTTTAAATCCAATAGTATTTATGTTGCAAGTCTTGTGCCATAAAATTATAAATCTTGGGATATTTTTTTAATATATTGAGGCGCAAAGAAATATGACAAGAGCTTTTTGGAGGGAAGAATGCTTTTGATAACGCTAACATCAATATGTGTTGATAATAACGACATATCCGGAAAACATGTAGAAATAACATGCATAAACATATTTTTTGTAAAATTATACGATGCTCCAGAATAATATGGTTGCAATGTAAGCCATTTTCTGTCAAAATCCAAAAAAGATGTCGAGGGGTTAGCCGTGTCCGATAAATTTGATTATGATGTAATTGTAATAGGTTGTGGGCCAGCAGGTTATGTAGGAAGCATAAAAGCCTCCCGTTTAGGGTTAAAAACAGCCGTCATTGAAACAGACGTTCCGGGCGGGGTTTGCGTAAACTCTGGTTGTATACCGACGAAATCCATTATTTATCATGCCAATATCTTTAATTCTGCACAAACTCTTAAAGATATGGGTGTGAGTGTGGATACAGGTAGTTTTAATTATAAGAAAGTTTTCGAAAAGTCAAGACAGTCTTCAGAAACTCTTTCCAGAGGTGTCCGTTATCTGCTGAAACAGGCTAAAGTAGAGCTTATAGAAGGTTCAGCTTTTATCAAATCGAAAAATGAACTGTCGGTTAACGGTAGACAGGTAATCAGTTCCGATAAAATAATTGTCGCGTCGGGTTCAAGTTTCCGTCCGGTCGATGGGTTTGATGTTGATGAAAAGCGCATTCTTTCTTCCACAGGGGCTCTGATGCTTGAAAAACTGCCGCGGAGCATTCTTATAATCGGGAGCGGAGCGATAGGCATAGAATTTTCCTATATAATGAATTCCTTCGGAGTTGAAACATATCTTGTAGAACTTATGGACAATATTCTGCCCCAGGAAGACGAAGAAATTTCTGCGGTTGTCAGGAGATATTTTCTTAAAAAAGGCATAAAAATATATACGGGGAGCAATGTTTTTTTAGCCGGCGGGAACGGAGATAAGTTTAAAATCCTTATAAAAAAAGGCGGCAAAGAGGAATACGTTGAAGTTGAAAAAATACTCGTTGCGGCCGGAAGGATTCCGAATACGGGAAATATCGGCCTCGAAAACACAAAAGTCAAAACAGCAAAAGGGTTTATCGAGGTAGGCGATTATTATCAGACTGACGAGAGAAATATATTTGCCGTGGGAGATGCGATAAACTCCCCGCTACTGGCGCATCTTGCTTCGAAAGAGGCTGAAATCGCCGTGGATTACATAGCGGGCAGGGACTGCCGTCCCAAAGCGGATATTTCTGCTGTCCCCATGGCGGTATATTCGGA
This sequence comes from bacterium, assembly GCA_028717725.1. GTDB lineage: Bacteria > Auribacterota > UBA6266 > UBA6266 > UBA6266 > UBA6266. The sequence continues at coordinate 26,196 of JAQUNG010000002.1, read as the reverse complement.
GCCGCAGGTCGCGGGTTTCGGCCCGGCTGAAAATGAGTTATTAAAGAAAAAAATAAGTTATAAAAAAGTTATTTTCCAGTATAAAGCCTGCCCGAAAGCCGTTGTTGAGGATAAAATTTACGGCTTAATCAAAATATTATGCGAACCTTCGACTTATGATATTTTCAGTGTTCGCATTGCCGGAGCGGAAGCGTCCGAATTGATACACGAGCTCCTGCTTGCCAAAACCAACGGCTTGAACCTGAAGCGCGTTGCGGAAATGGTGCACGCCCATCCCACTTTTTCGGAAATCAATATGGAAGCGGCAAAAAGCGTTTCCTGAGAACGGATTTCTATTATTTACTCCGACAAATCTTCTATGTATTTAAGCGCGAGGTCTAACGGCCAGTCGATTCCTTTGGTTTCTTTTACGCATTTCTGCATATATTCGATTGTCTGCGGGAAATCACTCTGAAAATAAAATTTCCTTCCTATAAAATAAGGCGGGTCATTATTGAATTCGTTTGTTCCGTTGGAGAAAACATGTTCAAGGTCTTTATATGCAAGCTGTCCAAGATAAAAAAGGCTGATGGAATGGATTACTTCATAACCGGATTTTGCGAATTGATAGGTTACTTCTTTTAAAAGGTGTTCGGCGTCCTCTATATCATTTACGTCGTAGCAGACGTCGGCGTGCCATATCAATGCCCAACCGTATTGCTCTTTCATATCGCTGTATTTGACCATGCAGTCTTTTAAGGCTTCAATGCATTTGTTTATTTTTCCCATAAGCCTGTAACAGTGGGAGAGGTCGATTTGGTTCCATGCGCAGATATATCTCTGGTCGCCGTAAGTCCTGTTTACCTTTTCATATGTCGATACGGCGTCTTCGAATCTTTTCTGGTGCCTGTAAATATTGGCCATTTTGTTCAGGGCGAGGGCGCATTGCGCCCTGTAAGAACCGTAATAAAGCAGGATATTCTGGAAAGCGAGCCTTGCTCTTGTCAAATCTCCGAACTCGGTCCATGCTTCACCTATCTGGACCTGAGTGTCGCAGTAAAGGTTCTTATGTTCCGGGAAATTGGTTACAAGAAACGAAAGATGTTCTTCAAGCGAGGAAAGGTCTGAAGCCGAAATATGGATCGTATCGGCGCGCAGGTCTTTAAGTTTTTGGTTGATGACATTTGTATATGTCGATACTATGTTGCTTAAAACGGCGTTTCTGGGAAATTTCCTCAGACATTCGAGAAAAACCCTGTCGGCCTCTTTTTCCAGACCGAGAGAAAGGTAACAGAGTCCTATATGGTACATCGAATGCGCCGCGAGGTCTTCGTATTCGGGATACAATTTGATAATTTTTTGGTATTCGTTTATAGCCTGGTAATATTGCTCCATTTTTTCATACGCCATTCCTATCCAGAATTGGCCGAGGGAAACTATTTCTTTTCTATTGGCATAAGTGTTAATTATCTCGTTGAACTCATTTATAGACTCGCTGTATAAACCCCTTTCCAGGAATTTTTCCCCCGCGACAAGAGGGGATGTTTTTAAGGGAGTGCTTAATTTATAGAGTTTGAAATTATCGAATTTTACATGTGAACCCCATGTGTCCAGTCCGGCGTACTGGTTTTCCATCGATATAAAGGGCGTATAGTCGACTATCCTGAGAATAAGCCTGTTGTCCACAAAAAGTTTTACGTTTTTGCCGACTTTTTCCACTTTTATCTTATAATTTCTGTCAGGTTCGACCTTGAGCAGTGAAGTTTGATCCAGTATGTTGGGAGCGTAGCCTTTGGTTATGGCGGTTTTCTGGTTTTTCCAGCCGCCGATATGGAACACATACCCCGTCGTCCTTGTTTCGTCGCATATGAAACACTGTATGTTATTGTCGTGCGGGGGGACGGTATATGCGTCGAATGTCATCTTCAAGTCGCCGGACACAGGGATTTTTTTAAGTATTATAAACGCGTTTTCCCAGCTTTGAACCGATAATTCCCCGTTCTCTATTTTCCAGACAGAGAGGTCTTCTTTTAGATCTATTTTTCTGTTCCCGACGAACGCTTCCCAATTATTGCCGATTTCCCGCCTGTTGAAGTTATCTTCAAAAATCAGTGTCCATTTCGCCATTTCGAGAATTTTCTGGCTGATGATATAACTTCCGCTCGATATACTTATTATAACTATAGCCGCGATTGCCATAGATAGAAATTTGTATTTTCTTATCCTTCTTATCATCCTGTCGAAGGAAGACGGCCTTCTCGCGAGAACCAGTTCGCCGTTTCGAAACCGGTTTATGTCATCGATGAATTCACGCACAGTCTGGTAACGGTTAGCCGGGGCTTTTTCTATCGATTTTAAGATAACCGCTTCTATGTCCACCGGAATTTCAGGGTTTGCTTTTCTCGGATATTTGGGGTCCTGCTCCGCTATTTTTTTGATTATTTCCAGGTTAGAGCGCCCTTTAAAGGGGACTTCTCCGACAAGCATCCGGTAAAACAGAACACCGAGGGAAAAAATGTCGGAACGTTTGTCGATTTTGTTTTTAAGTTCGGGGTTTGCCTGTTCGGGGGACATATAGGAAGGAGTCCCCATCACTTTGTTTGACGTTATCTCTTCGGTTTCTTCGACTTTCGCGAGTCCAAAATCAGCGATAAGGGGATGTCCTTCTTCGTCGATTATTATATTTGAGGGTTTTATGTCCCGGTGTATTATGCCGTGTTCGTGCGCATAGCTGAGGCCTTCGCCTATCCGCACTATGAGGTTCAGAGCCTTTTCAAGGGGTATTTTTTCTTTTTTGAGTTTGTCCTCAAGTGTTTTTCCGTGGATATATTCCATTGCGTAAAAATAGATGTGGTTGTCTTTGCCGAATTCAAAGATGGTCACGATGTTCGGATGCCGCAGTTGGGCCGCCGAAGTAGCCTCGATCTCGAAACGTTTGACGATTTCGGGAAAAGCGCTTAACGATTGAGGTATTACTTTTATGGCGACTTTTCTTTTTAGGGATGTCTGGTAAGCTTCATAAACCACTCCCATAGCCCCGTGGCCTATATTACTTATTATTTTGTAATCACCTATCCTCTGGGGGATTTCCTGGTCAATTTTGACGCCGGCCGGAATATTCACAGGGGGTTCAGTCTTGTGAAAGCTTAAATCGTCTTTGTCGAATTTATCTCTCATTATCTGTTCTGTTTTTCTTCTATGTTATACGCTGTGATTTTTTTGTATAAAGTTGTGCGGTCTATACCGAGCATCTCGGCGGTTTTTTTCTTGTTCCAGCCGGTAAGTTCGAGAGTCCTTAATATATGTTTTTTTTCCAGTTCTTTGATGGAAAGCGCGGCTGAAGCGGTGTCTATGGTTTTTGCCGCCATGCCGCGGAGTATTTCATAGGGCAGGTCATTGGGCAGAATAGGGTCGTTTTTCCCGAGAATCATTGTTTTTTCAATGACATTTTTCAATTCTCTTACGTTACCCGGCCATTTATATGTCTGCAGTACATCCATGGCTTCTTTCGATATGGACTTTATTTTTCTCGGGCTGTTTTCCATAAAAATTTTCATAAAATGTTTTACGAGCGGGGGAATATCTTCGGGCCGTTCCCGCAAAGGAGGAACCCTGAAGTTGATTATGTTAAGCCTGTAGTAGAGATCCTGCCGGAAAATTCCCCTTTTAACCATTTCCCCGAGATTTTTATTTGTAGAGGCGATTAACCGGATTTCGACTTTTATGGGCTGTGTTCCTCCCACGTTATAAAATTCTCCGTGTTCAAGGACCCTGAGCAGATTTGCCTGCACTCCCATATCGAGCTCTCCTATCTCATCAAGCACTATGGTCCCGCCGTTTGCCTTTTCGAAAAGACCCTTTTTATTGTACGCGGCGCCCGTAAAAGCGCCTTTGACATGCCCGAAAAGTTCGCTTGCCGCCAGGTTTTTTGTAAAAGTCGCGCAGTTCACTACGACAAAAGCTTTATCTTTAAGTCTGCTGTTAAAATGAATGGCCCGCGCAACGAGTTCTTTGCCCGTTCCGCTTTCGCCTTCTATCAACACAGTTGAGTTTGTCGGCGCGACAACCGCGATTTTACTCAATAATTCCTGAATGACGGTGTCTTTGCCTATGATCTGGTGGGTAATGTTTAGCGCTGTTTCCAGCTCATGTTTTTCTTCGTTCAGCTTTTCCTTCAAGTCTATATTTTTCAGGACATTGTCGATTTGATGGATGATTGCCGACAGAAGATTAAGGTCGGAATCATTATATTTTTCTTTATCGGTTGATTCTACGTGTATCACGCCTATGCATATTTTGTTCATTTTTAACGGGGCCGCCATAATATTCCCGGCAAGCCCGTTTTTAGATGAAGATTCCTTCGGTGTCGCGAGAACCGCCACGTTTTCGTTAAGCACCCTGTCGAATGTCGGCGTTGAGAAAGACGGCAGGTTTTCCGGCGCCAGTTCCCTTTTAAGCAGGGCGGCTATTTTAAGGATTCCATTCCCCTCGGATTTAAGCATTATCGCGACGCAATCGGCTTCGAAATGGGACATAATATTGTGACAGAGTTCGTCAAAAAGTTCTTCTCTGTCAAGTATGTCGGCGATGCGTGATGTCAGCCTGAACAGGAAAGCGAGATTATTTTTCATCTCTTTGACCGAAGCGGCGTCGTCTTTTTTTACTGTTTGTTCCAGATAGCTGGTATCGCCGCCCGCAAGTATCGACATTATATCGGTTTCAACTTCATGTGTTGAAGAGCCTGTAGTATCGAGCAATGTCTTATCCCCGGCTTTTCTGTCTTCTTCGAGAGTTTCGGTAAATATTATTTCTGTGTTGCCGATTGTAATTTTATCTCCCGTTTTCAGATAATGTTCGTTTGCCCTTTCGCCGTTTATGAAGAGCCCGTAACTGCTTCCAACGTCTTCTACGCGCCAGCGGTTTATTTCATAGCACAGTTTCACGTGTTTTCTGGAAACGGATTTGTCGCTTAAATTTATATGGTTGGTGGTTCCCCGGCCTATCAGAATTTCCGGCGCCGGCTTTATCTCTATTATCTTTTCGGTAGGAAGTTCGTAATTAATGATTAAAAAAGACATTTTTCTTCTCTCCGGAAACAGGAACTTACACTCAAATATACGCTCAAATTACGGAAGTGTCAAGCCAAAGTGTTGATATAATGGACACAACATGACAGTTTACTGCTCATTCTGGTTGGAAAATATGGATTCGCTCTGTGTTGGAAAACGCAACTTATCTAAAAGAGCCTTTCTTTTCTTATCCAGGGTTTTTCTTGGGAAATGCGCCTTCGCGAAGATTTCCACATCATTTTTCGCAAGATACGCCCATGTCGTTGCCGCCAGGCATAAGGCGTCTTCCCTTACTACATCGTCCGCCGGCCCGGGCCCTCTTGTATCTATTATGTTATTCTTAGGCCAGGAATAAGGGACTCCTCTTGCCCCATTTGTGAATTCATATGAAGTATCATAAATCGCCTTTATGAGCTCGATTGATTTTTCGTAGTCCCCGAGCAGTTTATAGCAATAGGCCATCTGGCCTGTTCCTTCAAGCCATATCGCGTCGCCGAAGTCGTCCTCGAAAGCGTTATTCGGCAAATCCCAATATTCGTAAGCGGAAATTCGTTTGTTTCCGTCCGTGACAGTTATTCTCATAAGCCGTTCCGCTTCTTTCATCATCTCCCTCGCCAGAGGTTCGTTCCCTTCTTCTATGAAGTAAATGGCGGCCCAGGAAGCAATCGTGTCAAGCGCTTTTACAAAGTCGAGCTGACCTCTTATAAACATTTTTCCTCTGCCCCATGTATCCGGAGAACCCCATGTATCGGTGTCGCAGAGCCAGGGTTTTTCATAATAGATATCATCCGGGATGCCGTCGTTATCGTCATCTCTTCCCGTGTCGGTAAATCCCGGAGGAAGCCGGGTTCCGTAATCGGCGTCTCCCCAGACCGAACGCTCAAGGAAATTTTTTACCCCGAGATGTTTAAGATTTTTTGACCGCCAGAGGTATGCCGAAAGGTTTCCCTCCCTTCTGTCGGTTTCGTAGGACTTTGAATCCATCGAGAACGGTTTGGGTTTGTTCACCGTATAATAAGGCTCAAGGTTTTTTGTGAAAAACCATGTAAGGGCGTTTTCGAGTATCTGCGAATGAGCTTTCATATTGGGGATGTAAGTTGATATATAAGGGCTGTATTTTACCCCTTTGATTTCCTGCTGGGTCATTACATTATAAAAGAACTCAAACATGTTGCCTCTGAAATAAAGTGATTTCCCTTCATTTTTTCCCCCGTGCTTTTTAAAATAGAGGAAATCCCCTACGGGCTCGTATTTGTACGAGAGGTAATCCCAGTTCTCTATCCCGTCCAGGTCGGCCGAAGCCTGAAGAAGAGACACTTTCCCGTCTTCGTTTGCCCCGTAAAGTATGGGAATGATAGTGTAATGGTTGGTCGAAATGGGATTGCCCGAATTGTTTGTCCTGTCTTCTTTCGCGCTGATATTAGGGGTATGCCCCGAGTTTAACTCGCTTATCGGTCCCCTCACTTCGCCAGTCCCCTGGTCATGGAGATAATAAACAAGCCTGCTTCTTTTGTAATCGGGAGCCGACCAGACAAGGATATGTTCGTAAGGCGGCGCGGCTTCAAAAGCGAAAGTCAGCCTCCCGTCCAGCTCTTCCCAGTTATCTGCCTCATCGGGTTCTTTCTGTACTTCGGACAGGTCGGGCATATAGTTTTCGTTTACATCTATCATCTCCGAAGGGTTATCTACGCCGTCCTTATAAATTTTAGTGATAACGATATTCCTTCCGTAATTCTGTATGGGGCCGACTTCCTGAACCCCGAGAAATTTAACCCCCATCAGGGAATTGTAAAGAGCCGACCGGCATGTCCCGAATACACACCCCCCGTTATCCATGAAATCCTGCAGTTTTGTCGTGCATTTTAATTTTGAAACGGGTGTATTGGGCAGTATAAGAACTTTAGTCCCCATTAGGGGAAGACTGACGTCTTTGGACTGTATGTTTAAAATCGAGCACGGTATGCCCAGGAATTGCATCATCCATTTTGCTCCCTTGACCGCTTTATCGTCATCGGGCAGGTCTGTGACATTTATTATTTTTATGTCGGAAGGATTGAGGTTTAAATTACCATAGGTCACTTCTCTGTAAAGTTTATAACGTTCGTTGTCGATAAGACCTTTGCTTTTAAGTTTTTCTATCCAATTCCAGCAGAACATCCAGTCGAGCGAATGTTCGGTTGCCTCGGGTGTTGTTTCGAGCGGGCCGTAATAACCGAAATGTATGCCTCCGTTAAAATCCTGAAGGTTATCGGCTATCGTGTCCAGTATCTTATATGCGGCGGGAAGATATGATGTGTCACCGGTTTTGTGAGTGTAAAAAAGGATGGAGAGGCAAAACCACAGGTTGTCTCCCGAATAAGAACCCCATTCCCTGTAAACATATTCATAATTCATAAAATATTTCGAATATCCCACCATCTGGTCGGGCCACAACCTTGATACGCTCTTGGGTATGTCGGCGCCTTCCTCTATTTCTTTGTCGATATCATAAACATTGCAGAACATACCGTAAGGCCAGAAAGCTCCGTAGAAAAATCCTTCTTCGGGGTGCGGCAGGGTCGCGGGGTCTACCCCCAATTCCTTAAGGTGTTCGATGTCATCGGAATCCTGATAATCGTTAAATTCGGTTACTCTCGGGAAATCGAGCTTGTTGTCCATTATGGCCGTATTCCCGTAGATTATATAACCGAATTCGTAGCCCGGCGAAAGGGTAGGATAACCCGGCATCCTGGAGTCGTCTTTATCAAGTTCTTTGGGTATTTTCCCGTCATCTCTGAATTTATCGAAACTCAGGGCTATCATATTGTGAGCTACGGGCGCGAACCATTCTCCCTGGTCCCTCGGATGCCTTTCTTCATATTGGTAGCCGTCGAACATTATGAAGACTTTGCCGGTGTAGGTGTTCATTATTTTTTGCGCGTAGTCCTCCAGTCCCGCGTCTATAAGACAGAATATGGTCATAGCCTGATCGTATAAAAACGCCGAATTTCCCAGGCCGTCTTCAAACCCGTCGGCAGGGCCGTGGGGTTTGTTATCTGAATCCGATATGACATAAACTATTTCATCATGGCCTGTGATTACTCTTGCGGCATCTATGGCAAACTGTTCTCCCCCTTTCCGTATTTTTGTGTACGGAGTTGGGGGATCGCACAGCGGGTCGTAAAAACTTCTGCATAAAGCCGTATTTACAAAGCCCCCTTTCCCGTTTTTCAGGTTGTGTTCGGTAAAAATATAAGGTTTTTCCCTGCTTGTGAGGTATTTGATGAACTGGTCGTCTTTTTTATCTGCGGCGTATGCGTTCGCGCCGGCGGCTAAAATAGCGATTAATAACAGGGAAATTATTTTTTTAAAATTCTTATTCATAGAACCATTATCAAGTTAAATAGTGCAGCAGTTCAATAGTCTTAACTTTCTTTCTGCTCAACTATTTAAATGTTTTCAGTCAAGGTCTATTTCTCTCAGGCCGGGTTTAATGTCTTTTTCTTTCCGCGCCTTTTCTTTCTCTTCGTTAAATATTTTTTCCAGTCTGTCGGGTTTATTTTTTTCGGTGTCTTTTCCCTTCGAAAAGGCTTCCTCAAGCTTTGTTTCCCGGGTTTTCAGCTCTTTCAGGGCTGTTGAGAGAGAATCTTCGCCGTCCTTATTTTCTTTGGGTTTGAAATGCCTTATCACGGAACCATTTTCCGCGTTGACTTCGATCATTGATCCGCAAACAGGGCATTTCGCGTATACCGATTTTTTCATCGCCACCACCGAAGCTCCAATATGTTATATTATTGCAAAAATCAGTTCTTAGTTGTATTATTTTGTGCGATTTTTATTTATGGACATTTCAAAACTTATAATTTGCGAAAAATCGGGAGTGCTGTTCCTCAATAAACCCGCGCCGATAGTGGTGCATCCCTGTTTTGGAGAGAACGACAATACTCTCATACAGTTTCTGAGGCAATATCTGCCGGAAGGAACGCATCCGAGACTGTTAAACCGTCTTGACAGGTGGACGAGCGGGTGTATTGCGGTTTCGCTGAACATAGACAGTCACAGGGTTTTTGCCAAGCTTATCGAATCGCGTATGGTAAGAAAAGTTTATCACGCGGTCGTGCGCGGTGTGTGTGATTTTGAATCTGTTGAAAAAAGAGCGCCTTTAAAGGAGCATTCTTATTTTAAGGACAATTGCAAAAAGGATTTGCTTAAAGACGCCCTGACTTATTTTAAGGTGATAGAGCGCTACCGAAAATTTTCTCTTGTCAGGGCTGAGCCGGTGACGGGCAGGACTCATCAGATAAGGGTTCACCTGAGCCTGTTGGGCCATCCCGTAATGGGAGATCCCGTTTACGGGGGCGGGATAAGAGAATGGAAAGACGGGTATTGCCTGCATGCGGTCGAGCTTTGTTTTCCCGGGAATTCTTTGACGGAAGCTTTTTCGGTCAAGGCGCCTTATGATAAAAGATTTGAAAAAGCAATAAGTCTGGCGTCCTCGATTTAAAAAACCGGCTTGCCAGAAAGATTTTTTAGTAAATAGGACTTTATTTTTTTTCTTAAATATGTTATTAATTTTTTGAAATCCAATGTATTTATATTATTCGGATGTGTAAGGGGTGAAGGAAATATAAAGAATGAAAAATATCGTTGTTACCGGCGGAGCGGGTTTTGTCGGTTCAAATCTTGCCCTGTATCTTCAGGAGCATTTTCAGGGTTCCCACATAATTGTCGTCGATGATTTCAGAAAATCCGGTTTTAAAAATCTCGAAGGTTTTAAAGGCGATGTTATCGCCTCGAATGTTGCCGACGGAGAATGGATTCAAACTGTAAAAACCAAAAAGATAGATGCCGTTTTTCATATAGCTTCCATAACGGACACAACTGTTATGGATGAAAAGAAAATGATGCGCGATAATGTGGATGGATTCAGGAATATATTGGATTTTGCGGTCGAAAAATCGGCGCCGGTGGTGTATGCTTCGTCGGCTGCGGTATACGGCAGTTTTAACCGGAAAATGAGAGAAGAAGACGGGGGGAAGCCCAATAACATATACGGTTTTTCGAAATGGGTTATGGAAAACCTCGCCGAAACATATTATTCGAAGTTAAAGATCGTAGGTCTCAGGTATTTTAATGTTTTCGGTCCGGGGGAATATCACAAGGGTCTGGCGGCAAGTATGATATACCAGCTTGCGATTCAGATGATAAAGGGCAACAGGCCGAGGATGTTTAAGTGGGGCGAACAGAGAAGGGATTTTGTTTACATAAAGGATGTTGTTTCCGCGACCGTAGGCGCATTGTCCGCGAAAGAAAATGCCGTTATAAACGTGGGCACAGGAAAGTCCACTTCTTTCAACGAAATAGTTGAAATCCTGAACAAAATCCTCAATTCTGGCAGAAAACCCGTTTACTTTGACAATCCGTACGGTTTCTATCAGAATTTTACGGAAGCCGATATTTCAAAGGCAAAAGATATAATCGGATATGAGCCTAAATATACAACAGCGCTTGCCATTGAAGAATATATAACAAAATATTTGTTTTCCCGGGACGCCGAATCGCGCGCCGTGTGACCGCTTAAAGATCTTTTTTGAAAAAAATGCTTGCAAAATTCCGCAAAATTCATAAACTTGTCTGATTTGTTTGCGGAATACCGGAAGAGCAGAGGGTTTTTCCGGTTGATAATTTAGGGGGTGGGATTTTTAACGATACCGAAGAGCAGAAGGAAAAACAGGAAGATGGAAGGTTTAACCGAAGAATCGAAGAGGATCTTTTGCGGGGAGAGGAAAGCTGTTTTGGCGAAACATCTTCTTCCGGGATTTTTAGGCGCGAAAAATATTAATAACCTTCAGCCCGCCGGACTTGTTTTGGCGGGAACGGTAAAATCTCGGGTGGCGGTTTTACCGAGAACGAAGCTCCTCGGTTTTGCGCGTCTCAGACGTATTTTTGGAATGGCCGCCGCAGGCCGGCATTATTTCACCATATACAGCCGGCCCGAATCACATCATGCAGAAATAAATATCTCCCGTCGCAGTATATCTTACCCGCAAAATATGCTTGAAACTTTACGAAAAATATTTTGTTTCCCCGTGGTTTCGGAATATAAAATTAACCTGAATAAGGTTCACATAGATGGCAGCATGATGCTGGAATTTAAAGTTGGAGACGATATAGAAGCCCCGGACTTCGATAACGGGACTTTTGTCTCCCCAACAATGTCGATGTGATAAGGAGAAAAAAGAGAAAATGAGAGAGCTTGTTAAAGAACAGATTGTTAAAACTGCCGCAGAAAAAGTCGCATTCGGGGTTGAAACAATTTTGGACCTTTATGACTGCAATCTTCAGGTCATAAAGTCCGAGGCTAAATTAAGAGAATATGTCGACAAGTTGTGCGAGCTTCTGAAAATGGAGAAGTATGGGGAATGTATGACGCCGTATTTTGGCCTGAACAACGAGCATACGGCGGGGTATTCGCTTCTTCAGTTTATAGAAACCAGCTCGATTACGGGGCACTTTTCTGAGAATACGGGCACATCTTACATAAATATATTTTCCTGCGGCGAATATGACCCGGAAAAAGCAGCGGAGTTCACAAGAAAATTCTTCGGAGCGAAAAAGGTAGTTAAGAGGATTTTCGAAAGAAGGTAATATATATCCCCCCGCGGATAGCGCTTTGTATGCGAAGACTGCGGGGGGATTTTTTTTGCTGTTAATAAGCATTTTTTCACAATACATCTCTTCTTAATCATACATTAACAAAGATGAACATCAATCTTTGGTTGTCGATGTAATTTTAAGTGTTTCAAAGTATTTTAGAGTTTATTATTGACAAATTATGTTTAATAATGTATTATTAGGTTTTGTTAGGGTTTTTATTGTCTTTTAATGTTAATTTGCTGTGAGGTTTTTTATGGTTGAGGGTAAAGAAAAAGAGTTGATGAATGAGAAAGAAGTCAGGGAGCTTCTAAGGATTTCCCGGACTACATTATGGAAACTCAGGAAAAACGAAAAGTTTCCATTTTCAAAAGTGGGGAGACAGTATAGATATTCCAGAAAAGAGATTCTGGAATGGATGAAGGAAAAAAAGGGAAAAATAATCGAAAAGCATGAATCACGTCAGCCCGATAACATAGATAAAACGGAAGAACATAAACAAAAGGAGATGCAGAAAGAATCTTCGCTCGCGCAAAGCGGAGGTAAATCCATAGCCAAGGAAGTAGAAGGGAAAAAATGAAAAAAGACGGCACGGCGAAATCTATATCGTCCGAAGGTTCCGCTTCTTACAAGGTGAAAAAATCCCGTTGGTATGATTGGAAATGGCAACTTAAGAACAGGATTACGACAACAGAAGAGATTTCGAAGTATGTGCATTTGACTCAGGAAGAAAAACAAGGGCTTGATTTAACAGAAAGGCTGGTTTTTGGCATAACACCTTATTTTTTGAGTCTTATAGACCCTTTCAGCCCGGATTGCCCTATAAGAAAACAATGTATCCCGACAGCCAATGAAGGGATTGCCTCTAAATTTGATTATGAAGACCCGTGCGCTGAGGAAAAAGACTGTCCTGTGCCCGGCCTGGTTCACAGATATCCGGACAGGGTCCTGCTTCTCGCTACCGACGAATGTGCTTCATACTGCAGGCACTGTACCCGTAAAAGACTGGCAGGCAGTTCCAGACATGTCCTTACCGCGAAAATGATGGATAAAATAGTGAAGTATTTATCCGGCAACCCGCAAATAAGGGATGTGGTGATTTCAGGCGGAGATCCTCTGACACTCGCGGAAGATAAACTGGAAATGATTCTTTCCAGTATAAGCAGGATAGAGAATATCCATGTTATCAGGATAGGGACCAGAGTCCCTATATTCCTCCCTATGAGGATTGATGAGGGGCTTTTATCGATGTTGAAAAAATACCATCCGGTATGGATGAGCATACACATAAATCATCCCCGGGAATTGACGCCCGATGTAGAGAAGGCTCTGAATATGCTTGCGGATTCGGGGATAGTGCTCGGCAGCCAGACGGTTCTTTTAAAAGGAATAAACGACAAGCCGGAAATAATGAAAGAACTTTTTATTAAGGCTATGAAAAATAGAGTTAGGCCTTATTATATTTATCAGTGTGATCCCGCAAAAGGAACTGCGCATTTCAGGACCTCGGTTAAGACAGGAGTTTCAATAATCGAAAATCTTCGCGGTTTTATCAGCGGCTACGCGATTCCCACTTATGTCATTGACGCTCCCGGCGGTGGAGGTAAAATACCTGTCTCTCCCAATTATGTGGTTGGGCATGAAGGCAAGAAGTGGACGCTTAAAAATTATCGCAACGACAGATATGAATACATAGAGCCTTAACCAGCCCGTTTCCGGTGAACACAGAAATTAAAAGTGAGTGTACTGGTATGAAGATAGGAATTACGTATAACTTAAAAACGGATTTCAAAAATCTGGTATTGACAACGGAAGACGCTCTTGAGGAATTTGACAGCGAAAAGACCGTAGACGCGATAGCCGCCGCTATTACAAAGATGGGGCATGACGCGGTTAAGCTGGGCGGAGGCGAACAGGTTATAGGTAAAATAAAAAATGAAGAGCTTTCGCTGGTTTTTAATATTGCCGAGGGTGTTAACGGAAGAGCAAGAGAAGCGCAAATACCGGCTTTGCTTGAACTGCTTAAAATGCCGTACACCCATTCCGATCCTCTTACTCTTGCCCTGACGCTGGACAAATCCATGACCAAGCACGTTGTCAAGTCGTACGGAGTCAACACTCCCGAATTCCTGGTTATTTCGGATGTGTCGGAATTGAAATCGGAAAATCTTCCGGAATTTCCCCTGATAGTCAAGCCCGCATGGGAGGGTTCAAGCAAAGGCATAAGAATGAATTCAAAAGTGGATGATTTCGGCGAGCTTAAAACCCAGGTCGAATGGGTGTCTAAAAATTATTCGGGCCAACCCGTGCTGATAGAGCAGTTTATAAGAGGACGGGAAATTACCGTGGGTGTAGTCGGGAATAACCCTCCTCAAATCCTTGGAATGATGGAAATAGGTTTTAAAGAGGATACCAGGAATGATTTTATTTATTCTCTGGAAGTAAAAAGAGATTATGAAAAGCTTGTGAAATATACATGTCCCCCCGAGCTTGAAGAGAAAGTAGCCACAAAAATCGAGAAGATGGCGTTAGCCGCCTACGATTGTCTTCATTGTAAGGATATCGCGCGGATGGATTTCAGGATAGACAGCAAGCTAAACGCTTATTTTATAGAGATAAATCCTTTGCCCGGACTTTCCCCCGAATACAGCGACTTAATTATAATGGCTGAAAAACTCGGGATAAAGCATGAAGATGTAATCAGAAAAATAATAGAGAATGCCGTCAGAAGATATAATATAGGAGAAAAAGTTGAGAGCAGCGCTTCTTTTTAACGAACCCGACCTGATTGCCGATCTTGAACCGGGGATGAGCAGTGAATATATATACAACCATATCGATGCGGTTGAACACTCCCTTGGCAAGATAGGCTGCGAGGTTTTGAAAATCGATATAAACAATGATATTCAGGGAATGGTCGCCAATATTCATAAAAGCCGGGCGGATGTGATTTTTAACCTGTGCGAGAGTGTGTTCGGAAGGCCGGAATTCGAAATGAATGTAGTTACTCTTCTGGAACTTTTAAAAATTCCTTATACGGGGACTCCTCCTCTGGCATTGGGCCTTTGCCTGAATAAGTATAATTACAGGTTTTTCCTGAAAGATATGGGCATAAAATGTCCCAGGGCGGCGGAAATTAAAAATCCGTCGCATTTTGATAGCGTGGTAAAATTGAGATATCCTGTTATTGTCAAACCTCTCAGCGAGGACGGCAGCACCGGTATTTCGGAGCAGAACATTTTTGAGTCGCCGCGTGAAGCGAAAGATAAACTCGGCGCGTTGCTGGGAATTTATTCCGACGGATTAATTGCGGAAGAATATATTGACGGAAGGGAGTTCAACTGTTTTTTGATAAATACCAGAGGGGGGACTAAAATATTTCCGGTATCAGAGATAGAATTCAGGTATCCCGATAACAGAAAATATAAAATCATCTCGTATGACGCAAAATGGAATTTGGACAGCGTGGAATATAAATCCACGGTGCATATATGTCCCGCAGATATAACAAATGCCCAAAACAGGAAGATATTCAAAGCCTGTTCGGGAATATTCGACACGATTATTAAAAAAGGCTATGCGCGTGTGGATTTCCGTATGGATGCCAGAAACAACATCTATGTCATAGACGTTAACCCAAATCCCGATATAAGCCCTGACGCGGGAGCCATAAAACAAATAAAGGCCGCGGGATGGACATATGCCAATTTTGTGGAAGCTATGATAGAAGACGCGCTTGAATATATGAAAAATCCTATTTTCCTGTTCGGCACGGAACACAGGAAAAAGACACCGAAAAGAGGCAAAGACTACAGGTTTGCCGCTTCAGCGGCCGGCTAACATTTTAGCAGAAACGATGACAATTTTCTTCTTCCCGGGTTTTTAGGTTTCTCATCGGGATAACCGAGCGCTATTACGGCGGCAAGTTCGAGGTTCTTCCGGTTGCGCATTTTATTCTGGAGCTGTTTTTTCCTGTTGAGTATTTCTCCCAGCCAGACGGCGCCGAGTTTTTTTGAATGTATGAAAAGAAGCATATTTTCTATGCACGCCCCGGCGGACATTATATCCTTATCCCTGTCGTAAATTTTTTGTTTATCGAGGTATACCATGATAAGTGCCGGAGCTTCGCGGATTATTTTTGAGTATTTGTCGAGGGTAAATCCTGAAATAAGATTTTTCAGGCCGGGTTCGGTTGCGATTTGGAATTTCCACGGCTGATTATTCAGTCCGCTGGGAGCTCTGATGCCGGCTTCTATTACTTCAAGCAGTATTTTCCGGGGCGCAGGCCTTTTTTTGAACCGCCGGACGCTTCTTCTTGTTTTTATAAGATGTTTGAGGTTACCCATATTTAAATGTTATTATATTGAAAAAGGAGAATATTATGAAGTCTATATATTTAAGCGCTCTGGCTTTTCTTCTGTTTGCGGGATGTTCTTCCTGCGGCAATGAAGATAGTCCGGGCAATATTGTGAAGATAGAGGGCTCTAAAGGCAATTGGAGATTAACGGTAAACGGCGAAGATTTTGATTTAAAAGGCGTTGGTGTCGGCAGAGCCGAGGGGGAGGACGGCACCGATTACCTTCTTATGGCCAAAGAAATGGGAGCGAATTCCGTGAGGACATGGGGCACGGACCAGGGAAACCCGGAATATCTGCGAAAAGCGTGCGAATACGGTCTTCTTGTCGACGCAGGAGTATGGTTCAACAGGGTATATGAGGACGGCAGTTGCAGTTATATAACCGACGGGAAGTATGTTGCCGAAAGCAGGGAAGCCGCATTGGATTATGTCAGGAAGAATATGAACAACCACGCGATACTTTTCTGGAATCTCGGCAACGAAACTATTTTTTTTACTAAAAGCGAAGAAGAAAGGATCGGTTTCTGCAAATTTCTTGAAGACCTTATCAAAGACGTCCATAAGATAGACCCGAATCATCCGGTGATTTACACTACCTCATTCACAACGGCGGTCGATTATATCGAAAAATATGTTCCTAGCCTTGACATACTGGGCATTAATGTTTATGGCGGACTGTCCGCCGCACATAAAAAGATAACGGAAAAACTCAACATTCCGTATATAGTTACGGAATACGGGCCTTACGGCCCCTGGAACAGCGCGAAAGATGTTAATATGAAATCCGTTGAGCTTTCCGACAAATTGAAGTCCAACCTTTATATGGGGTTAGCGGAGCAGATAAAAAAATACGGAGGATACTGTCTCGGCGGATATGTTTTTCACCTTGGAGATACCACACAGGAATCAGGGACATGGTGGAATCTGAATTATAGGTCGCTGAAAAAAATGCCTTATCTCCGCATGCAGGGTTTTTACACAGGGCGGAAAGTTGAAAACCAACCTCCTTTGGTCAGGAATCTCGTTCTTGGCAAATATAAGAATATTCGACCCGGCGAGAAGATACGGGCGGAAACCGACTGTAACGTATCCGGAAGCGGAAAAATAAAATTTTCCTACTTTGCGTCAACCGCGAAAGAAGCGATATTACTGCATTATGTGAACGAAGAAGTCCCGATAGTGATTGAAGGCAGCGGGCTTGTTGTCGATATAATAGCGCCTTCCGAAAGCGGGATTTACAGGGTATATGTCCTTGCGGAAGATGATAAGGGGAATGCTTCCACCTACAGCAAGACAATAAGCGTATCGGAATAAAATTTAATATTTGTATTTGCTCCCGCCTATGAACTCCCTGACGACGGAGTCCTTCGGTATGGATGAAAAATCTTTCGCTTCTTCGAACGATTCAAGCAAAGTTATCACTTTTTTTGCCCTGAGATACGCATCTTCTTTCGAAAGGTTGTTTTTAAGACTGTTTTCGAATGAACAGAAATCTTTCAGGAGTATTTTTTTCATTACGGGAAGTTCATACGGCATTGCGCTGTTGACGATAAAGTCCGCGGAATTCACGAAAGGGATTATATGCCTTAATTCGCTGCTTCTGACGTAGTGCCAGTGTTCGAGCGTTTGCTGGGGGTTGTAACTTCTGTATTTTGAATCGCGGCTCATCCGCCTGAGAAGCCTTATATCAGTCCACCGGATAAATTCATTATGGGTATCTTTCATCTGCAGAAGGGTTTCTATATAGAGATTGAATTTTACGCGGGAATCTATAGAACCGGTCATTTTTTTGCTCAGGCCGTGCAGGCTGTCAATCAGTATTATTTCGTCACCGGTTAATTTCAAAGGAACAGAGGTTTTTTCTCTTTTCCCGGTTTTAAAATTATAGACCGGCATTTTTATCGTTTTGCCGTCCATAAGCTGGTTTATATGGGTATTAACAAGCTCAAGGTCTATAGCTTCCGGCGTCTCAAAATCGTAGTCCCCGTGCTCGTCTTTCGGGTGAAGTTCAAGGTCGTAAAAATAATTGTCTATATTGAGGGTTACAAGGTTTTTACCTTTCTTTTTCAGCAAATCGTTTATTTTTATAGTAGTTGTCGTTTTGCCGGATGAGGAAGGCCCTGCGACAATAATTATCTTCAGGCCGTCCCCCTTTCTCAGAATAGATTCGGCGGCGTTCAGTATTTCTTCGTTATATTTTTTTTCGCAGATATCGACAAGCTCACGGAAACCGCCTTCCCTTATGCGCTCGTTTATTTTTTCTATTCGTTCGAGATTATTGTCTATTGCCCAGTTGAGAATATAATAGATTTTATAAAATGGGACTTTGTCGAAGGGGATGACTTTGTTTTTTCCTTTTTCAAGCCGTTCCTTAGTCCTTTCGTACCTGTAAAGAATAAAAGCTTTCGCCGTTTGCGCGTGCCCGTTTTGTATCAGAACGTTTTCGACTATGTCCTGGATATTTTCCACGGTGGGGGGTTTTTCGGGGGAGAAGCAGTTATCCAGTATATCTATCACTTTTCCGGCCAGTATTTCAGAGTTTTTTTTGTCCCTGTGCCCGCTGGCTATGGCGGCTTTGTATATAGCGTTGAGAATTCTTTCGCCGGCAAAAGGCACAACCATACCGGAGCGTTTTACCACTTTTCGTATTTTTGACGGCGTTTTCATCGGGTAATATTTTTGCGGTATATTATCTTATGGTCGTTTTTATCGTAGAAATCTTTTATGACGGCGGCTTTTTTGTAACCGCATTTTTCATAGAATATACGGGTGGAACTGTAATCGGGCTTGGAAGATGTTTCGATAAAAACAGCCCGCCCCTTATCTTTTTTAATGTTTCTTTCCATGCTTTGTATAAGGGATTTGCCTATGCCGTTATCCCTGTAATCATTATGGACTGCTATCCAGTAAAGGTCGTAACAACCCATTGTAAGGTCGATCATCCCGTATATTATAAAACCGGCCGCGATACAGTTAACTTTCGCGGTGTATATGATATAATCACTTTGTTTTTTATGTTTCAGCGCGAACCTGATTAATTCCATGGCGCAGTCTTTTTCGGACCTCTTGAAATTGGAAATATTATTGATAAGGGCCTTGAGTTGCGGCAAGTCGGCTGCTCTAAGTTTTTCGATTTTTGGCAGAGGCTTTTTTCTCATAGAGAAATATAGTATACTAAAACAATGATGGGAAGGGTATAAAATATTCAAAAACAGGAGTTTTAACGTGAAATTAAACATATTTTTAATGTTGGGTGCTATTGTCTGCGCGCTTCCGGCAGGGTGTGGCAGGGCGAATTATCCGGACATGTCTTCTCCGAAAGCGGTTTTTGAGACATCGCGGCTGGCTCTTCAAAAAGGAGATGTCAGAACATATTTGAACTGCCTGGCGGATATTTCCAAACTCAATTACGGGATAAGCGAAAAATCGCAGTTAAAAAACATAAAAGAAAAGCTGAAAAATTCCGACTTTAAAGACGATATACTGAATTATGATATCCTTGAATCTCATGAAGAAGCGATGGTGCTTACCTCCGGGCAATTGATAGACGGATATATCGTATTTGAACAGAAAACATTTGACGGTTCCGCGAAGCTTCGGGTAAGCCTTTTGAAATATAAGGACGGCTGGAAACTCCTGCAGACTAAAGATTTTATTCTCGAAGCTAAAAGAGCGAAATAAAAGTTTATTTTATCTGAGCTGCGAGAAATCCTATTACCGCGCCTATGGAAGCGCTGATTAAAGGATTGGACGTCAGCGGGCATGTGCCGGAGGCGCATTTGCCGAAATATCCTACGGCAAAACCTGTCAGTCCGCCTATCAATATTCCGATAACAATTCTTAATATCATGATTGCCATCCTTTTTAGAAACTGTATCTTGCCCTGATATATATGTTTGTATTATCTTCAAGCTGTCCGAAAAATGTATAGTCGTATTTTTTGAGAAATATATTGCCCCCCACGGAAAATGAGAGATGGTCATTATACTTATAAGTTACGGACGGCCTTAAATAAGCGTCGCTATCCGTGGGGGAATAAAAAGTGAACAGAGATACGATAAGATTCTGCATCATTGCGTATCTCGTAAGCCTCAGTGTCAGGAGCTGCCGGAAACGGTCCTTTTGCGCGGGTTCATTTAAATAAGTTTTATCATACTCATCATAGTTTTTTATATATTCGAAATACCATTGTATGCCGGCGGAAAAATCTTTGACGATTTCCCTTGTGTATCCCAGCAGGCCCCTTGCGCTTGAGTTTTCTATCAGGGGATTATCGCCTTTGCGGTCTTCGATGGAATCATAATATCCGAATTCCGCGTTTCCTATCCCACCGAAAACATTGCCTCTTACGCTGCCTCCGTATACGGCAAGCTTCGGAAAATAATTTTTCCATAATCGCGTATTGAAGCCTTCAGGCCTTTTAAAAAATCCCTTATACGCGTATCCCGCAAATTCATATCCTTTGATGTTTTTATATATCCTTAGAGCGAATTCCCCGTTTTCGATATCTCCCTTCGGGTCTTCCGCGTAAATTCGGTTTCGGCTTCCCGATAGTTCCTGTGTCAGGGGGTTGTAATAAGAAAGCCTTTGCCCTGTGACATATTCATCAGGGGTGAATTTGGGGGTCCATACCATATTGATATCGAAAATATCGGGAAAGAAACTCAATTTAACGGAGTTGGAGGGGGCTTTAAGGTATTCATCGTCTCTGCCTATGAAAAAGGATATCCAGTCTTTGGGAAACATATCATTGATAAACAGGTAATCGCCTGTTCCCCATGTGAGTATTTGACGTCCCAGTTTGGCTTCCGTCCAGTCGGCCGGAAGCACCAGCGCATAAGTTTCTCTCCAGTCAAAAAAGGCCTCTCCCTGAAACCCGTCATATACGGCATCGCCTTTAAACTGCACCTCAACATTGTCCCAGGCGTGGTTGTAGTCAAGCCGCAGGCGCGCTTCATTGTATAATGTGTCGTGGTTTTGGGTGTCATCACGGGTTATCCTGCTGCCGTAACCGTATTCGATAAAACCGTGCACTGGTATTTTTTCTTTTAAGGCTTCGAACACGTTCTTTTGCGGTTCCGCTTCTTCCGATAAAGCGTGAACGGATAAAAAACATGATATTATTACCGGCAGCAATATGATATTTTTCATTTCAGGTATTGTCTCGGAGCCCTTTTAAGGTATCGTTCGGTGAAAATATCATCTTTAAGCCCTACCTCGTATTTTATGTCTGAGAAATTCGAAACTGTATTTCCTCCTGTGTTAAGGTCTGTTACTTTTGACTTTATGACGGTGGGATGCCCTTGTATAGTTTCTATTTCCAGCGCTTCCACTGTTCGGTATTTGTCTCCTTGTTTATCATAGTATTCCGCTTTTACGGGCAGAAAATTACTTCTGTCAATCCAGACATCATAATATGAGAATTCAACGGTTTGTTTATCCTTGGGGGTATTTCTGATTTTGTAGTGTTTATCTGTTGTATCCGTCAGTTCATGGATGTCCTCTTCCACTCCTCTTCCGGAAACATCTTCATAAACAAAATTTGATCCCGCAAAACTTGATCGTTTGTCGCCGGCCGCTATTCTGTTTACAAGGTCCATGGCGGGAAGATAAAGCCATCTGTCATCATCTTTCCCCACGTGTTTCCATACCATGTAAACCATTTTTCGGACATCTGCGGGTTCATGGAAATAAACATAGAATTTCTGGTCTTTCCCGTCTTCGACATCCATACGCAATATTATAAATTCGCGCGTTCTTTCTCTTCCCTGCGAATCGGTTATTACCATTGAAACGGAGGCTCTGCCGTCATTACCCTGGTAATACGAGGCAAGGTTGGCTTTGTTAATGATTTGGCCGGCGGTTTCGCCCGCCGAAAATGTTGTGAAAGCCGCGAGGACGGCGAAAAAAGCATAAAAAAAAGTTTTCATTTCCAGGCTCCCTGTTATTCTTTTTCTGTCTCCGGTTTTCCCGCTTCTCTTTTTGAAAGCATATTGCATATAACACCCGCCGTTAATATAACGCCGGCCGAAATAAGAGTCAGAAGTTTCCATTTCAAGACGGGGTTATCCAGCGCAAAGCATGTGATTATCAGTATACCCGCCGATACGCTGATAATACATTTTACGCAATTGCACTCATAGCGCCTTATCCCGGCCGGTTTAAACAGGTATTTGGCGAAAGTTTTTATGAGGGCGGGAAGGAGAACGATAGTTGCCAGTGATGAAACGGCCATTATGCTTGCCAGGAAGAACCCCACTGTTTTATAAGGAATGAGAGGAGCCGCAAGCAAAGGCAGAAAACCTATGGCGATTACGATGGCGTTTCTGCTGATAGCCCTCGCGGGTTCCCCGAACATGGCTTTCAGGGTTTTTTCTACAGATTGGTTTTCGGCGTAAAATGTCCTCGCCCTTTCAAGAAAATGGATGGCAAAGTCAACAGACAGGCCCAGGGTTAAAGACGAAAGAACGGCCACAGGCATATCATAGTCTTTTCCCGTTAAACCTATTAACCCGTAAATCAGCAGTATAGTTATGGAAAGAGGTATCATTGAAAGGACACCCCACAACGGCGACCGGAACAGGAAAATCATCATTATCAGGACTATTATAAAGCTTCCGAGCAGGGAAGTAATCATCCCGCGCACCATTTTATTCTGCCATTCGACATTGAGGTATGTAAGCCCGGCCCATTGGTGGTTCAGGGGAAACGGAGGAGGGTTGCTTTCTATAAAGCTGTCAACCTGTTTCAACACTTTTTCCATATCTTTGTTATCTCCGCTTTTCATCTGGACCCAGATGTTTGCCGTTTTATAGTCCGGAATTAAAAGATGCCAGAGGTCATCGGGTTTGTGGCCGTTCTGAAACTGGAACAAACTTTGGGCAACGGCTTTTGTTGTGGGCGGTATCACGTAGTATTCGCGGTTTCCTCCCATCAGCTCCATGTAAACTTTCTTTACCAGATCGGCGGCTGAGGTTGATTTGCCGACTGTTTTTGAGCCTGCCATATAGTTTTGCAGTTTCTCCATATATTTCAGCATGGCCGGGTTCTTGAATATCCGGCTGTCTATGTTTTCATCTTCAATTGTTTCCGTCACATTGTCCGGGTATTCATCGTCGGACGATAATTCTTCCGATTTGCCGATTATATTCTCCGTAAATTCTGTGTAGTCATAGTTCTTCTCTTTTATGAAGGCGTCTTTCTCCTTATCGATATAAGAAAGGAGGGTATCTATGTTTTGCGGAGAGGCATCTGTTTTTTCCGCTTCTATTTTCTCTTTAAGCCTGCGGATGTTTGTTGTGAAAGACTCTCCGGTATCTTCTTTGTCCAGTATCAGGTATGCGGTGTATGTGCCGCCGAAATGGCTGTTAAGCACCTCGTCCGCTATTCTTATGCGGTGCCCTTTCGTAAACCATTTAACGGGGTTATCGTTTATTTTAATAAGGCTTAATCCGTATATGCTGAGTCCGGTCAGGATGATTGAAGCGGCAATTATTGATTTGGACCGTTTCCATGTGAAATCGCCTGTGTTGCGCAGTATTCCGGTTAAGACGGTTTTTCCCTCTTCCCCGTGGTGAAGGCCGAAATTTTCAAGCGACTTATCTTTTATCAGCATCGTATACGCCGGAATGAAGAGCACTGTCAGCGCCCAGGCAAGCATTACGCCGGCTGCGACGAACAGGCCGAATATCTGGACGGGAGGTATGGGCGTTAATGCCAGCGAGGCAAATCCGGCGGTTGTGGTGAGGGATGTGTAAAGCATCGGCATGAAGAGGTGATTCATCACGTGTGTGATGGTTTTTTTCTTATCTTTGTAAATATTATACCTGTCAAAAAATTCGCTTAATATATGGACGGAATCGACAACCGCGATAGGCATAAGGAATATCGGTATCATCGAACTCATTATATGTACGGTGAACCCCGACCCTATCAGCAATCCCATCGTTGAAATCACGGTGATAATAGCTACAAGCATTGGCGCTATTACGAGTTTGACTTTTCTGAAGAAGGACCACATTAAAAGGAATATAATCAAACCCGCGAGAGGAGCGGATATTGCCATTTGCCTGAACATTTCAAATCCGAAGGTGTCTTCGGCCACGGGAAGCCCTGTTATATGGTATTTCTCCGCGCCGGGGTATTTTCTGACGATTTCGAATATTTGCAGGGAAGTTGCGTGGCTTAGATTTTTGTTTTTTATCGGGATATAAAGACACAAGGCTTTTTTGTCTTCGGAAATCATAGTCCCGTATAACATGGGGTTGTCAATGGCTTCATCTCTTATGGCCAGCGATTCTTCTTCCGACATGGGAGGTTTGCTCATAAGCCATTCGAATCGTATCTCTCCGGCGGAAGAGCCTTCTTTGATATTATCTACATTTGAAGGGCTGATTATGTCTCTTATGATGACCGGTCTGGTTGTTTCCTGTCCGCCGGATTTCAGCTCGATTTGTTTTATATCTTCTGTGATATTGTAGATTTTGGATAGGGTTTCTTTATTGAAGACCCCGTTGGGATTTTCCTCGTTGACGATGCCTAAAATTATAAAATCATACAGTGTGAAGTTCTTTTTTGTCTCGTTGTGGAATACTCTCACGAATTCTCTTTCGGAAAGCATATTTTCCGGGTCGGTATCTATTTTGATTTTAGGTATCTGCAGCCCGAGTATCAGGGTCAGCAGAAAGGTGATTATTATTATGGCTTTGTAATATTTTATGGCGAAACCGGTGATAGCTTCTTTCATTTTCTCTCCCGTCCGCAGCAGTTTTTAATGCACGCCAGAAGCTTTAAGAGTTCCTTTTTGTATAAGCTGTAAAACACATGGTTTGAGAGTTTATGGGAATCCAGGGCCCCGCCGTTTTTAAGGAGCTTAAGATGTTGTGAAGTTATAGACTGTTTTAACCCGGCGCCTTTTGCGATCTGGTTGACACTCAACATATTGCCGCCGGCGAGCAATTCAACTATCCTGATCCTGTCCGGATGGGCCAGGGCTTTGAGCATTACAGCCGCTTCCAGAATGGCCTTATGCGTTAATTGTCTTTCTCCCATTTTGCCCCCAAATATATTAGCATATTATAATATGCTAATATATTTATCAAAATTTTTCCACAAACCGATACCTTTGGAGAAGCATTCTCCGCACAGACAGCAGCAGGGTATTTTTCAGCTGTAAAGATGGATGATTTTTTCAAGATTAGGGTTTTTCGGCCCCGAAAAATTCTTGAAATTCACAGCTGTTTCATATCCGCCGTATTTGTCGGATTCCCTGCTTCTTACCACAGCGCCCAGAAGTGTGACAGGATCCTGAAAAGCGGGGACTTTGATAAAAAATTTTAATTCCTGACCGTAAGTGAATCTTAATCCTGTTCCCAGAAGCATTCCGCCCTTGCTGAGATTTATGCCTTTGCCTTTGTTTCTGTCGAAATTATTGCTTGTGTAGTCAACATTGAAAACGAAAGGAATTCTCTTGAAGGACCTTTTTTCAGACTGGGCGTTATTACGTTTCCCGAAAAATAAAGAAGACATAATATCCCCTCCCCCCTTAATCACGGATTATACACTATTTTTATCCGCTGTGTAGCATATTTTTTATTTCGGGCCTGAAAGAGAAACTTTCCGTAAGTCGTAAGCTCGTCGGATAATAAGGAGAAAAACAGGGTTAAAAAATATGGATATTTTTTTCGTAAACAATGGGATGGGCCGGGCAGATTTCTTATCCGCCCGGCCCATAGAACAAGATTTATTTATTGATGGCGTTGATAAGTTTTTGCCCGGCTTCCGTAGGCGATACTTTTTTATCGATTACGATATCTTTTGCCGTCAGAGCTTCCCCATACAGGGTTTTGTTGTCTTTTTTATCCTGGCTGATTACGGCTCCGTCCAGCGCTACTCCCGCAAAAAGCCCTTTGCTTCTTGAATAGCAGAGTATAGGTGTCTGCATAAGTATGTCGGTTGAAATTTCTGCGTTTCTTCCGATAGGTCCTGCCGCAACGGCGGCATCTCCGCCAAGAGTCAAATTATCTTTCAGAAGCATTTCAAGCCCTTTTCTTGATGTTGTAACGAGCACGATATCCGCCGCCTGAGCTCCTATTTGCAGTCCGAAGCTGATCCCGCCTATCATAACAAAAGCGGGAGCCGACCACGCGCCGGTATCTT
>JAQUNG010000001.1 GCA_028717725.1 bacterium | reverse complement strand
GGCGTATTTTTATAAATTACCTTAACATTCCCCCCGCGCGGCGCCCAACGTGACGGGAGATTGGATCCGCTAAAAAGAACAATGCTCGGCACTTTTAAAGCCGCGGCAATATGCGCCGGACCTGAATCGGTACCTAAAAAAAGAACCGAATGCCTTAATACAGCCCCAAGTTGAGAAAGAGTTGTTTTCCCGCCTAAATCGACAATACTCTTTTTTTCGGATAGGGATCCCGCTACATTCCCTGTTTCGGCAGAACTTCCCGCAAGGACTATTTTAAAAGTATCGTCTTTTAACATCGATATCAGGCGCGCGAACTTATAGGGGTGCCATCTCTTTGAGGAAGCCCCCGAACCTACATGAAACACAAAATACTTACCGGACTCCAGCCCGAATAAGCGCCGGATATCGTTATCTTCTTCTCTGACAAAAAATTCCGTTTCACGGGAAAGTTCCGGGCAATCCAATGCCCCGGCTATATTAAGGTTAATATCTATCTCATGAGTCCCGAAGTTATATTCCGGAACTGTGTCAGCCATAAAAGAGCATCCGGTGATTCCGTAAGACACTATATGGCGCACACCCGCGATTCTCAGCAAAAATATTTCTCTCGCGTCGCCTCTTACACTTATCCCGAGCGAATATTTTCTGCGCCTTAGAACTGAAGCCGCGCCAAATACCGAACCGAATCCTATTCTCGTTTTTATATCGCGCTCATATATATTCGTCTTTATAACAAAAACATTATCAACGCGGGGATTGCCGGCAATCGCCTCTTCTCCCCACGGGCTTACATAGATATCTATTTCCGCATTCTTATATTTTTTCCTCAAAGACCTCAGAAGTGGCGTGGTATTTATTATATCTCCTATATGGTCAAACCTTAGGATGGCAATGCGCTCAGGATTTTCGCTTAACGGCCTCTTGATCCATCCGGGAAAAAAAAGGATGCGGCCGAAAAAATCAAACAGGCCCATAAAAAAGTTTAAACGTTTTTTCTTAAAGATATATTTCATATTATAGACGGCTTCAGCATTCCGCAGCTATCCGGCGATACGCTCCGATTGTAATTTCTGCAACATTTTCCCATCCGAAATTTTTAACAACATGGTTCTTGAGCCCCTCGGACTTGCGGGAATTCAGGGCTTCGGCAACCGCCCCGTAAATATCACCGGGCTTAGACGGATTCACATAGAGGACAAAATCACCGAAATATTCTTTTGTGCAGCCACCCGAAGTTATAACGATTTTCGCGCCGGAAACCGCTGCTTCAAGCGCGGACAAACCCGGCGTTTCAAACCAGGAAGGGAGTAAGAAAACATCGCAGGCCTTATATGCGGATTTAAGCATAGGATCGTCATGTTCTATCCGCCCGATAAAATGAACGTTGCCGCCGGCAAGCTCCCTGCACTGCCTGTAATAAGCTGAATACATCGACACATGGTCTCCTATAATAACAAGAGGTATATCGGAATTTTTAAAAGCTTTTATCATATTGGCAACGTTTTTTCTCGGTTCGATTCTTCCCACATACAGCACAAAATCCTTGATCTTATATTTCCGGCGGAATAATTCCGCATCTCCATCTCTGAAGGAAATATCCACTCCGTTAGGCACAACGACAAATTTGTCCGGCCCGATGGCAAAGAGTCTGCTTATCTGCTCGGCTTCCATCACGGAATTGGGAAGCAGTAAATCCGATATCTCAAACATTCTTCTCCTCATCGATGGAAAACGGGGAAACGCCAGCTTTGCAAGGTATCTTGCGGTGTTCTTATATGAGGACGCGGTAAAATCGGGAGAATGCCAGGCGCTTCTGAGGTCATACCAGCAGATTGTGGAAAGCGCATTTTTCAATCCTTTTGATTTTGCAGCCTCCATTACATCGAGCGCGTATTTCACGGATCCGAAAGTATGTAATATCTCATAATTCCCAAGATCGGTTTTCCACTGATCGAAAAGATGAACGTTCAGACCGCGCTTCTCGATGAACTTTTTGGTCTGCATCATCTGAATCTCTCCGCCGCCCGGATTCTGAAAGGCCGAAGGATACAGGTTATAAAGCACTTTCATTTTTTTCTATACTCCCCCCTGACTCTTATAAGTTCGCGCAACTTCGCGTATTTATTAAACACATAAAAAAAAGAAAGAACTTCAAAAATACAACCCCTTATCCCATCGAGAAAACCCAGCTTTATCACATACCCTCTTAAAAAACCAAGCATAGGTTTTACCGCAAGATATCCGAAATGCGGTTTCACGCCTCTCCCGTACATATACTCCGCTTCGAGATCGGTGTATTTGTTGAATTTTTCGAGATAGTCATAGACCGAAGAAGTTGTATGATGTTCCATATAAGCAGACATCAATCCTGTTGAGCCTTTAACCTCAACTTCCTCATGCACAGGCTGAAAAAACCGGCATTTGCCCTTTCTCAAAAGTCGGACAGGAGCATCATCTTTGGCGCTGCCCCAGCGGATTCTCTTCCCGAAAATATAGACTTTTCTTTTTACCCTGAAAGCGCTCCTGTCCGTATTGTGTCCGGTAATTTTCACAATCTCCTTAGATAAATTTTTTGTTATAAGTTCATCCGCATCAAGGAAAAAAACCCAATCGGAGCCGGCTTTTTCCAAGGCAAAATTTTTAACGCCCGAATAATCGTCAAATACCCTCTTAAAAACCTTACAACCCAGTTTTTCGCATATTCCGGCCGTGTTGTCGGAACTGAAAGAATCGACTACAACCACTTCGTCCGCGAAAGAAGCACTGCGGACGGCTTTTTCAATTCTTTCTGCTTCATTTTTCGTTATTATGCAAACGCTTACGGACATATTTCACCCCATCCTATCCGCCACACGGAATCATGTTGAACAAATCACTGTCTTTATACCCCGATTTAAAACGGTGCTTCCTTTTTTTCAGAGCCTTCGCGGCCATCGGGATAAAATGGACAAATCCGGCAAGATTCTCCGGCCTGAGCCTGCATAAAAAATATAACGACCGAGGAAGAGCCAGGACAAGAGAAAGAAAAACATACTTCAATTCCAGATTTTTCACCGTAAAAACATATGTATTCCTGAAATTCAGCGCCAATGATTTATTAGCGCCGAATCTGCTGTTAAAAGTCTCCCCGCCTTTATGGTACATAACACTGGATGGTTCATAATACCCTTTCCATCCCCTTTTCCATGCCCTGAAGCAGATATCCGCGTCCTCAAGCCTTCCGGGAAGATATATTTCATCATATCCCCCTAAAGCGAGGAATTTTTCCCTGTCGAAAGCTCCGAACCCCTGCTGCATGCTCAGTCCGGGTTTATCGTATAAACTTTCAAACCCTTTAAAAACAGCCTCTGAACCGAATAACCCCCCTCTGAAAAAAAACCGGGTCAGATTTCCCTCATATTTTTTTCCCGAAAAATCAAAAACCCTGGATGCAGCGAAAAATGCATCGGGATTTTTTTCAAACACGCCGATAAGAGGATCCACGCAGTTCCGGTCAAGTTTCACATCGTTATTCAACAGTATTACTATGTCTTCCCTGACGGTCCTGACAAAATCATTATATGAACAGAGAACTTTATTTTCGGATTCGAACACATCCACGGAGGGAAAAGCATTTTTAAGCCATCTGACGCTGTCATCCGTGCTGCTGTTGTCTATGATAGACACTTTGCATTCCGGCTTTGCGTTCCGCGCGGCTTCTACGACCGAAGGCATACACTCCTTCATTATGTTCAGGCCGTTATAATTCAATATAATAATTCTGGTATTTTTCAAAGAACTTTCTCCAGTATATCCGCGATTCTCAAAGAGGCCTTCCCGTCGCCGTAAGGATTCCGAGATTTAGCCATTTTCCCGTATTCGGCCGCGGAATCCATCAGCAGGGAAACATTTTTTACGATTTTCGCTTCGTTAGTTCCCGTTAATTTTGCCACGCCGGCGATAATACCTTCGGGTCTTTCGGTTTTTTCCCTCAACACCAGCACCGGCTTGCCGAAAGCCGGGGCTTCTTCCTGTATCCCGCCCGAATCCGTCATAATAATATAAGCGTCGTTAATCAGCCGGAGTATTTCATCATACGGCACGGGACCCGAAACAACTATCCTGTCGTTTCCCAAAAAATATTTATCTACAACTTTCTTGATATTCGGATTCGGATGAACCGGCATCCTGAAAAAAACATCTCTATACTTATCCAATATTTCCAGAACGGACTTACAGACATTTTCCAAAGGCGCACCGAAATTCTCTCTCCTATGCATTGTGATAAGTATCATCCTGGCGCATCTTGACGGCTTGCCGGGTTTTCCCTTTCCAACCAATATACTGCCGTATGCTTTCAAAGCGTCGACAATTGTATTCCCGGTTAGAAATACATTTTTTTTAGGATGCCCTTCCTGAAGCAGGTTGCCCGCCGCGATTTTCGTAGGTGCAAAATTAAAATCAGCAATACACGAAATCATCCTCCTGTTCATTTCCTCGGGAAAGGGGCTGTATTTGTCGAATGTCCTAAGCCCAGCTTCAATATGGGCTACGCTTATTTTCCTGTAAAACGCCGCCAAGGCAGCGGTAAACGCCGTTGTCGTATCACCCTGAACCATTATCAAATTCGGGTGATATCTGTCACAGACTTCTTTTTCGAATTTTGCCAATATCCCCGACGTCACTTCGGTCAATGTCTGATTCTCCCTCATAATATTCAGGTTGAGGTCGACTTTTATATTAAAACATCTGAGAAAACTGTCGGCCATTTCCCTGTGCTGCCCTGTCGCCACAACATACACTTTGAAATATTTTTTCCTTGTTTTTAACTCTTTTATCACGGGAGCAAGCTTAATAACCTCAGGCCTTGTTCCCAAAAGCACCGCGACTTTTTTCATATTTCTCTACCGCCCCCTGAAAAATTCCGAATATTTCCTGTCTACTTCTTTTGCCGTTACGATGCGCGCCAATTTAAATACCCAAACCGCCGTAGCTACCAACGCCAGAACGGCCGTTTCAAAGAGAATCAGATCCGTGCCGAAGAAAAAATCGACGATTACGGCAATCGTAACTACATTCATAATAACGTGTATTTCCGTAAGTTTATGCATAAACATAAATATTTTTTTAGGTAAACCTTCCCTTATTTTATTCTTTTCCGCTGTTTGAGAACCTGCTCTAAAAGTCAAATCTTTTTCCTCCCGCGACAAGCCGTTATAAAACGCCTTATAAACACAATCATTAATCAATGAAACCATATTCACGGAAAAACACGCGGCAAGTCCCAAAATCAGAATTCCCAGATTTTCATACCTCATATAAAGACCAAGGGCCAGTCCCCCGAGCACAAGGGAATGGACTATATAATGCGCATAGAAATCATAAAATGCGCCAGTAAGGCTCGATGCATTTCTGTATCTTGCTATCTGCCCGTCCACATGGTCGGAAAGATACCAAAGCTGAAAAAACAAGGCTCCGGCAAGCATCATAAAACCTCCGCCGAAAGCAAAACACGCCGCGGATATAATTCCCATCATAATCGTCAAAAATACAACCTGATTTGCCGTAATTCCCGTAGGTATCAGCAGCCTGGTGATATATAAAGCCATATCGCGGGTTATTAATCTTGCCATCATATTTCCGGTTTTCTTATAATCTTTTTTCTGGCACATACCCCTTAATTTATCAATCGGCTCCAACATACCATCCTCCTGTCAGCGCATTTTATAAATATTATATATTATCACGTTGTCCCCTCGCCTGAATTCATATCCGCCCACACGGGTAAAATAAACGGATGTAAAATCATTATCCTGCATAAGGCTGGAAAGGTTAAAGGAAAAAGCGCTTTTCCTTTCCGGAATTTTGATGTTCGAAGAAACGACATATTCTATGCCGGCATCTTTCAGGAACGCAAACGCATCTTCCTTTGACTTCACTCTGTCAAAATAATCGGACATATGGTAAAAACCATCCGCCCTGACCGTTTTCCTTTTTATATAAAATCTTTTTATTTCACCCACCATCAGCACTGTCCCGTCTCTCGGCACTGTTTTTTCCACGCTCAGGCCCAATCCATAGGTCGGTTCTTTTTCAAGAAGATAATTCTCGGGATACTCATTTCCGAAAAACAAAGGTGCGGCGGGAACCGCGTAATAAAAAGCCGCGCCCAAAAAGAGTAAAATAACAAGCGCCGCAATAAACGAAAATATAATAAAAACCGACCTGCCTGAACCGTATAAATCATCAAAACTCAAACCGACAACAGGATAAAACATAACCATGCAGGGAAGCAGAAATCGCAGGTTCTGCTTAACTACAAACCACAAACAGAAATACGCCAGAAAACAAGACAGCAGCAGCCTTGCGTATTTACTGCGCCGCGCCGAAATAACCGCTATCGGCAAAAATCCAAGAGGAATAGGTCCTATCTGGTTGGCTATTCCCCCATAAAGCTCCGGTTTAAACACAGCTTTAAACGGGGTAAACACAAAATCAAGTAGTCCTGTATTGGCCGCCGATGTTTTAAATTCGCGCACAACATCATTTCCGAAAAACCCCTGTAAAAACGGGAAAACGGGATTCCCCCTAATGAGATACGCTCTTATATACCAATGACACGACACAAGAACAGCAACGGAACAAAATAAAACCGCGTTGAACAAAAGACGCTTTGTCCCCCCTCTCTCTGTCAGATCGCAGACCGTAAAAGCAATAAAAATAACGCCCACTATCAGCGCATTCGTAAACTTCGATCCTATGAGTATTCCCGCGAACAATCCTGATAGTATTACAACCGTTCTTTCGCCGTTTTTCGCATAATCAAGCAACAAAATCACCATAAGAGAACAGAAAAATGTTATCGCAACATCGACATACGCGTATCCCGACTGGGAAACTACCGCCGGCATCAGATAAAAAAGCGCCGCGGCGGTTAAAGATGCTGTCTTTGAAGCAAAATTCCTCGAAATCAGATAAACAGAAAATATACATAAAACACCCGTTAAGAAATTGACCATTTTTGCTATAACGGCATTTTTAAAAAGAAGTCCTAATAAAAAAAGCATTTCAATGTTCAGCGGCCATAACGCGTTAACATCGTAAGGAACGGCATATATTCCCTGATATTCAATAAATTCCTTCGGAAGATTCAAGTGATATACAAGAGAATCCATTCCCGTCGGAGGCGCCGAAGCGCAGACCGATACCGACAAAACTCCAGCCGCCAGAACCAGAACCAAAACCCATTGCACAATGCTCAATCTTAATGAAAACAGTGTTTTCACGGATTTCGGGAATCCCCTCAGCGATAAAATAAGATTCTTAAAACCCATAAAGACAATAACGGTTAAAACAGCAAAACCCGTCCAGCGTCGCAAAAAACCCGCGGCCGCAAAGACCGAGATAAAGATTATCAACACACTGAAACCTATCCCGGACGAAAGGACAAAATCCCTCAAACGGTTGAGGGATGCCTGTTTCACGGCGTCCAGAACTGTCTTTCCGGCGCAGGCGCAAATCCACAGAACAAATAACATAAAAAAGATATTGAAAAATGCCGTCATAGTTTGCCCGCCGCCTGGGAATATATGAATACACAGAAAAATACAATAAAGACGCAAACCGCGAACACACAGGAAACCCATATTAATGACTGCTTTATTCCCCTCTCGCAAGAAACGCAAAAACCAATACAGAATAAATATCCCAGAAAACTGATTATCCCCAAAATATAAAAAATGTAAGGACGATAAAACATTTCTATTTTTGTCTGTCCTTTAGGCAGTAAAACCCCTCTGAAAACCGAATTGATTTTCAGAAATTCGCCTCTTTTACCGTTAACAAAAAGCTTCCAGCCCGGATAATAGAGCTCTGAAGTCGCGAGCACTGCGGAACCCGGCTCGTTGAACACGTTCAAAACAACACTGCCGGCGGCGTATTTCTTGACTTCGATTTTGCTTTTATATGACTTCAGATTTTTTAAATCAATGTCACATTCGTTTCCATTCTCAACATAAACGAAGGGTTTTTCGGCTGTGCCGGCCAATCGGATGATATTTTCCCGGATCCTATCCCCTTCGGAAAACACTATTTTATCCGTTACGGAAAATCTGCCGTGAGAACCTTTTAACTTATATATCCCGCATCCGTCAAAATCCGCGACATGGTCGAGAAACGGGATCTCATCCACAGACAACACATACTTAACGTTAAGCATTCTCAGCAGATTCAGATCATCGCGAAGTGCTTTTTTATCGGGAATAGCCGCTCCCGTTGAATCATCCACAGAGCCGAGACGTCCTATAAAATCGTAATAATCTTTCATAACCAGAGGCGTATAACACCCGATATCATATAAACGGTAGATTATAGACCTGTTGGGCAGAACCTCGAATATTTCTTCCGTGTTACCGATACCTGATTCAACAAATTCATAAATGCGGAATAGTCCTTTATCCCGGCCTATAAAATCCGCTATCTGTGATTCGGCTTTGAATGTGCCGAGCGATTCCATATTTGTCTTTATTTTACACCTGTTGTTAAAAACCAGGAGCTCGCACATTGAAACAAACAGAAAAGCGGCGATAAAAATACCGTTCTTAACGGAAAATCTCGAATAGAGATATAAAAGCGCAAGAGAAATTATGACTGAAAACACTCCCGTTAAAATAAACGGGTTGCGCAAATAGACAGCGGATTTTATCGAATCATATATGGGCTCCAATCTCGCCATATATTCGTCCAGCGAATGTTTGTGATGCATCTTGCCGTAAACATTGTTTATCACATATTCACGTCCCTTTTCCAGCCAGAATTCTTTATGTTCAAGGGCAATATTCGCAGTGCCAAGCAGGCAAACAACAAGAATCGCCGCAACGACCCATATGAAAAATCTTTTTTTCAAAAAATCCCTGTCATCCCTGTTTTTAAGCAGGGAATGAATCCCGTATGCGGCTATAACGCTCAGAGAAACACCGCTGAAGAACAGGAATTTCGCGGGAACCCTGAACCCGTAAAATTTTACCGTATTTAATATAAACCTATAGGCAGGGCTGTATCTGCCCAGGGCAAAAACCAGCGAACAACAGAAAAGAAACAACATAAATTTCAACTGCCTGTTGACCACATTCCTTTTTATAAAAAATGTCATCGACAGCGGCACGACACCGATAAAAACCGCGCCGAAAGTTATCCAGCCCAAATGGGGGAAAAACAATGTCGCTGCGCCGCATGGGTTGAAGGAACCCCATAAGGCAAAATAAATGTCCCTGTCCCCCCTGGAACACAGATTGATTAATTTCAAAGACTCGTAAATTTGAGGAGCTGCTATTATAAGCGCGGTTGCGGCCGAGAGAAAAAGCCGGGCCGTATCTTTGCATATGCTTTTTACCAACCTACTCCTGCCCTCGACAAAAGACACATAATAGTAGTAGAGCACTGTAACAACTATCGAATAAAAAGCATATTGAAAATACCCTGCCAGCACCTGCTGCGCAAAGACAACGCCTATTATCAGCAAAAAATACATTTTTTTTGCTGAAAAATATTTGTCTGTGAGATAAAGCGTGAGAGGAAACCAACAAAGGACTTTCAGTGATATCGTGTTATAATACCCGCCGCCGCTGGCGCTCCCGAAAGAGAAAAACAGCGCGCCCGCCGAAGCAGCAAAATCGTCAAGCCCAGCATTCGAAAGGAATAAGTACATAAACAGAAACGCGAGCAGGTAATGGAATACATTGGACCATGCATACGCAATATCAACGGGAAAAAGCATGTAGAAAAACAGGTTCGCCGGATACAGCGCCGCGACCTGACCTTCAGCCAGCAAGGGGAACCCGGAGTGGGTATATATATCCCAAAGCGGCAGTGACAGGTCTTTTACGGCCCGATCCAGCGCTATCGCCCACGGCACATGCTGGGACCTATAATCACCGCTGAGAAAACTGGATTTTAAAAAAACCTGATCACCGAGATAAAGCAAAACCGACAGGAACAGGATTATTATAAAATATTTTCTGCCTGAAATTATTTTTTTCATCCGTCAAATAAATACGCTTTCGCTCTTTTGGCAATATATTTCAACTGATTCACCGATTTAATCTCTTTCAGCAGTTTAAACATTATCTCAGGCCTCAAATAAAATTCAAGGTGCGCTTTTCTCTGCAGTTCTTTAAGCCTCTCCCTGCTCATTCCGCGTGGCGTATATGCCACCGTCATCTCGGTCATCTTACCGAAATCTATGGCCTGTATCTCTTTTAATTTAAGCAGCGTTTCGTAAGATTCCGTTCCCGGCAGGGGCATATAGCTGTAAAACGCGGCTCTTGTCAGTTTTAGTTCTTTGGAAAAATCAATCGTTTTACGTATATCTTCTTCGGTTTCTCCCGGATATCCGAGTATAAAGAATCCGTTAACATCCATCCCGGCACCTGTAATCATTTTTACCTGTTCCTTGATCTTCTCTACCAAAAGTCCTTTTTTCATATTTTTCAGTATTCTGTCCGAACCTGATTCAATCCCTATGGATATATAATAGCAGCCGGACTTTTTCATAAGTTTTACGGTATCTTCGTCCAGCGTGTCGCATCTTAAGCCGTTCGGACAGCACCATGATATGTTCCACCCCGTCCCGATAAGCCAATCGCAGAAACCCCTCACAAACTCAATGTTCATCGAGAAATTATCGTCAAGAACATGTATTTCCCTGACCCCGTATTTCTTATAGAGCAGTTCTATTTCTCCCTGAACATTGCCAAGACTTCTTGTCCTTATCTTTTTTCCTGTAACGGTCCAACCCGCGCAAAAAGTACATCTGAAAGGACATCCTCTCGTAATGACAAGGGGAGCAACTGGTGTTTTCCTGAAAATAACGCCCTGCGGAGCATCGGGATAATCCCCGGGTTCCATAAGATCCCATGCCGGATATGGTATTTCATCAAGGTTTTCGGGAAAATCCTGTTCATTAATGTTTATTTTATCCCCGTTCCTCCATATCAGACCTTTTATATTTTCGAGACTGCCCTCTTTTTTTTCAATGAATTTCAAAAGTTTTACAATGCTTCTTTCCGCCTCTCCCTTAAACGCAAAATCGACATTATCCAGAATATTAAGTGTGTCCCCGGGCATCCCGGAAGAATGCGGTCCTCCGATTATCACTTTAATTTCCGGATTAACCTTTTTTATTATAGCCGTTGTTTTCCGGGCAGAAGGAATATCATGAGAAAAAGCTGTCATAGCTACAACATCGGGCATTATATTCTTCAGTTCCTTTTCAAAGCCGGCGTAATCAAGATTTTTAAGGATGCAATCCAGAAGGGCGACCTCATACCCGGCATTTCTCGAAACCGCCGCTAGATATCCGATTCCTATCGGAGGAATCAGATTCAGGACAATTGCCCCGGGCGTAACAGGCCTTAAAAAGAGTATTTTCACTTTTATATCGTAATGTTTTTAATTCCGTTAACAGTATATAAATCCAGGACCGATCTCCGGTATTATATCACAGCGATAAGTTTAAAAGGAAGTATATAAGGATAGACCGGACGCAGGGCTTCGGGAGGAAAGTAAAAAGGGACATACCTCACCCCTCAGCGGCGCATTTCCGCATCTTATTGATATATCTACAGATACAGCTTAACTCCCGACCCATTGCCGGATTCCGAGAAACACCGATGCGTCGTATCGCAACTTTAGAAATCAGTTTATCGTAATGTCCCCGCCGGCAAAACGCAAAAGACCGATTATTTCCGGCCGGGGGATTTAAAACTCTTAAAATATCTTTTTTTTGAGGGAATCACTGTCCATTTGCCACGGCGGTCTTTCCTGGCTTTTAACCAATTCATAATTCGACCTCCTTGATTAAAAAACCCGTATCGAAGCTATAATCGTATCGTATAGATCTTTGTATTTCAGGAACTCGGAATCAGGAGCTTCCATTGTAACAAACACAAGCGTATTCTCTTCATAGGCCACAAAAATATATTCTCTTACCCTTGAGGCGTCATTACACACAAACCTCAGATCCGCGACATACGGGCGGCTTCGGCCGCCGGAACTCGCCGGACCGAAAGAACCAAGGTAGTAATCTCTCGCGTTTTCCATAAAATCAGAGAGATGCGATTCCACTATCTGTTTTGCGGCTTCTTCCGAACTGGCGAATTCATAACCGAAATACTTGCTGTAATTACATATTTTTGTTATTACAATGCCGGTTTTAAACATATCTTCGGATTTCTTGATTTCTTTCTCCGATATGAAAACCTGTTTTGAATCGCCGTCTGAATGCTCTTTTACAAACCACCCTGCGGGATAAGGCGTGCTTATCTCAAAATTATCATTTTTATAATCAAGCATACCCCGGGAAGGATTATCGGCGTATAAGGGGACACTAAAAGAATAAAGGGCAAAAACAAGGAGCAAAACCCGCAGATTGTCGGCCCTCGTGTCCATATCTCAAAAATGCCTTATTTCCGGGCATGTCGTCAAATTAACAGCATAAAAAAATAAAAGTTTATATGAAAAATAGCGGCATATACAGTCGACAAAAACATTAAATTAATTGACGGTTTTTTATTTTATCTGACTTTTGCCGAATTTTCGCTGGTAACATACCAGGCTTAAACTGGTATATTCAAATGGCGTGTTTTTTTGATTTCCGGAGCTTTTTCATATCAAACCATATCCTGAAAAGCTCTTTCACCGTAAGAGGTATATACTTCAGGGATACCGTTGATTTACCCGCAAACCGCGGAAAATGAGGCACCCCGACTTCAATCATATTATATCCGTAATAATGCGCCTTGCACAGAATTTCCGTATTTACAAAAAATTTCTTCGAAGTGATCTCTATTTTTTCGAAAATCCTCTTATCGAATATCTTGAACGCGCAATCAATATCTTTCACATTCAAATCAAAAATAAAACCTACAAGCGTATTATAGCCCCAAGAAAGGAATTTCCTGACAAAAGAGTCCTTCCTCTTGAGCCTGTACCCTATGATAAGATCGACAACACCGGTTTTAATCAGGGGAAACATTATATCCAAGCCCGAAATATCGAATTGCCGGTCGCAATCGGTAAAAAAAAGGTATTCATATGAAGCGGCATGAAAACCGTCTCTCAGCGATTTTCCATATCCCTCATTAGCCTTATGATGAAGGACTCTAACCTGTTTATATTTTTGAGAAAGTCTGTCGGCCAGAGCCGGCGTCATATCATCAGATCCGTCGTTTACGATAAGGATTTCGTATAATTCCTTTTTTTCCTTAAAATATTCAATTATATCATGTACTGCATGCCCTATGTTTTCTTCTTCATTAAGAGCCGGTAGTATTATTGAGATGCCTTTTTCCATTTATTTCTCCATTCATTCGGTTCAGCGGTTGAATAGTTCAGAAGTCCAATAGTTTCGATTACCGATTCTATTTCTTCTAACCACTGAACTGCTTAACCATTAAACTATCTAACTGTTTTTTTGTCTTTCGCCATATATTTTATCATAAACGGCAACCCGAAAAGCGCGGGAATGACATATCTCACGGTGCACATTATTCCCACTGCCGCCATAAGGTAATCTGGATACCCATACCAGCCGAAAAGCACTATCAATGCTTTATCTCTTGTTCCTATGCCGGCGAAAGCAATGGGTATCAGCCCTATGAATATAGCTATCGGAATCAGGGCGAAAGATATCGCGGCGGACGCGGAATTATCAAAAGATTTCAAAAAACAGAACACCTGAAAAACATGAGAAAACCAGAGAAAAAAAGACAGTAAAGCTATTAAGACGAGTTTTCCGGGACTCTTCTTCAGCGCCATCAAAAAATCATGGAACCGCGCGAAATATTCATCTGCTTTTGAAAGGGTCTTGTTTAACACGTTAACCTTGAAAGCACCCAGAATATAAACGGCAAGAGGCAGGGACAAGAAAAACATCCCCGCCGCTAAGAATACCTTTTTTATATCCCGCGTAAAAAACGTATTTAAAGGCAGAAAAACAAGTCCCGCGACCATAACAGAACTTAAAGCTGAAACATCGAATATCTTCTCGACAATAACACTGCTGAACCCTTCGGCATAACCCAGAATACCCTCTTTTTTTAAAAAAACCGCTTTGCTCAAATCCCCTATTTTTGAAGGAAGCGCCATATTAAGAGAGTTCCCCGCCAGATACAGCTTTAATGAAGACAAGAGCGGTATTTTTGCCCGGCCGGACAGGATAACAACATACCTGAAAGACGAAATCAACGCGGAGACTATAAAAATAAACATCCCCGCCGCAAACCAGAAATAA
Source organism: bacterium (assembly GCA_028717725.1). Classification (GTDB taxonomy): domain Bacteria; phylum Auribacterota; class UBA6266; order UBA6266; family UBA6266; genus UBA6266. The sequence continues at coordinate 43,771 of JAQUNG010000001.1, read as the reverse complement.
TCGATGTCCCTGAATAAATTCCAGAACGCGCGCAGGTCTATTTTAGAATAAATTACAAAAAGGATATATAGCGCAATCAGAAATGTTGCAGCCGTTTTTACTTTTTTCCAGTTCATTCGAAACGCCTTATTATCTTTGTTTTACGCTCCGCATTCAAAGTTTTAATGTCATCCGCGCTGAACTGCCGCCATTTTAACAGCATATTCTTATTGAAGCATTCCGCCATCGCTATATAAATCGAAACCTTATTAGCAGCGAAATAAAGCCGCTTGACATTCTTTTTCCCGCCGAGAAAAACCGAATCCTCAACGGTCAGCCCCTTTTCTTCCAGAGAAAACTCCCTTTTAAAAGAAACGGGAGCTTTCTTTTTGCCGGTAATAAGAATTTTTTGCAGAATCCTGCGTAACATCCCGCTTATGCGGGGAAAAGGGCCGAGAATCATCAGGATCAGCCGGAAAACAACCTGTTTCGAAGGCGACATAAGTTTGCGCTTATAATAATAAAGCTCGCCTCTCACACAGCACGGTTTTTCCCTGTAAGATTTTTTTCCCTCAATCCGGTTTGAAACTCCGATTTTGCCATCCGAAAATTCACAGAGGAATCCGGAATCGGAGGCTATTAAATCTTCGCCCCTGAAAATCTTAAAAATCCCCCCTTTATGGACACAAACGGCAAAAAAATAACTCCCCTTTTTCTCAGCATACATTCCCGCTTCCGGAAAATATTTACGGAAAGGACCTCTCTCCGGCTCCCGCCTTAAATCACAATAATCAATCCAGGAAAAAAGATGGCTGTAAGTCATATGCCCGAATATTCTGTTGTCTTCGTAATTGGTTTCCAGTCCGTTTTCAAGCGATTTCAGGTACCTTGTTTTGATTTCAACCGCCTTTGAGCATTCTTTCGACATCAGTTCAAGACCGTGCGGCATAAAAATATATGTGTCTCTGCTTCCCAATTCGCCGCCGCAAGTGCCATCGGGATAAACAAAAAAATCAAGAAATTCCACTGCTTTCCGGAGCGATGCGAGGAGCGCGGCGTTATTTGTAATTGAATACGCCCTCGCGAGAAAATCTATCGTCATCGTAAGATAACCGGGGTCACATCCTTCATACTCCGGAAACCAGCCTTCATCCGACTGCCACAAAAGGCATACCTTTATTTTATTCAGCGCTTCTTCCCTGTATGTTTCTCTCCCCGTTAACTGCCACAGAAGGAGAAGAGCTAAACCGGCTATCGCATGATGGTTCGTGAGCTTTCCCGACTCCAAACGGGATGAAATCCATTTACCTCTTTTTTCGAGGAATCCTGTGATTTCAGAGTCTTTAATCCCGATCAGCCGGCATGATTCCGCAAAAGCGTAAAGAGAAAACGCAGTCGCCCCGTAAGCCCTCTCGAAAGGGAAATAATCATCGCAGGAGCCGTCGCGATGGGAGCTTCTTTCCGCAAACTTTATACCGGCGATAACAAGGTCTTTTACAGCTTCCTGCCTGTAGTAGGGATTTTCCCTAAATTCATAACTATACACAAGAGCAAGAGGCAGGACAAATTCCTGGCTCATACCGCAGGGAAAATCCGCGGTCCCGTAATGCCAGTATTCCCTGTCAAAACATCCGTAAGTCGGGCTCGCCGGATCCCTGTCCGCCAGGGTAAGTATCCTGGGAATCTGTCTCATTGCAATTTTTAAATAAAGGTCTTTCATGCTTATACACCACTTATTTTTTTAACCACACCTGCTGACAGGAACTGATTTAAGCAAGCATTTTCACTCATTCTCACCCCGCCAAAGGCGGGATTCCGAGGCTGTCGCTAAGATAAAAACAGCTCCCGAATCCGTTCAAAATACTTGCTTAACTCCTTATCCCCAATCTTAACCTTTCCTATCTGAGCTATCTATAGTTCGAACCTTTTTATCTTTATTTCTTGTTTCAATATTCATGTTTCTTGTTTTGAACGCTGATATTCGAGTTTCGTATTTTTTAATTTACTCCTTATGCATCATCACTATAAGGTCAGCCAAAAGCCCTATGGCAAACACTATGACAGACGTAGAAAAAATAATTATGTCCGATTCCTGGATGCTGCGCGTATAAATAAAGTCGACCGCCGATTTAATCAGAGCCGCAAGAAAAATAAAAATCGAAACAGGCAGGAAAAAACGAAGCGGGTTAAAGTACATAATCGTCCTGATCACAAGGGAAAGATAGTTGTAAGTATCTCTCAAAGGATGAAATGTCGATCTCCCTACTCTCGGATAATAATCTATGGGGAGATATCCGACCCTGTATCCTTTCGAAAGTAGCACCAGAGTTATGGTGCTTACCCACGAATGAGTGGTGGGCAGGTATTTCAGATATTTCACCGCATGGGATTTTTTCAACACCCTCAAGCCGGAATTAAGATCCGGTATTTTATCGCTCACCAGATATTCCGCAAGTTTTTTTATGAACATCTTCGCGGGCGTCCTCAATATCTTCAAAGTTCCTTTTTCGGCTTTTCTCGCTCCTATAACCATATCGTTCTGTTTCATCATTTCAATCATACCGGGGATTGCATCCGCGGGATATGTGCAATCGCCGTCTATCATAACTATCAATTCGTTTTCAGAGGCTTTAACCCCGGTTGTTCTCGCCGCGCCGTTACCGAGATTGCGACTGTGCTTTATGACTTTGGCTCCTTTAGATTCGGCTATTGCCGCCGAGCTATCGTCCGAACCGTCGTCAACAACCAGAATATCTCCTTCATAACCCGATTTTTTCATCATATCCCTTAAATCATCCAGAACTTTGGGCAAAGCTTCTTTCTCATTATAAACCGGCACCAGTATCGTTATTCTGTCCTTCATTCCCACCTCTTTATGTTTTTGCGTTTTATCCTTCTCAAAATATTACCCGATTTTCCGTCAGAACCAATTTCATATATCCGAATAGTATATCCGGTTTTGTTTCTTAAATAAACTTCATTGTCAAGAAAAGGGCCTCCAGTAAGGACATACCTGTTTGACGAATATTTTCTTCCGGCATCTCTGTATGGGCTAAATTCGGCCGCGAGGTCGGCGCTTTCATATATTTTTTTGATAAAATCAGGATGTCCGCAATCCGGATTCACGCTGGTAATGACAACAAACCTGATATTATTATCAATTAAATAATCGTAACTGAAAGGTATCTGGGGCATAGAGAACAAAAAAGTTTCATCATCGGAAGGTTCGTCTTTTAAATAGTACAGTTTATAACCCTCGTTTTTATCCGCCATTTCCAGCATTTTTTTCAATTTAAGGGTTTTTGCTCCGGATATTTTTTTCCGCCCGGCCAAAGTGATTTTATGCTGTATCTGGCTTTTGTCCGGCAAAAGCGCAGGACCAAAAAATGTATGGTCAAGGGCGATCTTTTCCCCTTTCCGTATATTTTCCTCTATCCATCGTTTTGCTTCTTTCCGGGTATCACCGGCCGAAAACAAATAGTCGGAATAACAGGTTTTTATAAATGTCGGGGCAGACATCACCAGACAAATTACAACAAACCATACCGTTCTTCTGCTATCCCCCGACAAGATGCGGGAAAGATTATAGATAAACGACGCCGCAAAATAACACAGCACGGGTATCAGGGGAAGGACATACCTGGCATGGGGCTGGCTGAAAAAAACCAGGGCGGCATATTCAGCAGCTATAAATATTATCAAAATCAGCGCTGTTTTATTCTTCATGTACAATTCTCTTGCTATTCCCAGCGCGGAACATGCGAGAAGGCTAAGCGACATTCCGTGAAGAAGCGAATAAGAAACGTGATGGCAAATTCCGGCTGCGGACATTTGCGACGACTGATTTTTGAAATCATTTATAAAAGTTTTAAAATCCAGCAGGGAAAAGGGGTTAAGCAAAATATAAACTGCAAACATTATAAAAACGGATAAGAAAAGTTTTTTAATCTTCCGCGAGTGAGTTTGCTCCGCATTCCTGCCCATAAAAAAAGCGGCAAAAAAAGGGAAAACCAGCAGGGCCGAATTGTATTTAAACGCCACAGCGAGCCCCGTAAAAAAAGATGCAGAAACATAATCCGCCGTTTTATTCCCTTTCGATATCTTCACATAATAGAAAATAGCGCACAACATTGATGCAATCCTCGGCATATCCGCATATATGTAGTGAGCATCCCTTACAAAAAGGAAAGTTACCGACAGGAAAAAAGCCGCGGCTATCGATATATCTTCATTCCCGGACACTTCTTTTGCAATTTTGCGCACCATCAAAACTGATATTATAGAAGGGACTACACCGAGAAAAAACCTGCCTATCAAATAAAAATATGTCGGGTCCGATAGATACAGAGAGATAAAATCTTCCGTGGAATGGAAAAATCCCGATATATGCCCTGCCAGAAAAAATATGCCGTATAAAATAAAAAGCATATATGAGGTTAAAGGCGGTATCAGGAACCAGTGAGGGTTAAAATCACCCGTCCCGAAAGACATTGCCTTATTGACGACTATCGGTTCGTCGGCATGCAAAATATCCGGAAGGCCGAAACCAAGACCCCAAACTCTCAACGCAACTGCAAGAGCTATGACAAGGAGGAATATGACCGTCCTTTTAGACATCAGCCATTTTCCTGATTTTTCTGTGAAAAAACCTTATTTTAAAAAGGTCAATGAACATTGACAATGCATCTCTGAAAGGCCTTACTTTTGAATTGGCGGAATTATACCATCTTACGGGAGCTTCCATGATTTTAAAACCCAGTTTTTTCGCTATATATAATATTTCCACGTCGAAAACAAAATTGTCGAATTTTTGAAGCTTAAATATATTTTCGGCGGCTTTTTTCGTAAAAAGCTTAAACCCGCATTGAGTATCTTTAAAACCGCGCAAAACTATAAGCCGGACAAGAAGATTAAATACCCTCCCCATATTCTCACGCAGGAAGTTCTGTCTTATCTCAATGACAGCCCCTCCTGCTCTTCTTGAACCCGCGACAACATCATATCCCTTATTTATAAATTCAATCATACCGGTCAATGTTTCTATAGGGGTCGACATATCCGCGTCGACAAAAAGCCTTATATCCCCCGTCGCCTGCAGCATCCCTCGTTTCACCGAAAATCCCTTACCCCTGTTTGCGCCGTTTTTCAGCAGTATAACTCTTTTATTTTCATTCGCTAGTTTGTTCACTGCCTGGGCAGACCTGTCTTTACTGCCGTCATCAACAACTATAATCTCGTAATCTTCGCCGCCCGCACTAAGAAACTCATTTATAATATTAATGGCGGAGCCGATCGAATTTTCTTCATTATAAGCCGGTATAATTACCGAGATTTTCAATTGTTATTACCTCTCTCTCCCTGAATACACCCTGTTTCTAAGGTTATTAACACATCGAAATCTTTAGTGATTTTAACAAAAAAGGACACATATATCACATATTTTTTATTGCGCATCCTGTTTCTTTTTTACCCGCCCTGCTTTTTCCAACAGAACTTCCCATAAAATCCTGATTACCCCCGTTTTTCTGTTTATGTAAAGCACCGGAGGCACAGCAAGCAGAATGAACACAGCCGTTTTGACGACTGTTTCTATGAGGAGATTGTCCATATTTACCAGATATTCCAGCGCGCCCAGGCACAAAAGACAATAAAACAAAGGAAACAGCACTTTGACAAAAAATCCCATAATGGCCGAATTCTTTTCGCAATGTTTAAGGGCATACACCGAAACCACGCAAAAAGCTATAAAGGCCGATATTGCCGTGGCAGAAGCAGCTCCGTTTATACCGTATCCATTTTTAATCAGCATATAATTAAGCGCAATGTTCAGTAATATAGACAACACGGTTATGGGTATAAGCTTAGATTGTTTCTCCAAAGCCACCAGAAAATTGCTTGAATAAGGGGAAATAGTCAAAAAGAATATGGACAAAAGAAAAATCCTTAACGCCCCGACACCCGGGATAAAGGCCGGGAGAACATATCGTATGAATACGGGAGCGCAAATAAAGAATAGCGAAAGCAGTATAGCCATAAAATAGGCCGTGACCTGGGAATAAAAAACAACATGCCTGGAAGATTTCTCCATCCCGTTCGAACCGAAATCCTCCAAAAAATGCGGCTGAATGACTATGATAAAATTCTTGGCTATGCCTGTTCCGTAACTTTCAGTCATCAACGCAATTGAATAAAACCCCAACTGTTCCAGCCCAAGCATAGCGGCAATCATTATCCTGTCTATGCTGTGCAGAATCTGATACAAAATACCGTTGATAAAAAGAGGAAACCCGTATTTAATATAACCCGCAAGCCCCCTTAAATCGAAAGAAAACTTTAGGTCATAGGTTACATATCTTCTTATAAACATTACGTTCAGAATGGGCATAATTATGGCTACCGCATAAAAACCGTACAGTTGGAACCTGCTGACCACCAGCAATATCAGGCTGAGGTTGACAATCGCGTCAAAAATAACGGATTTGCTCAAGACACCGAAATCCCTGTGAGCCCTCAAAAGTATCATATAATACGTATAGACCCTCTGTGATAGCAGAATAACCGATAAAGCTATCAGCCCGACAAAAAGCTCCTGTGATAAATTTCTTCCGAAAATTAAGGCATATATTACGACGCCTGTCGAACACAGGAATGTCGTGACAGTAATAAAATTAAAAACAACATTTGTAAGAGCTTTTATTTCTTCGGTTTTACCCTGCCCTTTTAAAATAGGCAGCTTATAAGGCACCGTCGAAGTAGTTCCCAGATTTACATACGAAGCATATCCTATTATTACCTTAAGAACACTCCATACGCCCATGTAAACGGGGCCCAGGAACCGTCTGAGAAAAACCGCCGTAAAAAATCCGATGAATTGGGAAAAATACTGCGCGGACGCGTATTGAAAGATATTAGATACAATAGTTTTCTTTTTCTGGCTCATAAAATTCAACTAACATCTTTTTTATTCGACATATCCTACCAACGACAAAAACCGCAACACAAAATTTTTATCTTTTCTTACCATATCCAATATCTTCATATATGTATTTTTTCTTCGATATATTTCTGGCAGTTTTTGATTTTGAAGCAATTCTAAGAAGATTATCGCACAACAATGAGGGATCGCCGATAAGAATTTCCTCGTTTTCTATGCTTATACTCTGTACCAGAGGGCTGACAATATACATATTATGCCTGAGAAAAGATGTAAACATTCTTGTCGTATACTGGCCGCCCCCAAAATCTTTTTCTGAATAATAGGCTCCAAAGGGAATATCGCTTAAGATAAAATTATCGCGCCGAATAAAACGGGTCCTCTCAAGAAACAATTGATACTGGTCATTCTCTTTCTTTCCCTTATACAACATAAATATCAGACCATCCACAGATACTGACAAATTTTTCACTTTGATCATATCGTCTTTTATCACACATCCATATTCCATGCCCTGTTCTTTCGGGCATATAGGGCAACCCAGGCAAGGTTTTATTTTAAGGTCATCTATATTAAGGATGTCCGTCTTCGCTCCCTTTTCCTCTATCATTGAAACCAGTTTTTTAATTTCCTCGCTCCCGGACGCAAAACCGGAATGCAGAATCCCTATTTTCAGTTCATTTAAGGGTGTCTGGACAGAGGCCGCTATCTCAAAATATCTTCCTACTCTCTTTCCCAGACCCATGGAAGTATCCAATCCAAAATTATCATCTTGAATTTTCCCGATATCCCCTGCCCATCCTGTTCCCCCGAATTGGCTGGTCGGGGGACCGTTGCCAACGACATTAAACCCCCTATTAAGCGCATCCAGAAGACCAAATATCAGCGTGGTCTCCTGTCCTCCGTTTCTTTTTGCGCCGACCGAAACCGCGCCGAATATCTTATCTTTGGTGTTGATTCCGTTATCTTTAATAAATCTAACAAAAGAATCAAACCATGATGACCTGTCCCCGAAATAAACAGGCGTCCCTATAATGACGCCTTCACACTTATTCAGTTTTTCCGCTAACTGTTCTCTCGATATTTTTCCCGTTTGAAAAACATCTTTAAGATTTATTCCCTCTGCATCGACATCCTCCGATTTTGCGCCAAAGAGGCTTGCCAGAACCAGCCCTTCTGTATTGGATATCTTTTTTTCACCGGCATATTCGTAAATCATCTCATACATCTTCTGATAATCCGATATTTTATCCAGTAATTTACTGTATTCCGCCGACGCAAGCTTAGCTCTCGGGGATGCGACCACACCTAATAATAGTTTCTTTTTTCTATTCATCAGTATATCTCCTCAGATTTTACAGTATGCTTTTTAAGTAAAGGCAGATTTATGCAGCAATTGGGGTTTATGTCCCTGAACTCTAAAAATCCGTTTCTCTCTTTTAAGTTATCTAGTATTTTTATTCCGCTCTTTAAGAAACCGTTCATTTCACCCGCAAAATCCGATTTTCGTATATCCTGCCACGCTTTCGCTTCAAAAAAACATCCAAGAGCGGTCGACACCCCGTTGCCGACAACAACTTTAAATCCATTATCAATACAGCTTTGAGCCATACTCTTTAACTCTCCGTAACTCCCGCATTTAAATAATTTCAACTTCAGATATGAAAGGTTTTTTATCTTCGCCGCCTTTAATATATCTTTACTGTCTTTAATCGCTTCGTCAAGCATTAACGGGATTTTTGATATCCTGCATAATTTCTCCATGTTCTCCCAGTCTTCGGCATTTATAGGTTGTTCTATAAGTTCAATCTTGCCGATATTCCCATCATCGATAACACTCAGGAATTCCATCGCGCCTTCGAAGGAATAACCCTGATTGGCATCAAGCCTTATTTTAGAACCTGGATGCATATGCTTCAAAATAATATTAACCCTTTTCCCGTCGATCACGGGGTCAGTCCCAATTTTGTGTTTAAAACTGGAATATCCTTTTTTAAGCGAATTGTTTATTTCTTTCTTAATGTCCTTTTCTGTTTTTGACCTGACTAGACAGACAAGCGGCGTTTTTTTCACCAGGCCGGAAAACTTTATTTTTCCGGAGAGAATTTCAAGAGCAGAGGTTACAGCTACAGTCGAAAAACCCAACGGCAATATGATATCTTGAATTGCGGATAAAGGATTTCTGCCTAAAAGGCCCAAAGATATCTCCTTCACCGCTTTATATACCGAAGCCGCGGAATCCGGAGTATAACCGGGTAGAGGAGTTGATTCTCCCCAACCTGATCTGCCGCCCGAAATTACTCTTACAAAAATTGAATCCAGCGCCCTAACCGAAGCAAAAGACAGATTATACGGATGCTTCAAAGGAATAGAAACTCTGTAAATGGAGACTCTCTCAATTTTCATTTAATCTCCTCTAATTTACCTATAGCAATCCCCCGCTCTTTCTTTGCGAAATAATTCCACGCGATTAGATAGTGATTTTTATAGCGTACGACTCTGGATGGCCTTGTCCTCTCATAGTCTTTATCGTTATCAATAAAAGAAAATTTCCATCTTTTTTCGTCTTTTCCGCGGAATCCGACAAGCAGGGAGCTGCCTTTTTCCGTCCCTTCAAATATCGTATTACCGTTAACTGTCAGGGATGAACCAATTCTGCTTGACATCCAGGGAGCCAGAGTAAAAACCATATTATATGTACCCGGTTTTACATCTATCGTAAATTTACCCGGACTGCCGGAATAAACCAGGTTCGAAGTGATATCACTACCGATTATCCGTTTCATAGACCTGACTTTTCTGTCCCAACCATAACCCTTCCCGTCTGTATATAGACTGTCCGGATATACAGAAATATATCCTTTTACATAGGGGGTTTTTTCTCCACAAAATCTGTACTTTGCCGATTTAGGGCAATTGACATTCATCATTTCTATAGAATTAACTGCCCAGAAATGATTTCCTGCGGTCTTATCTGCTCTAAATTTTATCACTATTTTATTTTCTAACACGGATATTCTTTTTGAAAATACATATGGTTTCCAGAAATCAGTTTGGAGTGTTATCCAGAAATTTCCAGAACCATCTATGTATATTTTAGGCCTATCGAGGTCGTATTTGACATCGAGACCGATGTTCTGTCTCTCCCACTTATTGCCTTTCCCCGACCTAAGCAAAATTATCTGTTTCTTGCTCTTTTCCAGAGCCGAAAAAACTAACCATTTGACGCCATCTTTATCCGTTGCGATATCAGGTCTGTTCATCGATTGAAACCCCGTTATATCTTTTCCGTGCCGCCAATCAAAACTGTTTTCCGAATAAGCAGTCCCAAGACAATCGCCGTATCTCTTTGAATACACCATAATGAAACCGGTTGCAGCAGACCTGCAGACAGAAGGATAGAGCTGTTTTCCTTCCCCGGGAAGCGGCATAAAAGGAATTTCCCACTTTTTAATGTTCTTTCCCGAAGATACGGCTCCCCATATATTTGTTATTCCGCCGGATAATTTAAAAGGAGGACTGCCGGGTTTTCTCCATGAATGCCAGTAAACAACCGTTTTCCCGTCGGCAACATCCATAAATGACGGACCGTTATTATAGCTTTCATTTCCCGATATACATACGGGCCTTTCCCACAGACCGCTATCTTTCATTCTGGATATAAATACATCCGACGAATCCGGGGCCTCCCCGGACGAATATTGATACCATGACAGAAGAAGATTTCCTCCGGCAGCCACTCCTAAAAATGGCCACATCTGAAGATTGTTATGCCGGAGTATCTTTTTTTGATTTGTTAAAACAAAACGGTTTTTCGATTTCATAAATGACAAATTTTACTGGGTATAACTTTTGCCCCGAGAACATCAGTTCTAATAATCCGCAAACTGCTTCCGGAAAATGAAAAATACTGCAATTTTTTCTTCAGAAACAGGGTTATCAGCCGTTCTATACCACAAAGAGTCTTATCCAAATCCGGCAAATCAAAATAAATAATCAAACCGGCAAAATAATAAAGCCCTATTTCCTTAAGATTTTCCTCTCGGGTGCCTGCCTGATTAATATAGAAGCGGATCTTGTCATTATCCCCGCATATAAACGGCAAAGATCCTAAGTGTTCTTTTTTTCCTGTAAACACAAATACCTCACCGCATGTCTGCATAATGCGTTTTTTTAGTTTTCCCGCGTTCATATCACATTTTTTTTCAATATTGCATACAAAAACTATTTTCCCGCACTCAGGTAATTTTAATCGACCTCTGGGGATAACAGTGTCCATGGTTTCTCTCAAAATGATCCGGTCTGTCCGGTATTCAGTGACCGGCTTTACTTTCCTGCCTGCCGATTCGAGAGCGGCAAGGTAAGGAAAATTCACTCCGCAGCCGACCGCAAGATAACCATACCCCCAAAACCGCGGATTTACTTCTATAAGATATGGGACCCCGTCTTCCGAAGATATTTTATACTCTACGTTCACAGGACCGTACCATCCTCCGACGCTCGATATCAGTTTCTTAGTATAATCTTTAATCCTTCTAAAACCATTTACAGGTTCACCACACACAGCCGGACCCCCGAATTCATACAGAGTTTTTATGCTCCGCGATAGGAATTCAGCCTTGATTACATTATCTTTCCCGTAGAGAAGCCCACAAAGGAATATGCTTCCCGTACCACCGGGTATATATTCCTGGACAACAAAAGCTCTTTTATCAATAAAATATTGAGGCGGGATTTTAGCTATATCATTTTTGTTCTTTATTATATATATGTTCCTTGCTCCGTGGCCTTTCCTGGGTTTTATTATAAGCGGGAAACGCAGCTTTTTATTTGTTTTGCTGATATCGTCAATTCCGAAAGTATCAGGCGTCGGTACTCCAGCCTTTAGAGCCTGTTCTATCATCCTTTTTTTATCCGCAAGCCGGGTCACCTTCTCATAATCAGCGCAGATTATATCAGCCCCTATATTGTGAAAATCCCGCCTGTATCTCGATAAAACGCTTATTTCTTCTTCTATACACGGCATTATCACCCTGATATTTTCTTTCCCTATAATTTTTTTTAAAGACTTAATATATTTTTTTTCTTCGCGCGCAGGCGGAATTATATATGAATTCAAGACTTCCTTTTTATTGTATAGGACAGGGACTAAGTTATCCGCATCGGAAGCAATAACACTGATTTCCTTTTTGTTTCTCAGCGCGCGCACTACATTTCTCCCCGGCGGAGCGCCTACCGCGGTAACCAGAACTTTGATTTTTTTATTCATAAAATATTTTTCTTCCTAATCATTTCAAGATTGCTTATCGGCTTTTTTGCTTTCTTTCCGAATACAATATTCGCTTGAGCCGCTGATATTTCTCCTTTGGGCCTCAATTCACGGACATTATTGCCATTGAATATTTCTCCTTTGCAAATGTCCTTTACCGCATAAAAAGCTCTTCTGGCTTTTTTTAACCTTCTTTTTTCCGAGCGGTTTATTATCTTATATGGTTTACCGATAGCCTTTTGAACATTGCCGGCTGAAATCACCATGCTCCTGAACTCATCAGGTTCCATCGAATGCAAATGGTCAGGACCCTTCCGGTGCCTGTTATCAGTAAAATGCTTTTCTATAACTGAAGCGCCGTAGGTGATAGCCGCAACAGCTACTTCCGTCCCGAGCGTATGATCCGACAAACCGAACGGAACTTTGAATTTTTCCCCTAATACAGGCATAAAAGACAAGTTAACTTCATCATAATCGCACGGGTAGTTTACTATCGCATGGAGCAATATAATCTTTCTATTCCCGGTTGTCTTCAATATCCTTATTGCATTTTTTATCTCATTAATATCAGCCCCTCCTGTAGAAATGATAACGGGTTTTCCCGTTTTCCCGATTTTTTCGATAAGGCGGTAAAAAGTTATATCACTTGAAGCAATTTTATAGAACGCAATATTCAGACCTTCAAGGTAATCTACCGTTTCAAGGTCAAAAGGAGTAGTTAAAAACAGCAAACCTTTTTTCTCGCTGTATTTTTTTAATATGCCGTTCCAAGCCATAGGGAACTGATACTTCCGTATCAATTTATAACCTTCGGGATGGTACTTTTGATTCATAAGATAATCAGCCCTGTAAGATTGGAACTTAACGGCATTGACACCGGCTTTTGCCGCAAGATCAATCAGCTTTTTCGCTTTTAACAGGCTTCCGTTGTGGTTTGCCCCTATATCAGCTATAAAAAACACCGGCCTGTCAGGACCTATTATAAAATCTCCGCTTAATTTAATTTCTTTCATTGATCTTCCCCAAAATAACGTTTGTTACTCTGTTAAGCCCTTTCCCGTCTATCATCTCTATTTCTCTCTTCACAATACATGCTCTGCTGTCTTTTGAATTCGACAAATATGCAATGTCCTTAGATATTTTAGCCAAAGACTCTCTTTTCGGCATGATTCTCTTTACAAGTTTTTTTTTCTCCGCATACAGAACATTTCTTTTCTGGTATTTATTCACAGGATAAGCGTAGGTGATACATCCGGAACACACCGACTGGCACATCATAGTTCCCCCCGTTGTGACAAAAAACATATTTTGCCCCATCGCAGACAGGAACTCTTCCGGGTTTAAATCAAAATATACATTTATATTCTTGTCTCCGGCAAGACCTTTCGATAATTTCTTATGATATCTCCGCTGAAAAGCCGTAAGGATAATATCGACACTGTCAAAAGGCAGGAAAGAAATAAATTTGACCAATTTAAGCAGAATTTCGAATCCTACGCTGCTCAGGCATACGCCCGCGGAAACTTTTCTCTTAAGTATTTTCCCTATCACAGGCGGGCGGAAAGATGAATCCATAATAAAATAATCCGTGCCGAGATAAAGGGCCGTCTCTTTCCTTGTTTTATAGTTAAGATCCTCAGCAAAAAGATTACCGTTGATGATCACGTCTATTTCCGGGAATTTCAAATAATTTCTATCATCAATCAACAGCAATGGCACAGAAGCATCCCTCAATATCTTGAAATAAGCTTCATTCAAACCGTATGAGTCAAACAAACACGCAGCCGCTTTTTTGCGCAGAATCAAGCTTTTAATTTCATTTGCCTCTTTTTCTGGTTCGATTTCCCCGTTAACATAACAGTAACCGAGCCCCAGCCGTTTTAATATGGATGCTACTTCAGTCCCTGAACCGCCGAGTATAAAAAAGGGCTTATATTTTCGCTCCGCCAACTTTTTTGCAACACTTATGCATCTGCTCATGTGCCCGAACCCGATGTTTTCATTAGCGTCGGAGCGTACCAATATAACTTTACTTCTCAAGTTATTCTCCCCTGTACAGATAATCAGCGCCCTGTGTGTCAAGCTTCCTGATAACGCCGAAATGGTTCTGCCATCCGATATCTTTCTTGCCTATGCAAATAGTGCATACTCCCAACGGGGGAACACCCTTAAGGACAAGGCTTTCGGGTTTTATATCTTTCATATCTTTCAATTCAACCAATAACCTGTCAATTCCCGTCCCCTGAAGGGCATTGACTTCATATAACCTTATCGAATTATTGACCTCGTGGACTTTCTGTCTGAACACTTCCCTTTCGGCCTGGCTTATCAAGTCGATTTTTGTAACAACCGCAATATCGGCCAAGCCGACCATGGGACCCATTTTAAGCGGGGAGTTCATGCCACCGAGCATACTTAAAACAACTATGCCTAATCCCTGATTGAGATAAGGCGAACATCTCAGGCAAAGCCCGGCGCTTTCCACAATCAGGAGTTCGCTTTTGTTCTTCTCAGCCCATTCTATACCGTCTTTCATAACCATCACACCTGCGTGGTCGGGACACAGGTCTCCCGAATAGACAATTTTTACCGGTATACCCGGAAAATCTTTTCCTATTTCCTCTTTTTCAAAAGTAACAACCACATCGATCTTTAAAAAAGATATTTTGACTTTCGGATAAAGCCGCCTCATTATATTCTTTACAACGGATGTTTTTCCCGCGGAAGGAGGCCCCGCCAATATCATCAGTTTCAATTTTTAATCTCCTTATTTAGAATTTTATTATCTCGCCGCGCCGGACACGTTCCCTTATAACGCTTATCATTATGTCCTGCTCGATAATCTTTTTTCTTGCTTTCTTTTCTCGCTCGTTTGTCCTCAATATCTTCGCGATACCGCCATTTTTCATCACCAGCCTTATATCACAGAGAAGAGCGACTACCGGATCGTGCGTCACAAAAAGGATTATTTTGCCCTCTTCCTTTACCATTGCCATCGCTTCTTTCTTGAAGATACCGGCATTTTCTATCTCGTCAAGCAGGACGATCGGGGCATTGCCTATAATAATGGAATCCGCAATCATAAGCGCCCTGGTCTGCCCGCCTGACAGCACTGTCATTTTCATGTTTTCGGTAACTTTTTCACCGGTAAGTTTGTTGGCAAGCATGAGGGTCTTGGGAACAGTTCCCCTCGATTTCATTTGTCTCGACAAAGCATGCAGCCTGAGGAAATCATCAACTCTCAAATCAGCAAGAAAATTCGTATGCTGTGTGATAAGAACTATAGGGTTTTTTGACGGGTCCTGTCTGTAAGAAAAAGGAGGAATCTTATCATTTATCAGTATCTTCCTGCGGGTAACCGTATCCCTCTGAGCAAGCATCTCTATATCTGTAACTAAAGATGTTTTTCCGCTGCCCGTCGGACCGACTATCGCAGCAGTGTTACCCGGAAATATCTCAAATTTTTTAAATCTTTCAGCATCCCCGGTTTTATCTACACCGGAAAATACCGTAAGCTTTTTTATGTTCAACTTTTGCTCTCCTTCTTCCTGATTGCTTTTATCATATCTTTTATCCTCTCCCTCATGCCGGATGACGGATGAAATTTGATTTTTTTCTTAGCTCTGAGGTTTGATATGTCATGCTGAATGATATTTTTCTGCCAGTTCATATCTCTATGGATAATTTCGGCTTTTGTAAGGACCGAAATACATCTTGCGATATCAATGATACTCGTTTCCTCATCGGAACAGATATTAAGTGTATTCCCTCCGAATTTTCCCGCAAAACATACCGATTTAGTTACGGCGTCTACGGCATCGCCGATATGCAGAAAATTCCGCTTCTGGACACCCCCGTTATGGACCGTTATTTTCCCATTCTTCAGGGCATCCGCAATCATAACGGATATAACACCGGGTTCCTTGTAAATAGATAACCTGTAAGGATTAAAACCGATACCGTAAATATTGGACATCCTGAGCGTTACTGTATCTAAAAAATATTCCTTCGAAAAAATCTTATTATAAAATTCCTGTGAAAGCTTCTGGTGATAATACTGGTTTATGGGAACCAAAGGCTCATTCTCCCTCATTTTTTCCTTTTCAGACCGGACATACACCCCAGCCCATGAGGCCAGTATCACTTTTTTTATCCCGCATATAATAGACGCTTCAAGCATGCGCCTGTACCCTTCCACATTTTTCTGCCATTGGATAATCTTGGTATTATTGATGGTTATTTTTTCAGAATAGATCTCCTTTTCCTTTTCTTCCGCCAAATGGACAATAATATCCGACTGTTCAAGCAACGGTATTAAATTCTCAAGATCATAGAAATCCATTTCCCTGAAAACCAGTTTTTTGTTTTTTTGCATGGATTTCAGGTATTTTAAAAATATTTTTTTCTCGGCTGAACAAAAATTATCAATGCCGATCACTTTTTCAATTTTTGAATTGGCCGCCAGGCCGGCAAACACGTTGCTTCCCAAATATCCCGCTGCTCCTGTAACTAACACCTTCAATTTTTATCTCCTTTGGTCTATAAAAATCTTATGTCTTCTACCCTGATTTGCAGACCGGCGGGCTTTTTTATAACCATATTAACGACACCGGTATGAGCCATATTCATCATACAGAAACCCGGCAGAAAATACTGCCTTCTCCCGAATTGAGGTTCTTTTCTCACGACTTCGGCAATCCCCTCGAAAGCTATCATATGATAAGCTTCTACATCAAACACCTTGGCATCTCTTGAATACCGCGGGCCTACACACCATGTATCAAGAACTCCCGTGGTTCTGTTGGCTTTAATAACCTGCAAAACATGTTGGACGGGACATCCCGCCCCCTCAGGGCGGCCAACTACAATATCGCCCTTCTTTATCTTCCATCTCTCGACAATATCAGGCCTGAAAGGCAATACAATCTTTCTGGCGGAGACTTCCCCCGGAAGAGGATCTAAAATAAAATCAAATTTATTTCCCAGAATATCCGTTTTTTTAATGTTTGCTTTTTTATTCTTCGCCACCACGCAAACAGGCCCCCTATCTTTCACAAAAAATACACAATCTTCAGGTATTTTTTTGCCTTTTCTTATAAGGGTTAAGAATTCTCCGCAGGTCTTTACTCCGCACAAGCCGCAGTTTTTGCCCGGCGGAACCCATTTTTTCTCGCGCTTCATATTTCCGTTTTCTCCTTTATCTCATCAATATTATTTGCAATTTTTATGACGGCTTCCGCGACATCATCCATGTCTCTTTCCGTTTGCGGAGACCTGCACACGGGCAATACAATCAATTCGTTAAAATGCATTCTTTCGCAAACAGGACAATCGCCGGAATTATAAGATATTTCCCCGTCGTAAAAAGGGCATTTATACGGACAACCGGCATTGCCGTACCCTTTAAGATTTCTATATGTCGGCTCAAGATATATCGGGCGGACATAACCTGTTGCGCAGGGTATGCCTTCGGCTTTTAAAGCCGCGGCAAAAACATCTCTTTTTATCTTTAATTTATTTGCATCTAATTTAACAGGATAGACAAAATACACATGTTCGTTACAGTCAGGCGCAAAAGGAGGAACGATACCTTCAATACCTTTTATTTTCGATGTCAGATATTCCGCCAGATGCCTTCTTTCCTCGGTAAGAGCATCCAGTCTTGAGAACTGTCCGATTGAAACAGCAGCTTCAAGTTCGGTCATCCTGTAGTTCCACCCCAGGATAACCGGCTGGTTCTTAAATTCCATTTTGTCAATGATAACTTCCCCGTGATTCCGGACAAGCCGTATATTAAGAGCCAGTTCATCGTTATTTGTAACGGCAACCCCTCCTTCTCCGCACGTGATAATCTTATGCTGGTTGAGACTGAAAATACCTATGTCGCCAATAGTCCCGATATATTTCTCTTTGTATTTCGCGGCGGGAGCCTGGGCGCAATCTTCAATGACGAAAAGCTTGTGTTTTCTTGCGATACCCATTATTTTATCCATATCCGCGGATTGCCCGAACAGGTGCACCGCTATTATCGCTTTCGTTCTGGAAGTTATTTTCTTCTCTACTTCGCAGGGATCCACACAAAAAGTTTTCTCATCTATATCGGCAAAAACAGGTATTCCGTTCTGCATAAGTATAGCCGTCGCGGATGCCGACATAGTATATGGCGTAACTATAACCTCGTCTCCGGGACCAATCCCGACTGCCGCAATAGCCGCATGCAACCCTGCCGTGGCGGAGTTGACAGCTATAGCCTGTTTCACATTAAAGTAATCCCTGAACTTCCCTTCAAGCTCTTTTACTTTGTTTCCACCGTAAAAAGCTTCTCCCGGGCCGGCGACAAAACCCGACAATATACCTTTGTCCAGAACGTCAATAACATGTTTTTTCTCTTCTTCGCCGATACGCGGAACGGTAACAAAGGGTTTTTCTCTCACTTTTCTGCCGCCTGAAATCGCCAGTTTTGAACTCATTTATACTCCTCCGATAGAAACATCCCTGTTTTTCAGCGGGAAAGAAACTTTTTCGCCATGTTTTTTTACAGACATCATAATACCCGCCAGCACTTCGATCGTCTTTGCTCCATCATTAACATTACAATATCTCACCTGTTCACCATTAAAGGCGCTTATTAACTTTTCAAGCCCTTTATCTATTAAAGAACCCTTTCTTTCTCCCCAGTTATGTTTTTCTTCAGCCAATTCTTTATATCCGGTTCTATTCGGACTGTCTTTCGCGACCCAGTAAGAAGCTTTTCTGACATTGTCATATAAAATAATTTTTCCTTTGGAGCCGTAAATGTTCATTTCAAAAATCATATAATCATCTTTTTCCATACCGTGAAAATAACAGTTGAATTGCTTGTTACACCGCAATATTACGTCAACCGTGGGATCAGAAACCTCCCTTTCGCTTTGTCCTTCGGCCCTGACAAATTCTACATCGCATCCGGTCAGCATCTTCAGCAGGTCTATCATATGAGAACCCGTGTTTATAACCCCCGCCGTATAATAACAGTCAACCAATATTATCTTTCCCAAAGCCCCGCTCATTATAAAATCAGCGATTTTGTTCAAGAAGGGGTCCCATCTTCTCATAAAGTTAACGGCAAGCACCGTCTTATTTTTCTTAACCAGTTCAGCCAGCTCATCAGCTTCCCTGAGCGATGACACCATAGGCTTCTCGCAAAATATGGCTTTGACACCAGCGTTCACTGCGTAACGCGCGACTTCAAAGTGCGAACCCGGCGGGGTGCATATGCTTATGATATCGGGGCAATGTTCATCTATAAGATTCCTGTAATCTTCATAGAACCTGTAGTTCGGCTCGAAGTTTCCCGATTTACTGTTATCCCTATCGCATACGGCGACTAAGTCCACTGAAGAATTGCTCTCATACGCTTCGAAATGACTCGCGGGCTTTACTTGTTTAGGATCTTTTGAAAAACCGTATGCAATCCGTCCGCACCCTATTATCGCCGCCTTAATTTTCTTTTTTCCCATGGCACACACCTGAAAAAATTACTTTCCCCCGTTCAATTTCTCGTATTCAGCCCTTAATATACTCATCCTCAGGGCGTCATAAAATTTGCCGTTCCTATAAATTTCATCCCTTAAAATACCTTCCTCGATAAACCCCGCTTTCTTATAACATTTCACGGCGCTCTTATTGTCGCTGTTCACACCGAGAAAAACTTTATGGAGGTTAAGTCTGTTAAAAGCATAATCCAGGAGCATCAGACAGGCTTCCGTTCCGTAACCTTTGCCCCATACCTTTTTTTCGCCGATAATTATTCTTAATTCAGCCGCGCAAGTTACAGGCCTTACATTATAAAGCCCTATGGTGCCTATCATTTTGCCCGTTTTTTTGTCCGCCACCGCAAATATCACGTTTCTGGGGTCGCTTATAAGCGTTTCATACTCTTTTAACAGGGCTTCAACCGTCATAGGTTTCTGCCCGGTTAACATAAAATACGTGACTTCCGGGTCATTTACCCAGTTAAACACGTTATCTTTCACATCCTCCGGCTCATAAGACCGGAAATATATTTTTTTGCCGGTTAAATAATATGTTTTCATAATTTACCCCTTTTTTCTTTTTCTTCCAACTCGTTAATATATTCAGCATTTCTCTTCAGATTTTGCCTTGCATCCGCGAGTTTTTTATCTTTTTTAAACAGGTTTTCAAGATCCTCTATGTAAAATTTATAACCGCTCTTTTTGAATTTCAGGAATATCTTATTTACAAACGCCAAGTCCTCGGGATAATCGACACACAGGTTAACGCCGGCTAAAGAGGAATTTATGTTTATATTGCAAACTTTGAAATCATTTTTATCCAGTATGTAATTCCTCGGGTACTTTCTGTAAAATTCATCCTTCGTCTCATCGAGTATTCTTTTCAGCGCCGACATCTTATAGATTTCCACATTAAGACCGGCAGGAATACTTCTGGGGCTGATATTGGACGTAAAATCAGCATCATCCCGCAAAGAGGCATCGATATACCTGTCGATGAGACGGGAATCCGCCAGAGGACAGTCTCCCCAGACGCGGACGATTATATCCGCTCCGCTTTTGAGTCCTGCCCTATACAATCTGTCGACTATATCATTCTCGCTGCCGTGATAGCACTCACAGCCATATCCCGCCGCGACAGCATTAAGAGCTTTGTCCTCTTCCTTATCCGTTGCGGCTATAATGACTTTGGTTATATACTTTGAGTCCAGAAGCCGCCTTATAACCACACCTATGAGGGGTTCACCGTGTACTAAGGAAAAACACTTCTCGGGCAATCTTTTTGAACCGACTCTCGACTGTATTACCCCTATTATAACCATTTCAAAATCCTTTTTTCACTCTTACACTCCCTGAAATATAAGCGAGAGCTCGTCTTCTTGGAAGTTAAGCTTCCTCATATATCTTTCCCGTGGCGTGTTAAGAAATTCCTCGATATTGGAAATTGCGTCTCTTGCGTCAGTATAGGGCTTTAATATCCCGGAAAATTCTTTTTCGGCGATCGCGGATGGCGACAAAGGCTTTCTGTACATCGCCAGGACAGACAATCCGGCGGCACACGCTTCAAACATGGGGGTTGAAGCGTTGTCCTGTATCAATCTTTCGGCTCTGCCGAAATATTGATACAATTTCCCGGAAGACAGTTTTATGTTTGCAGGTTTCATATTGCTTATATATTTTATTATGGAATCATAATACCAACCCGACGATACGGGATACTTGAACACAAAACAGAAATCATCGCGTTTTGACATATAATCCACGATTTTTTTCAAAAAATCGTAATACCACGTAAGCAGGACGCTGCCCGCATTATATTTCTGAAATCTTAAATCCTGTTTTTTGGGAACAAATATAACAAGGGGTTTCTCCTCCGCTCTCTTTTTCCAGTTGTGCTTTTTGCTTAATCCCCGAAGGTAATGAGGAGCCTGTAAAATCCTGCAACTCTCATAGCCGTATTTTTTCGAGGCATATTTGTAAATCTCTTCCGAAACAGAATCTGTGGAGAAAAAATAATCAAAATAGCCTATGTCGCCTTGATACAGGTCCCTCCAGTCAAGGGGCCCGCAGCTGTGCTGGAAACATACTCTCTTGACTTTTTTACTGTTCATAGATGCGTTCAACGCCGCAGGGTAATTAATACCCGAACTGCTTCGCGAGATAACCGCATCGATGCCGTTCTCGGCATAGAATTCCTCCAGGGCAGAATATTCATAGAAAAACGCCCTGCAGTCCTTTTCCACAAACCACGAGAGGAAAGGACTTGTCAATTCATCGGCATTGACTCCGCATAGACCGCTTATAAACCCGATGAGCTTGCGCCCTTCTCCCGAAAAAGACGCCGCTTCTTTCAGCATTGTTTCCAACTCCGGATATTTTAAGCTTTCCCGAGCGGCAAAACATTTTTTTTCGGGGAAGAGACCTATTTTATATATTTCCGACCTGTTCTTGACATACACGTCGGCGCCGCCTTTAATAAGTTTCCTGATAGCGCCGTCGATAGACAAAGTGCCCGCGTCGAGAGACAGTATCTTCTTTCCTCTCAGCGGCTTGCCGCCGGCAACAAACATAACCGGCAGGATATATTTAAAAATATTTCTCGCTTCTCTGCCGAAAAAATATTTTAAAATACTTTTGCTCTTTTGTGCCCTCACGCCGGGCAGGGTCTCATTCGTTTCTGCGGCTTTATTAGATGGAACAAAAGAAAACTTTACATCGCATTCCCTGCAAACAGTCTCAAAAAGCTTTATAAACATTTCCCGCGAAGCTTTTCTGATGTTAAATATAGAGTAGCTTCCGGCGGAAACAGGTGTATCGCCTATATACAACACCTCCGTGGGCGCGCATATTCTCAAAAAACTCTTTACCCTCCTGGTCTGCATAACGAGAGAGTCAATCAGGTATTTGAACCGGGAAAAATGAAAATACACCGGCAGAATATTTTTTTCCCGGAAAACAGTCAGCCGGGATTGAAGATATTCATCGAAACTCCTGCACCAGGCCATTTCTTTATCAAAGATCTCTTTTTCATCTTTCCTTATTTCTTCTTCTCCCAAATAATCTGAAAGTACGGAATATTTTATGCCCGTATTATCTAACTGATACGACGCGCATGGAGACAAGGACAGGACATTGCCCGCCGAATAATCAAAATCGGGGTTATATTCTTCCACAACTATATATTTTTTTCTTTCACACATAACAAACTATCTTCCCGTAATCTTTTTTATTTCTTCTGCCACTTTTGAAACTTCACTGTGTTTCATGGCTGGAAAAATCGGTATGCTTAAAGCCCTTCGGTAGTAACGCTCTGTATTATGCAGAATTCTATTCCGGGGCAACACATTTTTATAGTAAGGCTGTTTGTACAATGGAATATAATGCACCTGGGTGCCTATGCCTTTTTTAAGCAGCATCTTCATCAGAGATTTCCTGCTGATTCCCATAACCTCAAAATCAATGTTAAGCACAAAGAGATGGTATGATGATTTCGCCCATGATAATTCTCTCTGGAAAGACATATCTTGCATGCCATAAAAAGCTTTTTTGTACCGATCTGCGATTTCCCGGCGTTTTTTTACGAAATCATCAAGTTTATCTAACTGCGATAGCCCCAGGGCGGCCTGGATATCCGTCATCCTGTAATTAAACCCAAGCGCCCTCATCTCGTAATACCACGGGCCTGTTTTTTTGCATTTTTCATAAGGTTTAACTATCCCATGGTTTCTCAAGCTCAGCAGTTTCTCATAATATTTTCTGTTATTTGTTGTTATAGCCCCGCCTTCACCGGTAGTAATATGTTTTACGGGATGAAAACTGAATACCGTCATATCCGAATGTTTGCAACTGCCTACTTTTATCCATTTGCCGTTGTGTTTATATTCCGCTCCCAAAGCATGACAGGCGTCTTCTATGACTTTTAAGTTATTCTTTTTTGCGATTTTGTGTGTCTCAGGCATATCACAGGGCAAACCGGCAAAATGAACGGGTAAAACGGCCCGGGTTTTGGATGTTATCGCCTTCTTTATTTCAGCAGGGTCGGTATTAACTGTCTCATAATCAATATCCGCAAAAACAGGTTTTGCCGCGGAATACAGTATAGAATTTGCGGTCGCTAAAAACGTTATGGGCGAAGTAACAACTTCATCGCCCTTGCTCAATCCAATAGCAAGACAAGCCAGATGAAGCGCCGCTGTCCCGCTTGAAACAGCCACTGCATACTTAGCATTGCAATAGGATGCAAGTTTCTTTTCAAACGCGCTGACTGCCGGGCCCTGAGTGATAAAATCGGATTTCAGCACTTTGATAACCGCTCTTATATCATCAGAGTCTATATGTTGTCTTCCGTAGGGAATATTTCGCATACTGTGTTTAATTACTCCGTATCCGCCATTTTTTTAAGTTCACTCACCGTAAGCCATCTCGTATTATTGTCACTTCGATACCCGGAAAAATCATCTTTGAGGCAGACTCCAACATGTTTGCTCTTTTTATTAAAGACAATAGTGGGACATGTAATAAACCTGTCCTCTTTTTCCACCGTGGAAAAAGCATCATCCGCGGGAACAAGTGTTTCATGAAGTTTCTCGCCAGGCCTAATGCCTACTATTTTTAATTTGCATTCAGGAGCTATAACTTTTGCCAGATCGGTTATTTTCATGCTGGGCATTTTAGGTATAAACACTTCCCCGCCCCTCATAGAACTGACACAGCTTATTACAAATTCCACTCCCTGGCTCAGGGTTATCCAGAAACGAGTCATCCTTTTATCTGTTATGGGAATTACGCCCGTTTTCCTGCATTCTTTAAAAAACGGCACTATGCTCCCTCGCGAACCGAAAACGTTCCCGTACCTTACTACACTGAATTTTGTCCCTTCCGGCGAATAATTATTGGCCGCAATAAACATTTTTTCCGAACAAAGTTTAGTCGCGCCGTAAAGGTTCACCGGGTTTGCCGCTTTATCCGTGCTTAATGCTATTACTTTTTTCACGCCATTATCTATCGCTGTGTTTATCACGTTCTCCGCGCCTATAACATTTGTCTTAACGGCTTCAAACGGATTATACTCGGCCGACGGCACAATTTTAAGCGCGGCGGCGTGAACTACGACATCAACCCCATGGAAAGCCCTATGAAGCCTGTCTGGGTCGCGCACATCACCGATGAAATACCTTATGTTCTTCTGATTAAATTCCTGGTGCATCTCATATTGCTTCATCTCGTCGCGGCTGAATATGATAAGTTTTTTAGGGTTATGTTTTTTAATCACTATTTCCGTAAATTTCCTTCCGAAAGAGCCTGTTCCACCTGTTATCAGAACAGTTTTGCCGCTAAACAAATCATGATTTAACATTATCATCCCCTTTTTTTAATTTATCGTTGTTTTCACCTATACCTTCATGAACCCATTGTCTCCCCTTGTTATAAAGCTTGCCCACCCGGTCTTCAAGCTTCGGCGAAACAGTCCTTAAAATCTCTTTGCCCAATATCCTGTACTGTTTCCCCGCACGCCCGGTCCTGATAAGTCCCTTCTTAATCATTCGCATCATTGTGCTGGAGCTTATTTTCAGCAGTTTCTGGGCTTCTTCAGTTGTATAAACTTCATTCTCTTTAATTTCCATAATTTAAAACGCCTGACTTTTAATATTCATTAGTTATCATTAGTTATCATTAGTTATCATTAGTTATCATTAGTTATCATTAGTTATCATTAGTTATCATTAGTTATCATTAGTTATCATTAGTTATCATTAGTTATCTATTGTAGTCTTTAGATGTCAAACAGTCAAGCTAAATCTTACGTTTAGAGAGGCAATTCTTCAAGGACTGCCAGAGAAACGCAATTGTTGCTCCGCTGTCCTTTAGCAGGTAATTCCTGAAAATACCCGTAACATATCTGACAGGATGTCTTTTAAACAGGGTAATCTGAGTTTTGAAAGTCTCGGCGGACACCTTCTTTTCGAGCGTTTCCGGCGTAAAATATTCTGTCGTTATATTGCCTTTTACGGCATTTATGCCGAGGTCTTTCGGGTCAAAATCCGCAGGAAGCATATTTTTCTCCCTGGCAATTTCCAGAAGTTCTGTTCCGGGATAAGGCGTCGCAATGAAATATTTAACACTGGAAACGTCCAGACTTTTGCCGAGATCGAACGTTTTCTGCATTTCTGAAAGAGTTTCCCCGGGAAAACCCACAACAAAAAATACATCTATATCAAACCCGATCTCATTTGCGTCTTTTATAACTTCAAGCACTTTATCTATTTTCAGCGGTTTATGAATAATATGCGTCAATGTATTCTGACTGCCCGACTCAACGGCAAGCGTTAAACGGTAAAACCCGGCTTTTTTCAGCTTGATAAGAAGATTCTTGTCAAGAGCCCAGACGGCAAGTCCGTTAGGCGCTGTAAAAGAAACTTTTATATCTTTTTCAATAATAAGGTCGCATATATCCTCAGCCCTCTTCCTGTCAAGGGTCATATTATCATCTTCAATCTGTATCTCCTGAACGCCATATTTATTAATGAGCATCTCTATTTCTCCCACGACATTTGCCGGAGTGCGAGCCCTATAAATTCTTCCCCAAATCGGATGTATCGAACAGAAAACGCATTTTGCGGGGCAGCCGCGGGAAGTAATAACAGGAATAATTCGGTTGCCCCTTGTCACCGTCCCATGGGGTCTATTCAACTTAAAATATTTTTCCACCGGAAGAAGGTCCCAGGCAGGTAAAGGCAAAGCATCTAGATTTTCTATATATTTTTTCTTGGGATTAATGCGAGAAAACCCCCTTTCGTCACGATAACAGATGCCATCCATATCCGCAACGGACTTATCCTGATTTAACAGATGGATTAATTCTATGAATGTGGCTTCAGACTCCCCTACAAGAGCATAATCAATATTCTTATCCGCAATTGAATCTTCAGGCATTGCTGACGGATGGGCTCCACCCAAAACAATTTTTACTTTTGGAAGCTGCTTTTTTATTTCCGCGGCGATCTCGGAAACAATTTTAGACTGGACACTGAACATACATGACATGCCTATCAAATCGGGACCATATTCCAGGATATTGTCAACTATCTGCCGGCATGACAATCCGAAACGGATATTCTTTTTATCTATTTCTTCAACCTGATTCCATCCATCAATAAGGCTGTCGAGAACTTTTACATCTACGCCCGTAGTCTTTATGGAAGACGCCAGATATGCTATCCCCAGGGGCATCTGGACCCTTTTGGGAAACATCTTAGGAATCGGGCATGGAGGAAAAAGAAGAAATACTTTTTTGATTTTCATTTAACGCTAAACTTTATTTTCCAGACAATAATTATTGCTTCAAAAATAATTTTTTTAGACATTTTCGACAGGCCGTGCTGCCTATCTGTAAAAATAATGGGGATTTCCTTTATCTGAAAACCTTTTTTCCAAATGCGGTAATGCATTTCGATCTGAAAAGAATATCCTTCAGAGTGAATCTGGTTAAAATCAATATTCTCAAGCACTGTCCTTCTGAAGCATTTGAATCCTGAAGTGGCGTCGTGCAAGGGCATACCGGTTATTATCCTGGTATAATACCTGGCTGCAAATTTGCTAAGCAACATCCTCCAGAGCGGCCAGTTTATTACCCCGCCCCCTTCTATATATCTTGAACCCACACATAAGTCACAATCCCTTATCGTTCCCGTTATCCGGAGCAAATCTTCGGGGTTGTGAGAGAAATCCGCGTCCATTTCAAAAAACAGCTCATATTCTTTTCCCAACCCCCACTTAAAGCCTTCTATATAAGCACTCCCTATGCCCATCTTTCCCGACCTTCTAATCACATGGATTTCAGGATGCATTGAAGACATTTTCTCAGCCAGCTCTCCGGTGCCATCCGGTGAATTGTCGTCAACGACCAGGATATCGAAACCTTCTTCCATCGATATGATTTTTTCGCACAACCTGACTATATTTTTTCTTTCGTTATAGGTGGGTATAATAACAAGGCGCTTATTCACCGTTTTCCCCTCTTTTCGTCAAGCGCAAAAACCACATAATCCCCGCTTGGGGAAATATTCTTATAGTTTCCGCTAAGATATCTGTAGAACTCGCCGGCTTTGCGTAAATTCTCCATATCCGCCGTAACATAGTAAGCCGCTCCGCCGCTTATATAACTTTTAAATTTAGCTATATCCGCGCCGGCCGGATCAAAGACCCATCCGTTTCTATCGCAATAATACAGCTGGTCATAAGTGCAGGGCGATACGATAACCTTGCTATCAGACGGGGTGTTTCCCCGGACAAAATCACCGGCTTCAGGCACGGCTGAAAGCTCAGAGGGATATTTAAAAACCGGATTTGCAAAATATCTCGCGGAAACCAGAACAAACACACACAAAAATAAAACCATATATGCCCGTCCGACCGGCTTCATAATCTCAAGAAAAATAAGCGAAGCAAAAACCGAAGAAGGGAAAAGCACGGGATAAAGATAAAAATTATGGTCATATACTTTTTGGGGAAGCAAGACTATAACACTCAATGAACCTAGAAGCCATAACACAAGAGCCCCACATTTTTTCTTTCCTGTCATGGACAGCAGAACTCCCGCAAACGTCAGCGTAAAACCTATTGGATTCAGGCATATTCCGGCGAGTTTATCAATAGCATCTTTATAAAACGCCATCTGAACAAGAAGCGGGTGAGGAAAAGAAGCATAATGCTTCTTTTCCTGCGCGAAAATACTTGTAATATTATTATCCGCCGCGGAAGCGACATTATAAGTATGCAAGTACCAGCCGGACAGAGGGATAGCCACACAAATGATTAAAATAACCGAATGCAAAATTTTATTCCTCGGTGTGTTCTGCCATATTAGAAAAAGCAAAGCCGGAAACAGGCATAAAAAATGGACTCTCATCAAAAACGCAAGCGAGGCCGCCAAGCCCGAAACAATAACATTATATGTGTTAATTTTGAAATTAGATAATAACCAAAAAGAAAAAATTGCAAGACAACAGGCAAACGCTTCGTTCATAAAACTCTGGCCGTAAACAAAGCTAAGAGGGAAAACATTGAAGAAAAAACAGCTCATTAAACCTGTTGCCTCATCAAAATGCCTGCGAACAATCAAATAGATAAGCAATGAAGAAAGCATCGTAAAGAAAGATGCCTGGAATCTTCCCCAAAAATCAAGTGAAAACCCGAAAATTTCCCATAGGCAGCCCGCTGCGGCGGCGGCACCCGGAACATAAAGCATATGGATAGCGGGCTTCCCGTTTATCAGGATGTTTGTTTTCGGCTGAACAACCGCGGCAAAGCCTTCGCGCGCAATAAAACGCGCCATCATTGCCGTAGCAGTCTGATAAGATGAAAAATTCCCCAGTAAAGGTTTCTTAACAGGACCTATTCTCGCGAACATCCCCGCTAACAAGATAATAAGCAGTATAATATTATAATAACGGCTCTTTTTCATTTTTTTGCGATTGTGATTATCCTGTTGCTCATTTTAAACAATCTCGCGAAGAAGAATATAGTTTTTACTATCATTTTTTTTAGGGTCCCCAGATTCAGTCTTTCAAGATCAGTTTCATCCTGCTTTGACAATACAATATTAAAACCATTTCGTTCAAGCAATTTTCGAAGCGAGTTATTGTCAAAGAACAGGGGATGTTCCAACACATATATCGAACTCAACGGGCCTTTCACCAGACCGAATGTCGCCCTGTATATAAATTTCGCAATAAAAGCAATCAGGCTTTTCTCATTTGGGGTCGCTATCGCCAGCATCCCTCCGTTTTTCA
Source organism: bacterium (assembly GCA_028717725.1). Classification (GTDB taxonomy): domain Bacteria; phylum Auribacterota; class UBA6266; order UBA6266; family UBA6266; genus UBA6266. Next base: position 14,284 of record JAQUNG010000001.1, on the reverse strand, counting down.
GCATACCGCGAAGCCTGCCAAGCGAATCGCCGGGATTATCAAGATGCTCTATTACATCCCAGAGAACTATAACATCAAACTCTTCGTCCCGCCCTCTGAATTCCGAAAGCTCCGCTTTTACTACATCAAGACCCAGCGTTTCTTTCGCGTAGTTATAATACTCATCGGAAAAATCTATACCTTTACACTCCCATTTTCTCCGACGGCTTTTCTCCAGTAAAAATCCCATCCCGAATCCCACATCAAAAAGTTTTCTCCCCTGTGTATTCTTCTCAAGGAAATCAAGCAGCCAGTCAAAAACCTTAAAAGTATGCCGGGAATTGGCTAAGACAAAATCCCTGTCATAGTAACATTTCACTTCCGGATTGATAACGCCCACGGCATCCGGGTCCGAAAAGACTATCTTCGCTTCTTTCTCGCTCAGATAGGGATTGCTGAATACTCCCCCGCAGAACGCGCATTTACATATACCGCATCGATCCAGAATAAACAGGGATTCCCATTTTCCCGAATCGCAGTACGGGCAGATGTCCCTTTTAGTCAGATTTATCTCAATCTTCACCATTTAAAAAAAGCTCGTATATAACAATTTCTTCTTTTTCTGTGAATTTATTTGAATATATTCTTTCGGAATTTTTATCGTTAAGCAGGCTTAAGAGGTCCTTATCGGCTTCGGACATATCAAGCAGGTTTATTACCGCAAGTCTAACGCCTTTGCTGCGGGCTTCTTCCAGTATAAATTCTTTTTTGTAATCGGTATAATCGAAATGTTCCGCGCCGGCGTAAAAAGGAATTCTGGCCATCCGTGAAGTCATAACCGTCTCTCCGGGATAATTTCTGCTTATCCATATCCCAACTGTTCTTCTGGATGCCTTATCAATCCCCACAGGCTGAAAACCTTTAACAGACATAGAAACTATGCACACAAATAAAATAGCCCAAAGAAGCAAACTGGCGTTTCTTTTCGGAAATAAAGACGTAAATTCAGTCACTCCCGCGCCCGCGTAAACACATCCGAGCAGCATCATAAAGGCAGTATGGCGGTAAGAAATATCCGTGCGCATCGCAACCATAAGAAGCACCGATACATATATTAAAAAAACCAGCAAAGGAATGAATTCCGGCTGAGACCTCGGGTATTTTTTCCTGATTGTGACGCCTATCAGCGCAAACACGACAACAGGGATGAAAACGCCCTGTAAAATTTTCCTTATCAACTGTTCAAAACCTTTTACCGCAAGTTTTACACCTTTCGGCCTCTCCGGAGCGGCTTTCAGCGGATATTCTTTTGCGACTTCAGGAATCGATTGTTCAACTTCCGTATTTTTTTCCGTTCTATCCAGCCCAAAAAGCGATGTAACTCTGGTTTTCTGTGTCAGACGCCATTCGCCCTGAAACTCGCTTATGACATAAATATACGGGAAAACCACAACAAGGAAAACGGCGACAACAAAAAATGAAAGCCATAATCTCTTCAAAAAACTCCATCCATGCAAAGGTACTATCAGAAGAGAGGACACAACTGCCAGCAGAATACCGATGCCTTCCGGCCTGGCCAGATATGCAAACACAGAAAATAAAGCCACTGCGGCAAAATAGACGGTTTTTTTCTTTGTTACCCCCTCTATACCGCACCAGAACGCAAAACTCGTAAAAAAAAGATATGCCGATTCAGAAAGCACATTCGACGAAAACCTGAGAAGGTACGGGTGAAAAATACAAAAAATTGAGGAGATAACGGCGGCTTTCCTGTCAAAAAGCCTTAAAGCGGAAAGATAAACAGGGATAACCAGCAAAAACCCGAATAACAGCGATATAAACAGTCCTGCATCGATAAAATCCGCTGTAAATTTTGAAAAGACGCTTATCAGCCAGGGGTAAAGAGGATGGTATTCATGTGACAAAGCGGTTTTTAAATCTCCCTTGATAAAACATTGCGCCAATTCGATAAAAGTCAACCCGTCCTTTGCCGGCACAAAAAAGGTTAACCGTAAAATCAGCCTCGTAAGGAAAGACAGGGTGACCAGTCTTGCAAGATCCCAGCCTATAAACTTCTGCCCTGATTTAAAATCCATTCAGCGAATCCTTTCCTATCCTATGATTTTATACCGGCGGCGAAAACTTGCTTTAACTTTTCAGCTCTCTTGGCCCATGAAAATCCCTCCAGCGTTTTTAAAGCGCCGTCCGAAAGCCTGCGGCGCAATTCGCCGTCATTTTTAAGCCGCCTGATACAGCCTGCAAGCGCGCCGGCATCATTCTTGTCGGCAAGGAGCGAGTTATAACCGTCTCTCAAAACCTCAAGGACGGAATCCAGCCTGAAGGATATTATCGGCTTCCCGTATCTGAGATATTCATAAGATTTTGTGTGCGCGACATAATTCATTTTCCCTTTTTCTCTTGAGGGAATGACAAAACAATCGGCTTCCTTAAGTTTCTTATCCAGTTCTGAGGGCTTGATGAACCCGTGAAAGAAAAACCTGTCGGCAATATTCCTCTGTGCAGCCGCATTTTTATAATACGCGACTTCATTCTCTTTTCCCCCTATAACATGGAATTGTGCGCCTTCGATCTTGCCGGCGGCTTCCATCAGCAAATCTATTCCCTGCTCATAATATAACTGACCCACATAGTAGACTTTGAAATTTTCCTGCATCGTATGTCCAACGACACATGGCTTATCCGCCGCCAGCGGCACAACCGCTATATTTTTCGCGTCATGGTATGTTTCTTTTATAATTTCGCTGAGTTTTCCGGTTGTCACAATAAGCCTGTCGGAAAGAGAGAATACGGCGCCTTCTTTTAAATCCGCGCGGGGATAATTTTTGTCATCGGGATATACCGCGTAAAGGCCGTGTATTTCATAGAAAAAAGGTATCTTGAGCCGCTTTTTATATTTTAACAAAAACAGCGCCGTCTTTAACTCGGAGATATAAAGCAAACTTTTTTTTCCGTCAGACAGAATGTCCGATATTTTCTTCAGACAGAACCTGTTAAAAATAAAATGCCATGAAAATCCGAACCTGCCTCTTTTTCTGAGCACCGGCAATTGTATTATTTTAAGATTTTTATGAGGCCTAAGACCGTAATAAGACAGGATTTTTTCTTCCGGCATAGTTTTCCCTATTATCAAAACTACGTCGATTCCGGCTTCCGCAAGAGCATAACAAGTCTTAATGATTAAAATATCGTGTGCCCGACCGGTAACCAGCCTTTTGTTGACAGGATAAATAATCCTCATTATAAATGTTCCCTGTTTTTTGCCGCAATATCCCTGATAACCCTGATAATTTTTTCCGACTGCAGATTTATCGAATATTTTTCGGCAAGTTTTCTGGCGTTTTCAGCCATTTCCAGTCTGGATTTTTTATTTTTAAGCAAAAATTCTATTTTCTCCGACAAGCAGACAAAATCATCGGCATCTTTCACTATAAAACCTTCTTTCCCGTTTTCCATAATTTCACTGGATCCATTCGACGAACTTGTTATCACCGGAACCGATGATGCCATCGCTTCAAGGCATACATTGGCGCAAGGGTCATAAAACGAAGGTAAAATAAAAATATCGGAAGCGGCATAGACAGGGCCCATATCACCCTGTTGACCTAGAAAAATAACATTTTCCCCGATTCCAAGCATGTCAGCCATCTGTTTCCATCTTTTCACTTTGCCTTTGCCTGAGACCAAAAGTCTGACCGGCTCAAGTAAAGAAGCGTCCAGCATTGACAATGCCACAAATAAGGTCCTCAATCCCTTAAGCCTAAAATTGTTGGCGACAAAAAGCAATATGACTTCATCTAAAAGATGCAGTTCCCGGCGGAAAACGGCGCCCGCATTCTCTTTCTTAGAAGGATGGTATTTCCCGATATCAACTCCGTTATAAATCACTTCTATCATGGAATCTTCAATCCTATACCATCTCTTGACATGCCTTTTAACCATATTGGACACCGCAATGACTTTTTTCAGCTTTTTTGAATTGTATTGTTTTTTCTCAAGCCATGTCAGAAACCACTGTTCGGGAGACAACAAATCTTTAACTCTCTGGAAAAATTTGAACACGACATTATTATATGAGCGGATATTATATTTTCTGTAAGCGGAATGGACACCACCGCCCGGACGATAAATATCCATCCCAAAACTTTTACCAAAGGAAAAAATCACATTGAAATTTTCCCTGCGGGTCATCCAAGGCACATAAAACGCAAATATCATCCTGTCAAACAGCCGCATAAAACACGATTTCGGCACTTTTATATGCTTTATCGCAGGATTCGTGGAATCAAAGTTTTTTGAAATCACAACCACGGCGCAACCCATCGAAGTAAGGGTATCAGCAAGCATCCTGGCAAAATTCTCCCCGCCGCCGGTATCGGGCGTAAAATTTTCTATGACAAACAATATTTTTATTTTATCCATAGGCCTGATTTTCCGGTTAAGCGCCGAATATTTTTTTTAATCTGCCGAAGACTTCCTCAACGGATATTTTGGAAAAACATTCGTAAGTTTTTCTGCGGCATATCCTGTTCAGGCACGGGCTGCATTCCGTTTCTTTTTTTATCACAATTATATCGCCTTTAACGGGTGATGTAGCTTTCTCATCAGTCGAACCGAATATCGCCAGAACAGGCGTCTTCAGCGCGGCAGCCAGATGCATGGTCCCCGTATCATTTGTTATCAACAGCTTAACTTTTTTTAAAACTGCGGCTAACTGGGGAATAGTAGTTTTGCCGCAGGCATCGATTATCGTCCCCGAAACCTGCCTTTTTACAGCCCCGCAAATATCTTTGTCATTTTTACTTCCTAAAAGTATAACTTCCGCATTATAGACATTTTTTATTCTGTTAATAAGGCTCGCAAATCTATCGGGAAACCATCTTTTTGCCGGACCGTACTCCGCGCCGGGGCTTATTCCTACCAAAGGGGCTGAGCGATCCCTGCAATTCATTCCGAGAAACGTATCCGCCCACACCAAAGAAGCATTGTCGACTTCCATACTGAAATCGGGCATATTTCCCGAGAAGCCGTCCGCTTTAACCAGTTCAAAATACTTCAGCGCCTGGTGAATGCCGACCGGCGGAAGCTTTACGGACTTTGTCAGCAGTATAGACCTGGGGAAAACGCCGAAGCCTATTCTTTCGGGAATCCCCGACATATAAGGTATCAGCGCGGAATCGAACGAATTGGGAAAAATAAAACACCTCGAAAACCCGTTAGCTCTTATTTCTTTTGAAAGTTTGACCCTTTCCTTTAGATCAAGAACATCAGCCGGTATATCATATTTGATAAAACGGTCAACAACCTTTCCAAGCGAAAGAACCGCGTTGACGCTGCCTTTTCCCAAAACAACGATTTCGGCGGAGGCATACATTTGCTTTATCGCTTTGACCGATGGAAGCATCATAACAGCATCCCCAATCCAGTTTACGGCCCTCAATAAAATCTTACTTTTTGAATCTGCCATATCTTATTCACCTCTTAATAATCGAAAGTGTAAAAACAGCCGGCACAAACACGAGATACCAAACAAATTTGAAAGCCTGATTTCCAAAATAGAAAAATATTTATCATTGTTTTTTATTTTCGGATTTTGATATTCGTATTTTGGATTTAAAACTAAATATAGCCACTTGAATCCTCCTCGCCGGAACAATTTCTCTTTAGCCATTTTTCTTAAAGTCTCCCTTTATCTGTAAGTGCGCCTTTTCTCGGCTTTGACTTCCACCTCCTATGCATCCAGAAATACTGCTCGGGATATTTTCTTACCTCTTTTTCCACTATATTCGAATATTTTTGCGTAATGCCGAATATTTTTTCATCAAATGTACCGCTAAATTCCGAAGCTTCAATTTTATTTTTCACATATAAACGAAATCTGCTGTTCCCCGTTCTTATACCAAAAAATGGGGAACAGAGCTGTATTGGTCTTTACTGCAAAAACCGCAGGGGTGGCAACTGTAGAAGCTTCACGGTTAAAAAAATCGACAAAAACACCCCTGCCTCCCGCTCTCTGATCGGCAAGTATTCCAACTATTTTATTTTTCTTTAACATATTGTTTATGCCAGAAACAGCATCCATTTTATCAATAACTTTCTGAGGGAATTTTTCTCTTATTCTTTTTATCAGACTGTCAAGAAATTTGTTTTTTAGAGGTTTTGCTATAACGCTTATATCAACATTTTCAACAATACACATGGAACCCAGGACTTCCCACACTCCGAAATGAGCAAGCAATATTATCGCGCCTCTTTCCTTTTTTCTCATATAATCGATAACCGATTCGGAACCTCTTATTTCAGACCTTTTCAAAAACCACAACGGTCCTTTAACAAATACTTTCCCATAATCAATTACTACCATTCCAAAATGCATAAATGAAGAGCGCGCAATTCTTTTAACTTCCCTGCTTTTCATCATGGGGAAAGACTTCTTTACATTCTCAACTGCGACCTTTCTGTGCCTTGCATCCAGAATGTAAGCCGCAATGCCTAAGAGTCTTCCTATCCGGTAAGATATCCATTCGGGAAGAACCCCTAATATAAAAAGGCTTGCTTTAGCTGAAACATATGCGAGATACGCAATCATTAAAATCTTTTGCCCCTTCTATAATCTCAATTCTGACCCTTAAAAAATAAACGGGCATATCAATTCCCGAAACATAGGGAAATCTTACGGAATCTTTTTCGGTGGTGACTATAGCTTCCGCGTCCTTGCCAATAGCATCATTAATCACATCTATTATTTCCTGCTGGGTAAACCTGTGATGGTCCATAAACCTATGGGAAGAAACAATCTGGGCGCCGATTTCTTCCAGGGCAAACTCAAAACCTCTGGGTTTGGCAATCGCAGATAACGTGGAAATTTTTTTTAAGTCAATAAAACTTATGTCTTTCTTGTTGCCGCTGTAAACTTCCTCAAAATATAAAGGTTTATGCACACAGATAATGATTTCCGCTTTGGGATTTATTGTCTTTATCTTACTTTTTAAAATCGAAATGTCCTTCCCTCCCGCTTTAGTGATAAAAACGATATTCGCCCTTTTAAGGTTATTCACCGTTTCCCTCAATTCGCCCCGCGGAAGCATTTTTTCATTGCCGAAAGGCGAAGTCGCATCGATTAAAACAACATCATATCGCCTGTCCAGAGGAAGATATTGGAACCCATCATCCAGCAGAAGAGTGTCCACCCCGTATCTTTCGATGGCGAAAGCCCCCGCTTTCACTCTGTTCTTGTCCACAAGGACTATAGCGTTTTTAACATTTTTAGCCAGCATATAAGGCTCATCGCCCGCGTGTATGGAGTCCAGAAGGATAGTTCTGCCGTCCGAAACGATTTTCGGCTCATATTTCATTTTATTCTTAAAAATAAAATCCGCAAACCTCACTATGACAGACTTGCTCGCGCTTCTGTACCCCCTCGAAAGAATTGCCACTTTTCTGCCTTCGCCTTCCAGGGACTTGGCAAACATTTCGACTATCGGAGTTTTACCGGTTCCTCCAACAGTCAGATTCCCTATGCTGATTGCCATACACCCAAGTGTTTTCCTCCTGAATATCCTGTGTCTGTAAAGAAAAAGCCTTATCTGTACGACAAAACCGAAAATCCTCGATAAGAAACTTAACACCTTGAGAAAACATCTCGCGCTGAAATCATCACGTTCGCCCGTTATTACGGATATGGCGTATTTTTCAATCGATTCCCTTATTTTTATCAGCAATGCTACCATACCCTTAACTCCTAAATATCGTGTTCCGCAAGAATGCTTAAAAATTCACCGTTGGTTTTGGCCGAAAGTAATCTTTCCCTGACTTTTATTTTGGATAAAATCCTTGTTATCCTGGAAAGAAGCCGAAGGTAATCTTCATTCCTTTCCCTTGAATCGACAAAAAGAAACATAAGGCTTGTCAGATTGCCTCCCGGCTCATGAAAATCAACGGGCTTGGACAGCCTTGCCGCACCCCCGAAAATACCGTCCACAAAGTCAGTCCTGCAGTGGGTTATGGCAAAACCGCCTTTTGTCGCCGTTGACGGGCCTTTTTCCTCCCTTAATATCAGCCCTGCCGCAAGTTCTTCAGAATTTATGGCGCCGGTCACAGGCGCGACTACACGGGATAACTGTCTTATGGCATCATCTCTGTCTGATGCTTTCATATCTAAAATTACCGTATTTTTCCCGATAATCTCGTCAATTCTCATAATCAAACCTACAGGTATCTCCAATAAACATATAAAGTACAGATAACCAGCGATTCTATTACAAAAATCACGCCGTATCTAAAAAATTCCCTGAAAAGTATGGGTGTCCCGTTTTTTTTGGCAAGCCCGGCGATTATTATATTGGCGGGCGCCCCTATTATCGTGCCGTTCCCGCCGAGACAAGCCCCCAAAGCAAGGGCCCACCAAAGCGGCTGAACATCGGAAAAATGCGCGCCTATATCTTTGACAACGGGAATCAGCGCAACGGCATTGGAAACACTCCCTATCACCGAAGAAAACAACGCGGATACCCACAATATCATCAATGTCGTAAGGCCATAGTTTTTTCCCGTAAATTCAACAGATTTCTTTGCCGCTATGCCAACCGCCCCGACTTGAATAACGCCTGAAACGATAATAAAAAGTCCTATCAGAAAAAATATTGTGGGCCATTCAACCGATTTAAAGAAATCTTCCGTTGTTTCTCCCGCAATAATCATAAGCAGAGTCGCTCCCGCGAGCGCGACTGAAGCCGGCCCTATATCCAGTTTTTCATGGATAAGAAACGCCAACAAAGTCAAAATCATCACAAATAAACATTTCAACAGCAATTTCTTGTCCCTTATAGCCCTGCTGTCGTCAAGAGCCATTATTCTCGCTCTTATTTCATTGGAAACTCTCAGTTTGTCGCGCATCAAAAAAATAACCGTCACTATAAAAACGGCCATGACAATCAGGATAACAGGCGTAAGGTTTGCCAGGAAATCGTTGAAGCTCAGGTTTGCGGCGCTGCCGATAAGTATGTTAGGAGGATCCCCTATGAGAGTCGCCGTGCCTCCTATGTTCGAAGCCATTACCTCAATGATAAGCAAAGGCACGGGATTGATATCCAACTGCTGGCTTATAAGGAATGTAATGGGAGCTATAAGAAGGACTGTCGTAACATTATCCAGGAAAGCGGAGAGAACGGCGGTTACAACCGAAAGCAGCAATATTATAACCAGCGGTCTTCCCTTGGCGGATTTCGCGACTTTTATAGCCATCCATTCGAATATTCCCGTCTTCGCGAACACTCCCACAATTATCATCATGCTGATCAACAGCAGTATCACGTTCATATCAATCCATTTGAACGCGATATCCTGGGGAACGATTTTTAAAACCAGCATAAGGGAAGCTCCTACAAGGACTGAAATCGTCTTGTCTCCCCTATCTGTGGCGACAGCGAACAGAACTACGAAAAAAATAATCAGAGCAAAAAACATGATTTTTATTCCTCAGATTTGCAGTACTTTTGTGATAATGTCCCTCGCCGTGATAGAACCTATAAGCTTACCGTTATTCACGACAAAAATTCTTTCCGTTTTTTTCTTAACCAGAAGAAAAGCCGCTTCGACAATGGATGTATCGGGAGCGACAGTCTGAGGATCTTTTCTGATAATATCTTTTACCCTTATTATATCTTCCTTTTTAAAAAACTCTTCGAACGGCTCAAAATCCTTTAAAAAGGACAGGTTGCTCAGATGATTCATATACTTCGGAAGCCCGATTTCCACTATATCGGATTCGCGCACTTCTCCTATCAGCATATTATCCCCATCAACAACCGGGGCACACATCATATTATTTTTAAGAAACACTATGGCGGCTTCCTTAATCGTCATTTCGGGATTAAAAAATACCAGAGGGGGCTCCATTATATCAGAATTAGTCAGTGCTTCTTTAACTTTAATTCCGCTGTTCTCAATAAATTCTATAAGTTCCGCAGGGTCTCCGGCTTTCAGTATTTTTTCTCTGTTCTCTTTGTTTTTCACCAGTTTTGCCACCGCCGCAAGTGTCTGCAGCATAATCTTATTTTTCGTCTTCCCTGACAAAATCAGGAATATCAGGTTGACTTTAAAGCCTTTTTCCGACTTATAGTCTATCCCTTCCGCCGACCTTCCTATAATAATGTAGAAATCTTTCAGTCCGTCTATTCTTGCGTGCGGAATGGCTATTCCCTCTCCTAAGTAAGTCGGGGCTATCTTTTCTCTTTCCATAACCATATTTACTATGTTTTCGACATCATCATCATATCCGAACTCTTTAAGCGGCAACACCATCTCCTTTACGGCCGATTGTTTATCACACGACTTTAAATCGAGATTCACGAGCTTTTTATTGATAAGGCTTGAAAACAACATATTTAACTCCTTTGTTTTAAATCCAAACCCGAAATCCTAAATACAAAATCTTAAAAACCTGCCTATTGGCAGACAAAAATTCAAAATTCCAATCTTCAAAACAAAAAACTTTTTAATTACTCCCGTTTCCTGCCATGAGCGTTAATTGCGGGACCCGACTCCCGCATCCTGAGTCCGATGAAAAGCGGCTTTCTCTACCTTTTCCGCTATTCTTGACGCGGCTCCGCAATTGGCTATAACAAGGTTTTTAGCCCTTCTGCCGAGCTCTTTTGCCCTTGATTTATCCCTGCATAAAGATATCAGGTTTTCCTCAAATTCTACTTCGCTGTTCACTACAACGCAGGCGTTGGCGTTTATAAACTGCGTCATAATATCCCGAAAATTTTCCATATGAGGCCCGGTAATTATGGTTTTCCCGGCAGCCGCGGGCTCAAGTATATTCTGCCCGCCCTTTCCGAACATGCTCTTTCCTATAAAAACGATGTTTCCCAGATTATACACTTTTTTCAGTTCTCCTATGGTATCGAGGACTATGATTTCTTTCTTTTGCTTCTCTTCCGAATTAAATGCCTTTATTTTTTTTCTTGTCGAATAAATAAATCCGCTTTCTTTTACGACGGCAATAACCTTGTTAAACCTCTCGGGATGCCTCGGCGCGAGAATTAATTTAGCGGAAATACACTTTTTTTTCACTTTTGAAAAAGCTTTTATCAGCATTTCTTCCTCGCGTTCATGGGTGCTGCCGCCTATAATAACGATGTCGTTTCCCTGAATACCCAGTTCGGAAGCCAACTCTATTATTTCATCCGTGTCAGGTTCATCACCTATGGCGCTCTCATATTTCAAACTGCCCGCGTAAGACACCTTCGCGGAATCGGCACCCAGCCGGATTATTCTCTCGGCGTCAAGTTTCGCCTGCATTATAAAAGCCGATATGTATTTAAAAACAATCCTGAGGACAGGAACCGCCTTTTTGTACCAATTATATGAATTATCGGAAACTCTCCCATTAACAAGAAAAATAGGCACTCCGCCGTTTCCCAGGGCCTTTATCATATTCGGCCACAGTTCGGTTTCAAGCATAATAAATAATTCGGGATCAACAGCCCTTACGGCCTTTTTGACGGAATACGGAAAATCAACAGGGTAATATATCACAATATCAGCGGCACCCGCATACTTGCGAGCGACCTGATTTCCCGTATTCGTAGTTGTGCTGATTACAAATTTATTTCCGGGATACTTTGATTTTAAAAGAGCTATAAGTGGCTGAGCGGCAATGACTTCACCGACAGATACCCCGTGAATCCATATATTCCTGCCTTCTTTCAGTTTTTGCCTTATCTCCTTCGGGTAAAACCCAAACCTCTGGAGCATGCCCGCCCTGTACTTATTCAGATATAACATCCTGAATAGGAAGACGGGAAGCATAAACAGAAAACCTATATGAAAAATGATATTATAAACCGCAATCATAAGTATGTTATTTAATTAACTGTATTGAAGAGGTGAATTTTATCAGATTTGCGTTATATATTCCAGAGTAATTTAGTAGTGCAAAAAAACAAGCGCATGACATACATGTCGAAAAACATTTTGGAATAGCAGGGTTTTTTCATTTCCCCTGCGACATCAACTCGCAATATAAGTCTATATATGTAAGCGCGAATTTTTCCCAGTTCCTGTTTTCTCTGACCCAGTCATATCCTCTCTTGCCGAGTTCATCTATTATGCCGGGATGCTCCAGCGCGTATTTCAGTTTCTCCGCAAGATCATCAATAAAACCCGATTTGAAAAATAAAGCGTTTTCCCCTATGGCCTCGACATTCTCCGGAATATCGCTGCAAACTATACCCTTGCCCAGCGCAGCCGCTTCAAGCAGCATCATAGACATCGCCTCGTAAGTCGATGGAAATACAAAAAAACGGCAGTTTCTGATTATATCGAATAATGTTTTTCTGTCGTCGATAGCATTGATAAAAACCGTATTTTCCTTTTTCAATTTCGACAGGTATTTCTTGTAGTACCTGTCTTTGATATTTCCTATAACCGCAATCGGTTCGGCTATATGAGCTCTTTCTCCTGCTTTCAGCAGTATATCACAGCCTTTACTCGGTATTATTCTTCCGGCGCAAAAAAGAATATATTTACCGGGTTCCAGGCCGTATGCGGCGCACCTCGCGCCGTTTAAGAGAGGTTTTATGCGGTCTATGCTTTCAAAATCTATCCTGTTGGGAATGAATAAGACTTTCTTTCTGTATTTTTCCCTGTAGTATTCGCTCAGCTTTCTCGAAACACATGTGCAGATATCGGAATATTTAATAAAAGGCCTCTCTACAACCCTGAAAAATGCTTTGGCAAGGAAATTCCACTTATCGCGCTTATATTCCGCGCCGTGAGATGTGCTCAATACCCTGAACCTTAACCTGAGCAAGGGGACAATATAGCCGTAATCCGCGCAATGCAGATGAATAAGGTCATAGCGGCCGAATAAAAGCGCGTGCAGAGCGGAAAAAACTCCGTACGAAAAAGCGCTGAGGTGTTTGCCTTTTATATCCCGGATTGAAACTATTTTCAGGTTTTCCTCTTTGTAATCCCGGTTCTGACAGCTTCTCTTCCCGTAAACAGTGACTTTGAAGCCGTTTTTCAGAGCGCTTTGTATGATCTCATCGGCAACAAAGTCCACACCTGCTCTGGGGGGATAACCTTTTATGCCTATAACGGCGATATGTTTTTCTGTCTTAGCGTTTTTCACTGCACAATACCGCGGCCTGTCAAAAGACGTATTTTGTTTTTTATTATCCAGAAGACGGGAATCCATGGCATAGCCTTCATTGCAGGCCGGGCGCTTCCCACCATCCAGCACTTTTTAAGACATCGTGAAACTTTTTCCCGCGCTTCCGCGGCTTTTTCTCCGGACCAGATACGTTCGAATGTCTCATCTTCAATATTGCCTAGAACCCACGGCTCATCGCTTCCGTTGCACGCCAGAATATCTCCGTATGGATCCAGAAAGAAGAAATCCCGCGCGGCCCCGCATATTATGGGACGGTTTTCCCCTTTGATATGTCTAACAATACCATAGTTGATAAAAGCCCGGCCCCAGTCTTTAACCCTGAGGCGGATATTCTTCCTTTTAGAATTAAGAAGCTCTTCAATAAATTTCCTTACCTCGATGACAGTGCTTTCGCCATTTTCGATTTTATTGTCAAATTTATTGAAATAAAAAGAATTGTGTATGACCGAACTGCTTAAATCCAGATCCATTTCTACCGCCATCCTATACAGCTTTAACAGGTCGTTTTTATTTTTGTCCGAGATGACTATACTTAACCCTATGTCTTTAACACCAGCCGAGCGCAGCGCCTTAACGCTTTCCATGGCTTTTTTAAATCCGCCTTTGAGTCCTCTCATATCGTCATTGAGCTCCTGCATACCTTCAAGGCTTATCCTGAACGCCGTATCGGGGAATTTTCGCCCGGCTTCAACCAGTTTTTCCGTAATATAGCCGTTTGTGCTGATATCGATTTTTCGAGATTTAGACCTTAATACTTCGACGATCTCCGGTAGGTCATCTCTTAAAGAAGGTTCGCCGCCGCTGATATTTATCCTGTCAAATCCCTCGGGAAGCTTGTCAAGCACTTCGGGTTTTATCTCTTTCGGAATATCGGCTTTTTTCTTCCATATGCCGCACATACGGCATCCGGCATTACACCTGTAAGTCGCTATAAAGCAGGCTTCCCTGGGATACTTAACTCTTTTTTCCATGTTTGTTCACCGCGGCTTCGTATATATCCATAAGTTTATTATAATGCACATCAGGACCATAGTCTTTTTCCACGGTTAATCTTGCTTCCCGGCCCATTTCAGCGGGTTTCCCGGGATCTTTCAGCGTGCTCCGGAT